>JAFGSN010000206.1 GCA_016934575.1 Vicinamibacteria bacterium
CCGGCCCAAGGTATAGGACTCAATTTACGCCGTCAAACTGACGGAGCTGCCGGCGACGCCGGACCTGGCGCACGCCTCGAGTCCGATATCGCCCGCCACGACTCACGACCTCGCCGGTGTTCAACGAGACGCCCGTCTGGAGCGACGGGCCGCCGCGCGTATGATCCTCGCCAGTCCCGAGGATCTTCAGGCTACACTACTGCTGGCGCGACGTGAGCGGCGAGAGACACATGGAAGTGGACCCCGACTCGCTCCACGAGTCGGCCGCAAGGGCAAGGACATGGACGACGCGGACAGCGAGATCACGGGACCGAGCACCGGCTTTCCCGAGGTCGACCGTCTTATCGGCGGAATTCTCGCGGGCGACAACGTCGTCTGGGAGGTCGATTCGGGCGCTCCGGTGGACAGCTTCATCGCGGGCTTCATCTCGAGCTGTGCGCGAGAGAACGCGCCCCTCGTCTACGTCAGCTTCAATCGCTCGCCCCAGACGATCGTCGGCCGCTACGCCGCGCTGATGCAGACCGACCGCTTCATACTGATCGACTGCTTCTCGTCCGGCAAGGGCGACAACGATGCGGTTTTTCTCGATTACTTCAAATCCGCGCCCGATACCGCCATCCAGGTGGAGACCCCCGGCGATCCGGTCAAGCTTCAAGAAGCGCTGGCGAGCATCGAGGCCAAAATCGGACCCAACGTACGCTACGTCTTCGACAGCCTGACGGGCATGCTCGACCTGTGGCGCGACCAGGACGTCGTGCTGCGCTTCTTCGGCCACTTCTGCCCGCGCCTCTACAACCTGCGTACGATCGCCTACTGGATCCTGGAGAAAGAGGCGCATGGCGAGCCCTTCCTGGCCAAGCTTCGCCACATCACTCAGGTCGTCATCGATGCCGCGGTGCGCGCCGGCGATCGAACGCTGGCGGTCCGCATGGCGTCCGGACGGCGTTCCGTCGACCTCGGCGCACACCACCACTTCGACGTCGTCGGCGATCGAATCGCGCTCGTGCCGGAGACGCGCGAAGGGCGCGAGTTGTCGCTGCTCACGAGGATGGGCGAGGCGCTCTCGAGCGCCCTCGAACCCACCGTCTTCTTCGAGCGCACATTGCAGGTTCTGGCCTCCGAGCTGGGCATGCTGCGCGGAACCCTCTCTCTTCATGACAAGGCGGCCGACAAGCTCAAGATCGTCGCGGCCCACGGACTCTCGCCGGCCGAGCGCGCCCGCGGCCAGTACGCCGTCGGCGAAGGCGTGACGGGGCGCGTCCTGGAGACGGGCAATCCCGAGATCGTGGCCGACATCGCCAAGGACGCGCGTTTCCTGAATCGCACGCGCGCCCGCGCGGGCGGTAATCTCGAGAGCGTGGCCTTCATCTGCGTGCCGGTCAAGTGCGACGATCAGATTGTCGGGGCGCTCAGCGCCGACCGGCCCTTCGCTCCCGTGCCTGTGCTCGAACAGGATCTGCGCTTGCTGCAGACCGTCGCCGCCATCATCGCGCAGGTGGTCAAGATCAACCGCATCGCGGCGCTGGACAAGGACGCGCTGATCGTCCGGGACGAGCGCATGCTCGACGAGCTGCGCAAGCGCTACCGGCTCGACGACTTCGTCGGCCAGAGCGACGCCATCCGCGGCGCTCTGGCGGTAGCCGCGACCGCGGCCAAGTCGCGCGCCGCCATCCTCGTCACGGGCGAGACGGGCACCGGCAAGGAAATGATCGCCAACGTCATCCACTACCGGAGCGGCCGCGCGGAAGGCCCCTTCATCAAAGTCAATTGCGGAGCATTGCCCGACACGCTGCTCGAGTCCGAGCTTTTCGGCCACGTCAAAGGCGCCTTCACGGGCGCTTTGCAGAGCCGCAAGGGCCGCTTCGAGGCGGCCACGCGCGGAACGTTGTTCCTTGACGAAGTGGCCGAGATGAGTCCTTACCTGCAGGTCAGGCTGCTGCGCGTGTTGCAGGACGGGACCTTCGAGCCTCTGGGCAGCAATCATACCGTGCGCGTGGACGTGCGTATCGTCGCCGCGACAAACAAAATCCTGCGCGAAGAGGTGCGACAAGGCCGTTTCCGTGAAGACCTCTACTATCGTCTGAACGTCATCCCCATCGTCCTGCCCCCGTTGCGCGAGCGCCGCGAGGACGTCCCGCCCCTCGTGCATCATTTCCTTGGAGTCTTCAGCCGCGAGAATGAAAAGGCGGTGACGCATCTCTCACAGGAAGTGCTCGATCTGCTGATCGAGTATCCCTGGCCGGGCAACGTGCGCGAGTTGGAGAACTGCATCGAGCGGGCAGTGATACTGAGCCCGGCCGAGACGCTTTTGCCGAGCACTTTGCCGTCCGAGATCCTCCATCACCGCCGTGAACGCGCGCATCGCCGCGCGGAAGCCGCGGCGGACGAGAACGACGTCCGTAGGACGATCGCCAACTACTGCCGCCGATCAGGCGATCTCGCCGCGCTTCGCGAAACCCTGCTGAATGCGGTCGAAGAAACGATCATTCGGCGCGGCGTCGATTCCGGCCTGAGTCAGCGCGAGCTGGCCGTGCAGCTCAACATCAGCCGCATGACGTTGCGCAAGAAGATGCGCGAGCTCGGCGTTAAATAGCCAAGCCCGCCTTCCACGCCTGGGCCAAGACGTGGCCAATGGCCACCTCAGTGACCAGGACGCAAGCGAAAAGCCCAGACTGAAAAACACAGCCAAACGCCGCTAACTGCCTGTGCCACAGACGCCGAGATCCGCCAGTCGAGACGGGGCGTACGGCTGGCATCCGTATTGCCTTGGTATCTTGTCGTACCCGACGCGGGTCATCTCACCGGAGAGTGCGCCTGGTCATGCGACTCGATCACACGAAGACTTTCAAACATGCCAACGAGCGTCTCACACCCGCCGCGAGTCTGTCCCGTGCCGAGAGGATCGATGCGCTGCGCGAATTCCTCGCGATCGAGTCCAACCGCCTGAAGACGCGGCATGGCGCCGGCCTGGGCGGGCGGGAGATCGCCGCCTGCCGGTGCTACCAGGTCGACCTCGTCGTCCAGCGCGCCTGTGAATGGATTGCAGGCGATGCGCGCGACGCACGGAAAGAGTTGCGCGCGGCCTACGCCATGGTGGCGTTGGGAGGATATGGGCGCAGAGAGTTGGCGCCGTTCTCGGACGTTGACATTCTCTTTCTGCGTCCCGACTCCGACAGCAAGACGGCCAGGGAATACGTGGAAGGCGTCTTGTCTCTGTTGTGGGACGCCGGTTTGACTATTGGCCATGCCTATCGCTCGACCGACGAGTGCATCGAGAGCGCTCGCAACGACGTCCATTCGCGTACGGCGCTGGCCGAGGCGCGGCTGGTCTTCGGCGGCCAAGAGACGTTCACGCGCCTGCTGCGCCTCCTGGATGAGCGCGTATTCGCGAATCCACGTGAGACGCCGTCCTTCTTGACGAAGCTGCAGCACGAGATCGCGGCGCGCCGTGAGCGCTTCGGAGGGACCGTGGGACTCCTCGAGCCCAACGTCAAGGAGAGCGCCGGCGGCCTGAGAGACCTCCACTGCGCCTTGTGGCTGGCGCACACAATTTGCAGATGCCGCCGGCTCGACGACCTCCGTGACCGAGGGTACATATCCGCGGCAAGTCACGAACGCGTCAGTCATGCCTACGACTTCATAACGCGCGTGCGCAACCAGATCCACTTGACCGCTGGTCGCAAGGTCGATCTGCTCTCTCAGGATTCGCAGCCGGACGTGGCACGCGCGCTTGGCTACATCGGCCGCGCGCGGCGCTCGGAATCGGAGACGCTAATGCGCGACTACTATCGCCATGCGAGCGAGCTGCACCGCTTCTGCGAAACCTTCCTGTTGAGAACGACAAGGCGCCGCCCGCGCCGGCTGACCTTATTACGCCGGCGGTCGCGCCTCGGCGCCTTCGAGGCGTCGAACGGACAGTTATGTTTCGCCGCGCATGAAACGGCGTTTTCAGGCGGGCCGCTTGGGATCATGCATGCTTTCGACTCAGCCCAGGAAGCGGGCCTCACGCTTGCCGGGGACGTCAAGATCGGTGTCCGACAGGGTCTCGACGCCGTCAATGCCGCATTCCGAGGCGCGCGCGAAACCAGCGTGCTCTTCCGGTCGATCCTGAGTCGCGCTGGCCGAGTCGGCGCAGCGCTCAGGCTCATGCATGAGACGGGCTTTCTCGGGCGTCTGCTGCCCGAGTTCGGCCGCCTCACGTTCTTGCCACAACACGATCTCTACCACCGTTACACGGTCGACGAACACACGCTCAAGGCCGTCGAGGCGCTGGACGCCGCGGCGCTCGGCCGTGAGAAGACGCTACTGCCCTACAAGAAGGCGTTCGACGAGCTAAAAAGCCGCAACGCGCTCTACCTGGGAACGCTTCTGCACGACGTCGGCAAGGGACGCGGCGGGGGCCACGCTGCGCGGGGCGCACGCCTGGCCGTCAAAGTATGCGAGCGATTGCGAATTCCCAAGAAAGACGGCGAGCACGTGGCCTTCCTGGTGCGGCATCACCTGGCGATGGCGCGGCTGTCCCAGCGGCGAGACTTGACGGAGGAGAGCCTGACGGCGCATTTCGCCGCGACAGTCGGCAGTCTTGAGCGCCTCAACATGCTGCTGCTCCTGACGTATGCCGATCTGAGCGCGGTCGCGCCGGGCGTCTTCAACGAATGGAAGGCGGCGCTCCTGTGGGAGCTTTACAGCCACGCGCGCACGCATCTCAGCGGCAAGAGCCCCATTCTCCGAGACAACGACTGGCGCCGGATAGCAAAGGCGGACATCGTCCGAACGCTGGAGTCCGAGTTCCCACACAGTGAAATCGAGCGCCATCTGGCGCTCCTTCCCGACAGATACCTGCGCGCCACGGCAAGCGAGCGCGTCTCCGTTCATCTCAGGCTGACGCGCCGGCTGGCATGGACTCCAGTCGCTCTGGAGTGGCGCTCGCTTGAGCGCCGCTTGACGGAGCTCATGGTCGCGACGCGGGATGGGCAGGGCGTCCTGGCGCGACTGACCGGGGCGCTGAGCTTGAACGACCTGGACATTCTAAGCGTGGATGTCGCGACGCGAGAAGACGGGGTGGCGCTTGACACCTTCAGGCTGCGCGAGCTCCCGCAAACGCCTATGCTTGACGAGCGCGGCCGCGCAAGAATCGAAAACGACGTTCGGGCGGCCATCGAAGGCCGCCTCGACGTGGCCGCGGCCTTTGCGATCTGGCGGAGGCGGCGGCCGCCTCGTCGCGCACGGCGTCGTGCGCTGGAGCCCGCCGTGTCCTTCGAGGGCGATGCTTCCGCGCATAGCACCGTGATCGAAGTGCGCGCCGAGGACGAGCCGGGGCTGGCCTATCGCATCGCCGGCACGCTGACCGCGCTGGGGTTCAACATCAACTTCGCCAAGATCGGCTACGAGAAAAGCCACGCCCTCGAAGTCTTCTATGTGACGGACGAAGAAGGTCGCAAGCTGGGTCGGCTTCAGATGCGCGCCGCCGAGGAAGCGCTGCTCGAAGCGCTCGGGGCGGCGCCGGTTTCAAGGGGAAAGCACGATGAAAGAAGTGACATGCGTGATCCGTCCGCACCTGCTGGAGGCCGTGAAAGAGGCGCTCCAGGAGGTGGGAATCGCGGGCATGACGGTGACCGAAGTGAAGGGCTTCGGACGGCAGAAGGGGCACACCGAGACCTACCGCGGTCGTGAGTACACAGTGGAGTTCGTCCCGAAGGTAAAGATCGAGGTGGCGCTTCCCGACGAGCTTGTCGAGGGCGCCATCGATGCCATCGTCCGAACCGCGCAGACGGGCCACTTCGGCGACGGCAAGATCTTCGTGAGGCCGCTCGATGACGTCGTGAGAATCCGCACGGGCGAGCGCGGTCAGGGCGCCTTATGAGCTTTGAATGTTTTCAGGGAGGAAAAACGATGCGCACGAGTTTGACGAAAGGCGCGTTGGCGGCGGCCGGGCTCATGATTTGCGGCGCCAGCGCGCATGCCCAGGAGACGGTTTCGGCGAGCAACGCCGGGGACACGGCCTGGATCCTGGCGTCCGCCGCGTTGGTCATGCTGATGACGGCTCCGGGCCTGGCTCTCTTTTATGGCGGCCTCGTCAGCCAGCGCAACATGCTTTCAACCCTCATGCACAGCTTCTTTCTGCTGTGCCTGATAAGCGTGCAGTGGGTCGTCGTCGGATACAGCCTGTCGTTTGACGCCGGCGGCCTTATCGGCCGCCTCGGGCACTTCTTCTTCATGGGCGTCGATCAGAGGGCCGCTCCTCTCGCGCCGGCCGTTCCACACCTGGCGTTCGCGATCTATCAGGGGATGTTCGCGGTCATCACGCCCGCCCTCATCACGGGCGCCTTCGCCGAGCGCATGAAGTTCTCCGTCTTCGCGGTCTTCAGCCTGCTGTGGGCCACCGTCGTCTACGACCCGCTCTGCCACTGGGTGTGGGGCGGCGGGTGGCTCGGGCGGTTGGGGGCGCTCGACTTCGCAGGCGGCACGGTCGTTCACGTCAGCTCCGGCGTATCGGCGCTTGTCGCTGCGATCCTGGTCGGCCGGCGTTTGGGTTATCCCAAGCGCAGCTTCCCTCCGCATAGCTTGACGTTCACGCTCTTGGGCGGCTCGCTCTTGTGGTTCGGCTGGTTCGGCTTCAACGCCGGCAGCGCGCTGGCGGCGAACGGGCTCGCGGCGCAGGCCTTCGTCAACACCAACACTGCCGCGGCAGTGACCGGTCTCACCTGGGCGCTCATCGAATGGGCACATCGCCGCAAGCCGACGGTTCTAGGAGCTGTCACCGGCGCCGTCGCCGGGCTTGTCGCCATAACTCCCGCGGCCGGCTATGTGGAGGTGCCCGCGGCCGCGGCGATCGGCGTGGGCTGCGCCGCCTTTTGCTACCTGGGCGTGAACGTAGTGAAGCGTCGCTTCGGTTACGACGACTCGCTTGACGTCTTCGGCGTGCACGGTCTGGGCGGAACCTGGGGCGCTCTGGCGACGGGCCTGTTCGCGACCACCGCCGTCAATCCCGCCGGCCGCGACGGGCTTTTCTACGGCAATCCCGCGCAGCTCTGGATTCAATTCGTGGGCGTTCTGTCCGGCTGGGCGCTCGCGATCGCCGGCACGTTCGTGATTCTCAAGACGATCAGCCTTTTCACATCGCTCCGGGTCACCGAGGAGGAGGAGGTCACGGGGCTGGATCTCGCGCTGCACGGCGAGGCGGCCTACAACATCCTCGTCTCGGGCCTCCGGTCGGAGCGCTGACACTCCGTTGATGAAACATCAGTTACAGGGAGAAGGGGGAAGCGTATGAAACGCCTGGAATGGATGGTTCGAGTCGGCATCCTCGTGACGGCGCTCTCGCCCGCGCATGCCACTCATGAGGAGAAGCGCCCGCCCGCGGTCTCGGCCGGCGAGCACGCGCTCACGCGGCAAGCTGGGACACAGGCCGCAGCGCTGGACGGACAGGGCGTGCTGGCTAGCGGAGTGAGATTCCGACCAACGCCCGGGCTCTGCATCGCCGCGAGATTGGGCAACACGAACGGCTTCGATCGCAACGTGCCGCCCAGGCAGGAATCGCGCCTGTACGCTGGCGCCAACGCGGCGATCGACTTCTGATCTCCGCCATGCACGTCGACGCGCAGCTCAGCACCGGCCTGGCCGGACTGGACCGCGTTCTTCGCGGCCTCATTCCGGGCGACAACCTCGTCTGGCAGGTCGAATCGATCGAGGACTACGATTCGTTCGTCAAACCGTTCGTCGCCGCGGCTTCCGTGCTTGGAAAAAAGATCGTCTACTTTCGTTTCGCGCGCCACGCTCCTCTCGCCGCCACCGATCCGGCCGTCGAGGTCCGTTCGCTCTTCCCCGAGAACGGATTCGAGGCATTCATCGCCGAGATTCACCATGCAATCGAACGCTCCGGAGCGGGCGCGCACTACGTCTTCGATTCGCTCTCCGATCTCGCGGTCGACTGGTATAGCGATCAGATGCTCGGCAATTTCTTCATGCTGACCTGCCCGTACATTTACGACGTCAAGGCGATCGCCTATTTCGGACTGCTGCGAGGCCGCCACGCCAAGGATGCCAGCGGCCCGATCATGGACACGGCGCAAGTCGTCATCGACGTATACGGACATCGCGGCCGCCTTCATGTTCATCCCCTCAAGGTTCAGCATCGTTTTTCGCCGACGATTCATACCCTGCACGAGCGCGCGGCCGGCGACGATTTTCGTCCCGTCACCGAAAGCGCCACGATCGCGGAGATCATGGCCGGCGTCGACTGGTCCGGACTCGACGCCGCCGGACGCGGCCTCGGCGTCTGGAACGTCGCGTTCACCGAAGCCGAAAAGGCCCTGCACGAGATCGAGCGCGGCGTCCGATGCGCGGGCGACACGGCCGAGCTATTGCGCCGACTGCTACGAATGGCCGTCTCCCGCGATGAGCGCATGCTCGACCTCGCCGAGCGCCATCTTCGCCTCCGCGACGTTCTCGCGATCCGTAAACGGATGATCGGAACCGGGCTTGTCGGCGGAAAAGCGGCCGGAATGCTGATCGCTCGCAGCGTTTTGAAGGGACAGAACCCCGCCTGGGCGGATCGGCTCGAGCCCCACGATTCGTTCTACGTCGGCTCGGACGTCTATTACACATTCGTCGTCCGCAACGGCGTGTGGTGGGTCCGCGAGAAGCAGAAAGATCCCGCCACGTTCCTGGACGGCGCGGAGACCGCGCGACGGCAGCTCTTGACCGGCGGTTTCCCTCCGTCAGTATGGCGGCAGTTCGTCGACATGCTCGACTATTTCGGACAATCGCCGATCGTCGTCCGTTCGAGCAGCCTGCTCGAAGACAACTACGGCAACTCCTTCGCCGGCAAGTACGACAGCGTTTTCTGCGCCAACCAGGGTCCCCGCCAGAAACGGCTTGACGACCTCCTGGCGGCCGTGCGAGCGATCTACGCCAGCACGATGAGCGAACGCGCCCTCACATATCGAGCGCATCGCGGCCTTCTCGAACGCGACGAACAGATGGCCCTGCTCGTTCAGCGCGTCTCCGGCGGCATGCACGGCCGGCTGTTCTTTCCTCAGGCCGCGGGCGTGGCGCTGTCGTACAATCCGTATGTCTGGAGCGCGGACATACGACCCGAGGCCGGCGTCGCGCGCGTGGTTTTCGGGCTCGGGACGCGCGCCGTCGAGAGATCGGACAACGATTACACGCGCATTATCGCCCTGAACGCGCCGCATCGTCGCCCCGATTCGAGCCCGACGGACGCGCGCCAGTACGCGCAGCGCCGCGTCGACGCGATCGATCTGGAGGCCAACCAGCTCGCCTCCCTGGACTTCGCGGACGTCGTCCGCCAGAAGCCGAGAATCCGCCTCGAAACGTTCGCCGCGCGTGAAGCTCGCGCCGTCCACAATGACGCAGGGCGCGGACAAGGCGAGGAAACGTGGCGGCTCACGTTCGAGGGGCTGATCGACGATACGCCGTTCGTCTCCCACATGCGCGAGATGCTCGAGATGCTGGAGAAGGCATACGGCGCGTCTGTCGACGTCGAGTACGCCGTGAATTTCGATGATGAGAAGGCATGCAAGATCAATCTGCTTCAGTGCCGGCCGCTTCAAATCAAGAAGGGCGGGACGTCGGTCAAGCCGGAGGAGAAAGTCGATGTCGAGGACGTGCTCCTGAGAGCGCACGGCGCGGTCATCGGTCATAGCCGCATCGTGCCCGTCGATCGGCTCGTATACGTCGTCCCCGAGGCATACTCTCGCCTCGCCACGGCCGACCGCTACTCAGTGGCCCGCCTCGTCGGCCGTCTGGCGCGTCTTCCCCGTTCCCGGAACGACCCCGACGGCATTCTGGTCCTCGTCGGTCCGGGACGATGGGGCACGACGACGCCGTCGCTCGGCGTTCCGGTGTCTTTCGGCGAAATCGACGCCGCGGGAGCGCTGTGCGAAATCGTCGTCATGCGCGAGGATCTCGTGCCCGACGTCTCGTTGGGGACGCACTTTTTCAACGACCTCGTGGAGCTCGAGATCCTCTACGTCGCGGTGTTTCCGGATCGTTCGGGCAACCATATCAATACGCGCGGCCTTGAAGCAACTCCGAATCGCCTTGCCGACTTACTGCCGGACGCCGCGCCTTGGGCTTCCGTCCTCCGTGTGATCGAATCCGCCGCCGTTCCCGGCGGCATCTGGTTGTCGGCGAACACACCCCAACAACACGCCGAGATTTATCGGAGAAGCCAAGCGTCTTCGAAAACAGGTGACAATGGTTGATGCTCAGTTACCGCGCATTCCTTCGGAACGCGGAGTCGGTGGAGGAATCATGGGAAAAACGAAATATATTTTCGTGACGGGCGGCGTGGTCTCTTCTCTCGGCAAGGGTCTCACGGCGGGCGCCATCGGCATGATCCTGCGCCGCGGCGGGCTTCGCGTCCGTCTCCAGAAGCTCGATCCCTACATCAACGTCGATCCCGGCACGATGAATCCATTCCAGCATGGAGAAGTTTACGTGACGGACGACGGCGCCGAGACCGATCTCGATCTGGGACACTACGAGCGCTTCACGGGCGTGCCCGCTTCACGCGCCTCGAATTACACGACAGGCCAAATCTATATGTCGGTCGTCGAAAAAGAGCGGCGCGGCGATTTCCTGGGCGGCACGGTTCAGGTCGTTCCTCATATCACGGACGAAATCAAGTCATGCATCCGCCGCTTGGCCGATCCCGAGGTCGATGTCGTCATCACCGAGATCGGCGGCACGGTCGGCGACATTGAAGGCCTGCCGTTTATCGAGGCCATCCGCCAGATGCGCCATGACGAGGGGCGCAGCCGGGTTCTCTACGTCCATCTGACGCTTGTGCCTTACCTCCGCGCGGCCGGCGAGTTGAAGACCAAACCCACGCAGCAGTCCGTGAGCTTGCTCCGCGAGATCGGCATCCAGCCCGACATCCTCATCTGCCGCGCCGAGCAGCCCTTGACCGAGGACCTGCGCCGCAAGATCGCCCTCTTCTGCAACGTCGAGGATCGCGCGGTCATCGAGGAGAAGGACGTCGACAGAAGCATTTATGAGATCCCAGAGGTTCTGATCCAGCAAGGCTTCCACGAGGTTGTCGCCGACTTTCTCGGCTTGCCGCTTCGTCCTCCGGAGATGGCCGACTGGCGCGCGATGCTCGGAAGAATCCGCCGGTCTTCGGGCGAGGTCGGAATCGCCGTGGTCGGAAAGTACATCAAGCTCCAGGACGCATATAAATCGGTCTACGAAGCGCTGCATCACGCGGGCGCGGAGGTGCCCGGAGGCGAGACCGGCACGCATGTAAACGTCGAGCGTATTGAAGCCGAGTCGATCGAGCAGGACGGACCGGAACGGCTGAGCGGCGTCGACGGCATTCTGATTCCCGGCGGTTTCGGCACGCGCGGCGTCGAAGGCAAGATCGCCGCCGCGCGATTCGCCCGCGAACAAAACATCCCGTATCTCGGCATCTGTCTCGGCATACAGATCGCTGTGATCGAGATCGCGCGCAACGTCCTCGGCCTGGCGGGCGCCAATTCGATGGAGTTCGATCCCGACACGCGTCATCCCGTGATCGCGCTTCTCGACAGTCAGAAGCGCGTCACGCGCATGGGCGGCACAATGCGTCTAGGCGCCTTTCCGTGCCGCCTTTCCCCGAATACCCGCGTCCGTGAAGCGTACGGCGGCGCCGAGGAAACGCGGGAGCGCCACCGCCACCGTTACGAGATCAACAACGCCTTCCGCGCGGCGTTCGAGCAAGCCGGCGTCCGCTTTTCCGGCTTGTCGCCGGATGGCGATCTCGTGGAGATGCTCGAGCTTGAAAACCATCCATGGTTCGTCGCATCGCAAGCCCACATCGAGTTCCAGTCGCGACCTGCAGCGCCTCACCCGCTCTTCAAGGCTTTCGTCCAGGCGTCAATCCGCCGCCGTCAGGCGATCGGTCGTTAGTTGACGCCCTTGCGCATCGGGTGACGTCGACGGCGAATACTTGTCAGTGCTGAAGAAGGTCGTCGAACACATCGTCCAATCCATCTAACTCAACTCAATACGGACTTGGCTCGACTGTATTCCATGGGCCATCCACTTGCCCACTCACGGTCCATCAAGGCCGAAGCCTCAAACCGCACTCCATCTCCAATTCGTTAGGTATCAAGAGATTAGCCGTGCGTACGATCTTCTAGAAGAGTGGCACGCCATCTGCAATATCAGTTCGCGTTATTCACGAGGAGGAGCATTCGTATGAGTTCGACAACTGTACGCCAAGCCGCGATCTTTGCGGTGACTTCTTGTCGGTCGATCGAGAAACCTCTCAGCTTTCTCGAAACGCCGGCCAAGGAGATCTTCGGATCGAACACCTTCGGCGACGCGGTCATGCGCGACCGTCTGCCAAAATCGGTCTATCAGGCTCTTCAGCAGACGATCCGCAACGGTCGTCGTCTGGATCCGGGCGCGGCCGACGTCGTGGCCACTGCGATGAAGGACTGGGCCATCGAGAAAGGGGCGACGCATTACGCTCACGTCTTTTATCCATTGACCGGCCTGACGGCCGAGAAGCACGACAGCTTCCTCGCGCCGGACGGCAACGGCGGCGCGATCGCCGAGTTCACCGGCAGACAGCTCATCCAGGGCGAGCCTGACGCGTCGAGCTTTCCCTCGGGCGGGCTCCGCGCCACGTTCGAGGCGCGCGGATACACGGCCTGGGACGTGACAAGCCCCGCCTACCTCATGGAAAATCCCAACGGAACGACCCTGTGCATCCCGACGGCTTTCTGCGCCTGGACCGGCGAGTCGCTTGACAACAAAACGCCGCTCCTGCGCTCGATGCAGGCGCTCAACCGTCAGGCCCAAAGGCTGCTAAAGCTCTTCGGCGAGGACGAGAGCGAATACGTCTACGCGACGGCGGGGCCGGAGCAGGAGTATTTCTTGATCGACCGCAATTTCTACTTCGCTCGGCTCGATCTGACGATCTGCGGCCGCACGCTCTTCGGAGAGCGGCCCGCCAAGGGACAGGAGTTCGAGGATCAGTACTTCGGCACGATCCCCGAGCGCGTCCTGGCCTACATGCATGACGTCGACCGCCAGCTCTACAAACTCGGCGTGCCGGTGAAAACCCGGCACAACGAGGTCGCGCCGAGTCAGTACGAGATCGCTCCGGTCTACGAGAACGCCAATGTCGCGGCCGACCACCAACATGTCGTCATGACGATACTGCGAAGCACGGCCGCCAAATACGGGCTCGTGTGTTTGCTCCACGAGAAGCCGTTTGCCGGAATCAACGGATCGGGCAAACACCTCAACTGGTCGCTCGGAACGACAAAGATGAACCTGCTCGAACCCGGACACACGCCGCACGAGAACATGCAATTCCTGGTGTTCTGCCTGGCGGCGATCCGCGCCGTCCATCGTTGGGCGAAGCTGTTGCGAATGACCGTCGCTTACAGCGCCAACGATCATCGCCTCGGCGCGAACGAGGCTCCGCCGGCGATTGTCTCCGTCTTTTTGGGCGACATGCTGACTGAGATTTTTGAGCGAATCGAGAACGGCGGCGACAGCCGCGCGAAAGCGGCGGGCATGCTGGAGATCGGCGTCGATACGCTCCCGCCTCTGCCAAAGGACGCGGGCGACCGCAACAGAACGAGCCCGTTCGCTTTCACCGGCAACAAGTTCGAGTTCCGGGCCGTCGGATCGAGCCAGTCCATCGCCGCGCCGCTCATGGTCCTCAATACGATCATGGCCGAATCGCTCGACGATATCGCCACGAAGCTCGAAAAGTCCGCCCGCGGAGATCGCGCGAAGATAGCGGCGGCGGTCAAGGAGGTTTTGAAAAGCGTCTTCAAGGAACACAAAGCCGTCATCTTCAACGGCGACAACTACGCGGCCGAATGGCATGCCGAGGCGGCGCGGCGAGGATTGCCGAACTACCGCAACACAGTCGAGGCTCTCGAAGCGATCGCCGGGGATGAGGCCGCCGCGGCTCTGTTCGAAAAGTACGGCGTGCTTTCCAAGCGCGAGTTTCGGTCGCGAGTCGAAATCGCCGTCGAGCGGTACGCGAAGGACATCAATACCGAAGCGCGTCTGTGCCATGACATCGCACGCTCGATCGTCCTGCCGGCCGCCTACCGTTACCAGGGCGAGTTGGCCTCGACGGCCGCCGCCATGAAACAGGCCGGGCGCGAAGCGGATCTGTCGTCGCTCGACCGGATGACGGGTCTGGTCTCGGCGCTCGAAAAAGCCGTCGCCGATCTGGAGCTTGCCGTCGACAGCAAGGGAAACGGATCGCCCATCGAGCGCGCCAAGCGCTGCCGGGATTCGATCATCCCGTCGATGACGCTCGTGCGCGAAATCGCCGACCGGCTCGAAGGGATCGTGGCCGACGACCTCTGGCCGCTGCCGACATATCAGGAGATTCTGTTCATTCGCTGAACCAAGGTTGCAGTAAGAGCATATGACACCCGAAACCACCAAGGCGGCATACGTGCGGCGCGGTGAAAAAGACATGTCCGGCTGCGCGATCGTGGGCGTCATGTCCGAGGCGGGTCGTCGATTTCCGGGCGACATCGCCATCCGCGCCATCGGCGCCATGCACGAGCGCTCCAACGGCCTGGGCGGAGGATTCGCCGCTTACGGAATCTACCCGGACCGTTCGGATCAGTACGCCTTTCATATCATGTTCGATCATCCGGGCGCCGAAGAGGCGACCCGCGCCTACGTCGAAAGACATTGCGTCATCGTCCAGGACGAGGCCATCCCGACGCGCGCTCTGGAGGTCATCGGCCCGCGCCCGATCCTGCAACGCTATTTCATCGATCTGCGACCGAAGGCGCGTGAGCGTTACTACGGCCTCACGGAAGAGGACATCGTCGTGCGCATCGTCATGCACATCAACTGCGAGATCGAAGGCGCCTTTGTTTTGTCGTCCGGGAAAAACATGGGCGTTTTCAAAGGCGTGGGCTATCCGGAGGACATCGGACGGTTCTTTCGGCTGGACGAATATGAAGCCTACTCGTGGCTGGCCCATGGACGGTTCCCCACCAATACCACCGGCTGGTGGGGCGGCGCGCACCCTTTTGGCCTGCTCGACTGGGCGGTCGTGCATAACGGCGAGGTCTCCTCTTACGGCATCAATCGCCGCTATCTCGAAAACTACGGTTATCATTGCGCGCTCCACACCGACACCGAGGTCATCGCCTACCTGTTCGACCTTTTGATGCGCCAGCAGAGTCTTCCGCTCGAAATCGCGGCCATGGCGATGGCCGCGCCGTTCTGGTCGCGCATCGAGCGCATGGGCGAAGAGGCGCGCGAGCTGGCGCGCACCGTCCGCATCGTGTGCGGCGGCGCGTTGCTGAACGGCCCCTTCAGCATCGTCGTCGGGCACAGGGGCGGCATGATCGGCTTGAACGACCGTACCAAGCTGCGTCCGATGGTCGTAGCACGACACGACGATCTCTTCTTTATTGCCAGCGAAGAAGCCGCCGTTCGTACGGTATGCCCGACTCCTGATCATGTCTGGCACGCGGAAGGCGGCGTCCCGATCGTCGGCGCGCTCAAGGAGCAAGCGGTTGCGTAAATGGCTGACTCAACCCGATTTCATCGTCGAGCGCGACGTGGCGCGCTGCATCGGTTGCCGCGTTTGCGTCCGCCAGTGCGCCAATGCCGTGCATTCGTACGACGATGAAGACGGCACGATTCTCTCCGAAAGCGACGCGTGCGTCGGTTGCCACCGATGCGCCACGCTTTGCCCCACGGGCGCCATCGCCGTCAAAAGAGCGCCGCTCGAGTTCCGGGACAACGCGAACTGGACGGCGCGCGCCATCCGCAACGTCTACAAGCAGGCCGAGGGCGGCGGCGTGCTCTTGGCGGCGATGGGCAACGACCAGCCCTTTCCGATCTACTGGGATCGAATGCTTCTGAACGCCGCGCAGGTGACGAATCCCTCCATCGATCCTCTGCGCGAACCGATGGAGCTGACGACACACCTCGGACGCACGCCGGATCGCGTCGAGATCGAGCCGCGTCCGGGCGGCGGCGTGCGTCTCAAGACACGGCTGGGACCGCAGCTCAAGCTCGACATCCCGGTGATGTTCTCGGCCATGTCGTATGGATCGATCAGCCTGAACGCCTCGATCGCCCTGGCGCGCGCGGCGCGCGCGGCGGGAACTTACGCCAACACGGGCGAGGGCGGGCTGCATCGCAGCATTCATCCTTACGCCGATAACATGATCGTCCAGGTCGCCTCGGGTCGCTTCGGCGTGGACGCGGATTATCTGAACCGCGGCGCGGCGGTCGAGATCAAGATCGGCCAGGGCGCCAAGCCCGGCATCGGCGGACATCTGCCGGGCGAGAAAGTCGACGCGGAGGTCTCGCTGACGCGCATGATTCCGGAAGGGACGGACGCGCTTTCGCCCGCGCCGCATCACGACATCTATTCGATCGAGGACCTCAAACAACTCGTTTTTGCCATCAAGGAGTCCACGCGATACGAAAAGCCGGTCTTCGTCAAGATCGCGGCCGTACACAACGTCGCGGCCATCGCCTCCGGATGCGTCCACGCCGGCGCGGACGGAGTCGTCATCGACGGATTCCGCGGCGGCACGGGCGCGGCACCGCAGGCGATCCGCGACCACGTGGGCATTCCCATAGAGCTGGCCCTGGCGGCGGTGGACACGCGTCTGCGCGAAGAAGGGATTCGCAACCACGCCTCCATCATCGTCGCCGGCGGTTTTCGATCAAGCGCCGACATCGTGAAGGCCGTCGCCATCGGCGCGGACGCCGTCTATGTCGCCACGGCGGCGCTGGTCGCGATGGGATGCCATCTGTGCCAGAAGTGCCACACCGGCCGATGCAACTGGGGCATCGCCACGCAGGATCCGGTCCTGACCAAGCGGCTCAATCCGGACGTCGCGATCAGACGATTGACGAATCTGCTCCGAGGTTGGTCGCACGAGATCAAGGAGATGCTCGGCGGAATGGGCATCAACGCCATCGAAAGCCTGCGCGGCAACCGCGAGCACTTGCGTGGCTTGGGGCTGACGAGCGGCGAGCTTCAGGCGCTCGGCATCAAGCACGCGGGGGTAGGGGCATGAAGAGAATCTTCGCTCGGGAAGAGTACTGCCTCGGTTGCCGGTTGTGCGAGATCCACTGCCTGGTCAAGCACTCGAAGTCGAAGCGGATTATCAAGGCCTTCAGGCGCGAGCAGGACACGGCCGCTCCCGCGTGCCGGGTGGAGGAGTCGGGACGAGTGTCGTTCGCGCTCCAGTGCCGCCATTGCGAAGACGCCCGTTGCATCGAGGCCTGCATCACCGGGGCCATGCATCGCGATCCAACCACCGGCGCTGTCATCTGCGACACCGAGCGCTGCGTGGGCTGCTGGTCTTGCATCATGGTCTGCCCGGCGGGCGCTGTTGAACGCGGCCGCTCGCGGCAGGTGGCCTCCAAGTGCGATCTCTGCATGGGAGAGGATACGCCGGTATGCGTCATGCATTGCCCCAACGAGGCCCTGGTCTATGAAGAACGCTGACATCAGATACCTGATCCTGGGCAACTCGACCGCCGCCGTCGGCGCGATTGAGGCCATCCGCAAGATCGACGCGGACGGCGCGATCGTGCTGATCGGCCGCGAGCCGCGGCACGTCTACTCGCGCCCGTTGATCTCATATCTGCTGGCCGGAGAAATCGACGAGTCGCGCATGGACTATCGCCCGCGCGACTTCTATGCGCGCCATCAGGTTGACGCGCGTCTCGGCGTCCGCGCGCTACGCGTCGATCCGCGCCTCCGCACGGTGAGAGTCACGCCCGTCTCCGCCGATGGATCGGAACGAAACGACGCCACGGCCGAAGAGCTCCGCTTCGAAACCCTGTTGATCGCAACCGGCGGCGCGCCCGTTGTTCCGCCCATAGAGGGACGCGACGCATCCGGCGTCTTCACCTTTGCCACCTGGGACGACGCCGATCGCCTGACGGCCTGGATCGAAAAGCGCAACGCGCAGCACGCCGTCGTCGTCGGCGGCGGCCTCATCGGGATCAAGGCGGCCGAGGCTCTGCGCGCCCGGGGAGCGCGGGTGCTTATAGTCGAGCGGGAAGACCGCGTTCTCCCGCTGGGGTTGGATCGCCACGCCTCTTCCATGGCCGCGACGGCTCTACGAGACGCCGGCGTCGACCTCGAGTGCGGGACCATCATCGAGCGTATCGTCGTGGCTGACGGCGTCGTATCCGGAGTGACGTTCCACAATGGCCGTGAATCGTCATGCGACCTGGTTGTCATGGCCGCCGGCGTCGCGCCGGACGCGAGCATCGTCCATGGAACGGCGATACGCGTCGATCATGGAGTTCTCGTCGATGCGCGCTCCGAAACGTCTGTCCCCGGGATCTATGCGGCAGGCGACGTGGCTCAGGGAATCGATTCCCTGAGCGGGGCGTCGCGCCCGATTCCGATCTTTCCCCACGCCTACAGACAGGGCGCGGTGGCGGGAACGAACATGGCGGGCGGTCAGGCGACGTTCAACGATGCATTCGCGCAGAACGCCGTCGATGTCTGCGGGTTGTCGACGATCTCGATCGGGCTCGCGACCGCCGAGGGCGGCGACTTCGAGGTCCTGACGACCGAGGACCAGACGGCCCGAACGTACAAGCGCGTCGTGTTGCGCGACGGCCGAATCGTGGGCGCGCTGTTCGTCGGCGACATCGATCGGGTCGGGATCTTCACGGGACTGATCCGCGAGAAGATCGACGTCACAAGCTTCAAGCACCTGCTCTTGAGCGGGCGTTTGGGCCTGATCACCTTGCCCGAAGGGTACCGGCGGCGCGTCGTGAGCGGAGAGGCGGTTGCGGTATGAGCGTCCGAGAGAGCAACACCGTCGAAATCGACGCCCGCGGACTCGATCACCGCGTGCTCAATGAACGCGTCCGGGCCGCGTTGGAGAAGGACGTCCCGGAGATCGTTCTCCGAAACGTCTGCGGCCAACGCTATATCGGAGCCGGATTGACGAACGATGCGGCGATCACGATCCATGGCGTCCCCGGCAACGACCTGGCTTGCTTCATGACGGGTCCGCGCGTTTCCGTCCACGGCAACGCTCAAGACGGCGCCGGCAACACGATGAGCGCCGGATCGATCGCCGTCCACGGTCACGCCGGCGACGTTCTCGCGTACTCGATGCGCGGAGGCCGCGTCTTGGTGCGTGATCGCGCGGGTTATCGCGCCGGCATCCACATGAAGGCCTACGGCGATCTGTCGCCGGTCGTCGTGGTGGGCGGCACGGTGCGCGACTACGCGGGCGAGTACATGGCGGGAGGCACTCTGGTCGTCCTCGGGATCGGCCGCTCACGCGACGAGCCGTTGGCGGGCGATTTTCTCGGGACCGGCATGCACGGCGGCGATATCTATTTGCGCGGCAGCGTCTTCGACTGGCAGCTCGGCCGCGAGGTCGGACGCGTCCCGATCGATGACGCCGCATGGGAATGGCTCATGGCGCTCAACCGGGAGTTCGCGCGCGTTTTTGGCATCGCGGACCTCCGGTTCGATCGTGAGGAGTTCACGCATCTAAAACCGGTTTCGCACCGGCCGTACGGTCGGATCTACGTGCACTGACGCTCACAAACAGCCGCGCCGCATCGAATCTTGAAGCGTCCGAATGCGGACTCGCCGCCGGCGGTCACGACGCATCAGGATGCCGCGCTCGATCGCAAAGCGTCCAAGAACGATTCGATCTCGGGCGGCACCGACGTAAAACCTATACGGAAGATCTCGGGAGAGCCCGCTTCGGCAAGCACCTTGGCATAGAGATCCGCCTGGATCTCGTTTCCTTCGTGGTCGAAAAACCGTATGCGCAGGTTCGTGAGAGGCGCGGGCGGGCGCTCGGCGGCGATGTCGGCCTGGTTTTCCGCCAATCGGACCAGCCGCGCGTTTTCACGGCTGCCGGCGACGTGCTTTCCCTCGAGCACGGCATATGTGAGCGACGCCGGCTCGGCGATCGCCGTGAAATTCTCCCGGTGTCGAGGAAGTCGCATGTCATGGCTGCCAGTGACGCCCAGCAACTCATGGAACGTGATGGGATCCTGGACTCCCTTGACGTCCATCGTCATGCGCGCGCCGACCTCGACGTCCGCGCCCGCGGCCTCCAGGCACGACTGTGAGATGAAAACCTGGCCTCCCAAGGTGCAGGACTCGATACGCGCCGTGAGATTGACGGGACTGCCGACGACGCCGTACTTGGCGCGCGTCTCGGATCCGATGTTGCCCACCACGACCTCTCCGGTGTTGACCGCGATGCCCATCTGAAGCGACGGCAGGCCGTCGCGCTCATTTTCCTCGTTGATCCGCGCCATGGCCTGCTGCATCTCGATGGCGCAGGCCACCGCTCTGCGGGCGTCGTCCGCGCGTTGCGTCGGAGCGCCGAAAAGCGCCAGAATGGCGTCGCCGATGAACTCGTCGATGGTTCCCTTGTGCTCCGCGATGATCCGCGTCATAGCGCCTAGAAACCGATTGAGCAAGCGCACCACCTGTTCGGGGGTCAGACGCTCGGAGACGGATGTGAAACCGCGCAGATCGGACATGAGCAGCGTTAGGACGCGTTTCTCGCCGCCGAGAGTCAATCCAGCCGGAGTCTCGAGCAACTCCGCCACGACGTCGTCGCTCAGATAGCGGCCGAAGGTGCGGCGAATGAACTGATTGCGACGCTCCAGCTCTTCGGCCAGACGGCGAATCTCCTGCATGGCGCGCTTGAGCGAGAGCTGCGTCTCGACGCGCGCCAGAACGACGGGCATGTCGAGCGGCTTCGTGACGTAATCGTTGGCTCCCAGATTGAGCGCCAACACGGTGTCTTCGCTCTGATCCTTGGCCGTCGCCATGATGATCGGCAGATCGGCGACGCTATACTTTTCACGCAGCGTCTTCAGAACGTCGAGTCCGCTGATGCCCGGCATCATGATGTCGAGCAAGATGAGGTCGTACTTGTCCTCCGCGACCATTTCCAGGGTGCGATAGCCGTCCTCGGCGGTTTCCACGACGTAGCCGCGCTTGCGCAAGCGCCGCGAGAGCATGTCGCGGTTCATTTCATTGTCGTCGACGACGAGCAATGACGCGCCGCCGTCGATCGAGCGCGCGGGAGCGTCTTCTAACGTGATCGTCGTCTCGACCGGAGGTTCGCCGCCCGCGCCGTCCTGCGCTTGTTCCGTCGTTCCCGAAAATCCAGGCTCCTTCGGATCGCGAACGTGGCGGTCGATCAGTTCGGCCAGGAGTCGCGCCGCGGCGCCGATCTTCTGCAAATCCGGAACGAGACGATCGAGGCCGGCGTCGCGCGCCTCCTCTTCGAGCATCTCGCCGTAACCGATGATCTGATTGATGGGGGTGCGCAGATCGTGGCGCAACTCGCGAGTGGCGGAGATCGTGACGTCGTGAGCGCGCCGCTTACGATCCGTCATGCGACTCTACGTTCCCGCGGCGCCTGAATCGGCCGGCCGGCCGCGCAACAGACCGCGGATCTCGCGCGCCAGCTCCTCGCGAGTGAAACGGCCTTTCTGGAAAATCTTCTTGACGCGCCCGTCAAGACGCAGCTTGTCCTCGGACGTCAGCTCCTTGGCCGTCACGACGACAATGGGTATTTCGAGCCAGTTCTCGTGGGCGCGCAACTCAGCCACGAACTCGAATCCGTCCATCTCCGGCATCATCAAGTCGAGCAGGATGATGTCGGGCTTCCGCTTGCCGAGTCGGTCGAGACCGACACGACCGTTCTCAGCCTCGTCAATCGACCACCCTTCCGGCTCGAGAATGCGCCGGACCATCTCCCTGACGACGACGTCGTCATCGACGACCAGAACGACGGAGCGACGATCCGTCCTGCGGTACTTGCGCAAGAGCGAAACCAGATGCTCGCGGTCGAAGGGCTTGGTCATGTAATCCGCGGCGCCCAGGGCATAGCCCATTTCCTTGTCATCCACCATGGAGATCATGATGACGGGGATCGGCAGAGTGCTCGGATCCGACTTGAGCGCTTTGAGAACCGCCCAGCCGTCCATTCCGGGCATGAGAACGTCGAGGGTGATGGCATCGGGCTTGATCTGTCGCGCGATCGCCACGCCGTCATCGCCGTTCGTCGCGGTGACGACCCGGAAACCCTCCTTGATCAATCCGCGCTCCAGAAGCTCGCGTGCGTTCTGTTCGTCGTCGATGACAAGGATCGTGACAACGTCTCCAGCCGCTTGCGCCGCGCCCGCGGCGGCAGCCATGGGCCGGGCTTTCGCGGCCGTCGCGGCCTCGGCCGGCGAATGCGTCGACGGCTTGCGGCCCGCCGTCTCGCGCGGAAGACGGACGGTGAATGTGGAGCCCTTGCCGTAATCGCTCTTGACCGTGACGTCGCCGCCCATCATCTGCGCGAAACGACGGCTGATGACCAGCCCCAATCCGGTTCCGCCGTACTTGCGCGAGGTCGAGGCGTCGGCTTGCGAAAAAGCTTGAAACAGGCGGCTGAGCTGATCGGGCGTCAGGCCGATTCCGGAGTCCTTGACGTCGAAAACAACGAACTCGGTCGATTCCTCTCGCTCGATGCGGACGGAGAGCGATATCGTTCCATTCTCCGTGAACTTCGTGGCGTTGGAAAGGAGATTGAAGAGCACTTGACGCACGCGCGTCACGTCCGCGTACATCGCCGGCAGATCGTCGGGGCAGGTCACCTCGAGGACGTTGTGGTTCTTCTCGATCAGAGGCAGGATCGTGCTCTGGACGTCGCCGATAAGCGCGCGGGGATCGAAAGACTCGAGTACCAGCTCCATCTTGCCGGCCTCGATCTTGGAGAGATCCAGGATGTCGTTGATGAGCGCCAGGAGGTGCTTGCCGGCGGCATGGATTTTTTGCAGATCGGGAATGAAGTCCTCCTGTCCGCCGTCCTCGGCCTCTTCCTGAAGCATCTCGCTGTAACCGATGATGGCGTTGAGCGGAGTGCGCAACTCGTGACTCATGTTCGCCAGGAAGGCGCTCTTCGTGCGATTGGCCTGCTCGGCGGCCTCCTTGGCGACCGTCAGATCGGCGTCGCGGCTCTGGATCTGGACGAGCATCTCGTTGAAACCGTCGACAAGAAGCCCGAGCTCGTCTCCGCTTTCCTTCTTGGCGCGAATGGAGTAATCCTTCTGCTCGGAAACCAGCGTCTCGATCTGCACGAGCTCCATGAGCGGACGCGTGATCGAGGCCTGCAACGAGCGCGCGACCGCCAGGCCGCCCGCCAGGGCGGCCGCCATGACGAGCAGCACGATGACGGCGAAACCCCGCATGCGGTTGCCGGCCTCTTCAAGATCCGATCTCAAGTAGATCGTACCGAGCCGATTGCCCTCCTTGTTCTGGACTCGGTAATGGAGGTGCAGCATGCCGCTTTTAAAATAGGGCTTCGCAGACTCCCGCGGGGCTTCGACTGCAACAGTCAACGCTGTCGCGTCCCGTGCGTACTCGGCGAACGGCTCGCCGGCGGCGTCGAAGACGCGTCCCAGGACGATGTTCGGCCGCGTGCTGAGAGAGTCCAGGACGGTCTTTGCGCCCGTGGGATCCTCGAAGTCCAGATAGGGCGTGATCGTGATGCCGATTCCGCGCGCCACGACCTGGAGGTCGTGCTCCATGGTTTTGCGGAAACTCAAGTGGTCGTAAACAAGAATCGTGACCGAGGCCACGAGCAAGGCGCTCGCGGACGAAAACCCGACGATCAGCATCAGCTTGCGGTTGATCGACAGGTCGCGGAAGATCCGTATCAAGGTCTTCATTCTCTCGTCTTTGCGGCGCTCATGCTCTGCGTCTCTACTTGATGATGGTCGCGATACGCAGCAAGCTGGCGTCGAACTCGCTGCCTTCGCGTCGCGACGAGGCGAGATTGATCAGGATCTGCGGTTTCGACTGGCGGGCGCCGATGCCGACCGAGACGCCCTTCTGGACGTATCCCGGCACGCCGGTCGTGGTCGTGATCTTGAGCCGCTGGCAGATTCCCACGATCTCGTCGATGTGGCCGTCGTTTCCGGGCGTCACGTACAGCACGTTGATCTTCTTCGACCGGATCCAAGACTCGAGCTTGTCGGGGGTCGAGTATATATGACCGAGGAACTGTAACGGCAACCGCTTGACGGTTTTTTCCCGGTAACCATAAAGCGTGTCCATGACCTCCTCCGACGCTTTGGCGGCGCCGAGATCGCGCGGAACGGAGACGATGCCGATCACCAGCTCCTTGCCCGCCCTGGCTTCAAGTTGCCGATCATATGTCAGAATTTTCAGCAAGAGCGTCACCTGCCGATCGGCCGCCACGGCCATCTGAGCACGCGCGGCTCCCGTTCCAATGAGCGCGAAGAGCGACGTCGCGAGCATGGCCGCCATGAACGGCTCCTTTCGTCGTTGGGCGGCGGAAGGCATCATTGGAACTCGTACGTCGCTTGGATGTAAAAGCGACGCCCAGGGCGCGGATAGTCGTCGTGGACGGTGTCGAGCGGCGCCGGATCGAAGATCGGTTGGTCGAACAGGTTGTGGATCGTGGCGGACAGCTCCAGCGTGTCGTAGATGTCGGTGGCGCGGAAGGCGACGTCGATCCAGCCGAAGCCGGGGACGCGACGACGCGAATCGTCCGGCGCGCGCGGACGCTGCGAGCGCAGTTTCCAGATCGGGCTCACGGTGTAACGCCCGCCGAACGCCAATATGGCGCCCAGCGTTCCAAGATGAGTCGGCAGATCGCCGATACGCAGCCCCGTTTCGGCGTCATGCGGTCGCTGGAGGGTGTAACTCGCGAAGAAAGTGTTCAATCCCGAGCTCAGGCGCCCCTCGAGCTCGAGACCATGGATGTCATATCCCGGCACGTTGCGCAGCGCGGTTGTCGCGAACGGCGAAGAGGGCCGCTCACTGGGAATCGCGTCGCGCACCAGGTGCGCGAAGGCCGTCGCCGAAGCGCGCAGATTGTGACGACGAAGGAGCAGAATGCCCTCAACGGACTGAGCGGTCACGGCGCGCAAATCGGGATTCGCGGTGAAGCCGGGCAGGCTGAAGTAGAGCTCGGTGAAAGTCGGGGGTCGAAAGGCGCGCGCGTAGAGGAGCTTGAACGTCAAGTCGCGCGGCAACGCCAGAACCGCGCCGAGGCGCGGGCTCATAAAAGCGCCGGCGTCGTTCAGGACGTCGACGCGGACTCCGCCGGTGAGCTCGAAGCCGAGTTTCGGACTCCAGGCATCCTGGATGAACGCTCCCAATGAGTTACGCGACGCTTCGAAAACCGCGCCCGGAATAGGCTCGAGACCGGCGAGCGGTTCAACGTCGGCAAAGGAAAGATTGCTCTGCGCCTCAAGATCGTGCGTCGCCTCTCTCTCCAGCGTCAAGCCGGTCACAAGCCGATGGCCGGACACATCGCGAACGAGCAGCGTCTCCGCGGCATAACGCCTCGACTGAAGGTTCGTTTGGAGGTAGATGGCCGAGTCGATCCGGAACGGAAGCCCGTCGTCGCGCACGCCCTCGAAACCCGGCGGAATGACTTCGAACAGCTCGCGACGGTCGTTCAACGTCAGGCTCAGCCGGCTGCGCAAGCTTCCGAGACTCGCGATCTCGCGGCTATAGGTCGTGTCGAACGACATTTGCTTGCTGAACAGGCTGTCGTCTCGGCCGAAGCTGTTGGCGTACCCGACATAGCCGCCTGTTCGCTGCTGATGCGCGCGCCAGTCGATCTTTATACCCCGATAAGCGATGCGATAAAGGGCGTCCAGGGTGGAATAGTCGTCGTTCACAGGAAAAGGCGCGTGCGATATGGCCGCTTGGCCAAGTGCGATCCCACGGCGATCCGCAAGCGACTGAGCGTCGGCGGGGATAATCACCTGGGATCCGGAGCTGCTTCCGAGCGCAAATGAAGCCCAAACGTCGATCTCACGCAGGCTGTTGCCCAGCTTCAGACTCTGCTGGTTGGTCCAGTAAGAGCCCAGCCCTGAACCGATCTTGATGCCCGTATATTCGCCGGGATCCTCGGTGACGACGTTGACGACCGCCGCCAGCGCGCCGCCGCCGTAGAGCAGCGTCGCCGGGCCGCGAAGCACTTCGAGCTTCTTGATGTGATTCACCGGAATGCCGAAATTCAGGGACGTCGCGCCGCCGCTTATGGCCTCGTTCAAACGGTGGCCGTTGATCATCACGACGATGTTTTCGGACACGCCTCCCATTCCTCCGGTCGGCATGCCGCGCGCGATCAGACGCGCGCGCCCCAGGCTGTCGCTCAGCAAGTCGAACCCGGGCAGCAGGTCGAGCAGTTGTTCGAGTGAGCGGCAGCCGAGATTGGCGATGTCGGCCGACGTCAGCACGCTGATCGCTCCGGGCGCGACGTCGAGCGATTGCTCGCCAAGCATGCCCAGCGAGGTCGTCGTTTCGAGCACGTCGGGATTCAGGAGCGAATCGAGGCTGATCTCCTCGAAGTCCTGGAAGAATCCGAGTTCGACGAGCTGCGACCCGGTGATCGCGGTGTCGCGTCTCTGGCCACGGTCGCCGCGCCGGCCCTGCTCCGAAACCGAACGTCGTGGAGGCTCGGGCGAGTGAAGCGCGGGAGAGATGGACGTTGACTCGCCGTTCTCGCTCTCCAACTGCTCCGCCGGTTCGGGAGTCGTCGTCGTCTCGTCGGCGATCGGCGCCGCGGCCGAAGTCGGCGGGCTCATCGTGACCAGCCCGGCCGTCAAGACCGCCACGGCCGCCGCAAGGAGGAGCGTCACGTTCGAGTCTATCGTTCGCTCTTTGACGCTCTCGTCCGGCACGCTCACCTCGAGGCGCGACGGCCCGCCTGGGCCGCGGTTTTCACCGTGGAGTCGTTTCTGGACGAAGTGTATTCGCTGCGGAAATACTCACCGTAGTAACGACCATAGTAGTAGGAATTGCGCTCCAGATCCACTTTGTTGAGAATGACGCCCGTAAGCTTGCCTCCGACGGCGGAGATCTGATCGATGCCGCGCAGCAAGGCGGGCCGCGTGCTTCGTTCCGCGGTCACGACGAGCGCCATCCCGTCCACGAACGGCGCAAGCACCGAGGCGTCGGCCATGCCGAGCAGCGGAGGCGTGTCAAGAAGCACCCAGTCGAAGCGCTTTCTAAGAAGCACAAGGAGATCCTTCATGCTCTGTGAACCAAGCAGCTCGGCGGGATTGGGCGGGATGTAACCGCAGCCGATGAACTGCAAGCCGCTGATTTTCGTGTTCTGAAGCGCTTCGGCCAGCGGGCAGTTGCCCACGATGAGATCGGACAGACCCGGCGCCTTTTTCAGGCCGAAGCGCTGGTGCAGCGTCGGTCGTCGCAAATCGGAGTCGATAGCGAGAACGCGGGCGCCGTTCTGCGCCAGCGCCGCGGACAGATTGGCGGTGATCGTCGTCTTGCCGTCGCCGGCGCCGGCGCTGCTCACGACAAAAATACGCTCCGTTGCCTCGGGCGACGAGAAAAGGAGGTTCGTTCGCAGTACACGATACGCTTCGGCCGCGGCCGAAAGCGGCTCCTGGAGCAGCACCAATGCGGCGGCCGTTTCGCTCGCGCGCAACACGGGAACGGCCGGTATCATGCCGAGAAACGGCGCTCCGAGAGCGACCTTGACGTCTTCCGGCGTCTTGATGGTGTTGTCGATGTGCTCGAGAGTCAGAACGATGAGCACGGCGGCGAACAAACCGACAAGCAAGGCCAGGCCGTAGTTACGCCAGCGCCTCGGAGATATCGTCGCTCCCGGTACTCGCGCCCGCTCGACGAGCCGTAAGTTGGTCGTCTTCAGCTCCGACTCCAGACCGGTCTCCTTGGCGCGCGCCATGAGATCGTCAAGCAGCTTGCGATGTCCTTCGGCCGCTCGTTCCAGGGCGTTGCATTGCAGAGCCTTTTTATTGAAAACCAGCGCCTCGCGTTTGGCTTCCTCGACGTTAGCGCGCAGGTGCTTCTCCTTTTGAAGCGCCGTGTTGTGCTCCGCCGCCACCGATCCCAGCAGCTCACGCGTTTCTCTGGAGATCTTCTCCTCGACGCGTTCGATCCGCGCCCTGAGGCTCACCAAAGTCGGGTGCCGATCGCCCAGGGTTTCGGCGAGATGCGCCTCCTCATCCTGAAGCGCGACGATCTGAGAGCGAAGCTGCTCGACCACGGAGCTCGAGCGCACGAGCGGGAAGGCGGCCAGCTCCTCCGGCGACAGCAAAAGCATTTGTTCGTATAGCGACTTCTTCTCGACCAGCTCCGTGCGTGCGGCGACCGCCGCCGCCGTCAAGGCCAACAGCTTCTGCTCGATGATCCCCTGACGTTCCGCGAGGTTGACAAGCCCTTCCCGCTCCCGGTACCGCTGAACGGCGCGCTCGGCTTCCTCGGTCAACTTCTTTTGCTCGCGCAGACGCTCGTCCAGCCAGCCCGTCGCCTGACTCGACGAGGCGAAGCGCAGCTCGAACGATTGCTCGATATATGCCTCCGCGACGCCGTTGGCGGCCTCGGCCGCCATGCGAGGATCCGGCGACCGGAAGCGAACGTTGACGATACGCGTGCCGGAGATCGGATCGATTCTCAGCGCTTCACGGAACGCCGCCGACGCCTCGGGCATCGACATTTCCGTTCTCCGCTTGCGCGCGTCCGCGTCGAAAACCCGGCGCCAGCGATCGAGCAGGGAAGCTCCGGCGCCGCCCAGAAGCTCCGGTCTTCGCGTCAGTCCCAACCGTTCCACGACGCGCTCCGCGATCCGCTGGCCCCGAAGAAGCTCGAAGTGCGTCTGATAGTAATCGCTTCCGCCCTGAGGCTGCTCGATCAGCTCTTTGTGGGGCAGGATGTTCGGAGCGCGCAGCTCGATGAGAAGCTGCGCATTGGCCTCGTAGAGCGGCACTGAAGTCTCGTTATGCAGCGTCGTGAAAAGCAGGGCCACCGCCAGAACGCTGATAATGAGACCGCGCCGTTTGTGGAGAGCGGCCAGGTGCTGCTGAATCTCCTCGAGGACATGTGGATCGGGCATCGCTCCACCAATGATAAATCAGGAAACGGCCGCTGACGAGCGCGACGGGCCGAAACCACGCCTGCCCGACAACGACGTCGAAATTCGCCCCTGGTCGGGAGGCTGTCGGGACCCGGGCGGTTCGGTCACTCGAACCGCGCGCCCGTACTGACGCGATATTTCGCCACGAACGCCGAGGGCGACATCGGTCGTTGTCCTTCGGGTTGGAGTTGCGTGATCCGAAGACGCGTCTTGCCGCCGCAGGCAACGAGAATGCCGTCGAAACCGGTCTGGAGAATCGTTCCAGGGACGCCGGTCCCTGAGGGCGCGGGAGCGGCGCGCACAAGGCGAAGCTCTTGTCCTTCATATATCGCCGTCACTCCCGGCGAGGGATGGTAAGCGCGGATCTGGCGGGACAGCGTCTCCGCCGCCTGTTTCCAGTCGATGGCCGCCGGCCCCGTCCCGATCTCCGGCGAATCGGACGCACGCGACTCCTCTTGCGACCTCGGCTGCAGCGCGCCCTCCTCCAGCCCGCGTATGGTGTCGACGAGAAGCTCCGCGGCCAAACGCGCCAGTCGCGCGTTGAGGTCGCCCGCCGTTTCGTCGGTTCCGATAGGCGTCGATTTCGACAACAAAATGGGACCGGCGTCCGGCTTCTCGGTCAACAGAAACGACGTGACGCCTGTCTCCTTGTCTCCGCTCAGAATCGCGGAAGGAACCGGGAAAGCGCCGCGGTGCCGCGGCAGAAGCGAAGGGTGGACCTTGAGAGCGCCATGCGGGGCAAGACTGATCAGCGCCTTCGGCAGGGATCGAACAAAACCCACGACGACCTGGATATCAGGATCGAACGTCCTCAGCTTCTCTTCGACATCGCGCCCTGTCAGGTCGTCAGGCTCGAGAATTGGCAGGCGCCAGGCGCCGGCGATGGAGTCGGGTCCACGACCGCGGTTTCGTTGCGGCTCGGTGACGAGAGCCAGAATCTTGTATCCCGACGCGACGAGCGCTTCGAAGGAAGCGATCGCGAAAGGATCGGTTCCAAAGAAGACGATGCGCTCGATTTTCGACCCGGCAGACGAGGAAGGATTTCGCACCATGAGAGCGCTCCTCGATGTGGCGCGACGTCAGGGCGTCGAGTCGCGGGCACGCCAGGCGATCCTCACACCCTCGTTGTCGCTTGATGTGGTGGAGTATGTCATACAAGATCAGCGCCGAGCAAGAGCAACGAAGACCCGCGTCATTTCCGCATCGAGAACGCGTGGAACCGATACGTCTCGCAATCTCGAGGGAATGCCTGATTGCGGAGGCCTACATCGACCTTCTGGATCAAACGAGGAATCAGTCGGAATCGACGAGCGCGGCCGCGAGAAGCGGAACGAGCAGCTCGTGATGACCGGTGAAAGCGTAGCCGCGGCCCACGCCGCGAGTCGGCCGTTCCACGACGTTGACCGTGGGCCGATAGTGCTGGATGAAGTCGAGGTTGGCTGTCGAGAATCCGCGAAGCGCATGGCCCAGGTTGCGAGCCACGGAAACGGCCTTGAGAAAGACTTCCGGCAAGAGCACGGCGGAGCCGACGTTGAGATACACTCCCCCGCCCCCGAGCCGGGCCACCTGTCCGGCGAAGAGGCGGAAGTCCAGATGGGATCCCTTTCCGACGGCGGCCGGATCGCACGCGGGATGCAAATGGACGATGTCCGTTCCGATCGCCACGTGAACCGTGGCGGGGATTCCCCGCCGCCAAGCGGCGGCCAGAAGACTGTCATGCGGCGGAGCGGGCCGTCGGCGCGCGAGATGCCTTCCGAGCGCCGCCCCGAGACCAAGGCCGCCGCGCACACCGGCATGAATGGCGCGATTGATCTCCTCTCCGGTCTCGCGCGCCATTCCGAACGCCCCGCCGCCAAGAGACGCCGCCACATCCTCCGAGGTCTTGCCGGCGACGGCCAGCTCGAAGTCGTGCACGATACACGCGCCGTTCATCGCCAGCCCGGTGACGAGACCGCGCTCCATGAGATCGATGAGAATCGGCGTCAATCCGACCTTGATGACGTGCGCACCGAGGCCCCAGAGAATCGGCTTGCCTCGCGAACGAGCGCGAAGAATGTCCGCGACGAGCGCACGGAGCGCGTCGGCCGCGAGCGAGCGCGGAAGCGACTCCCAGAAAGCGACGAAAGACGCGCCACGCCGATGGGGGCGCGCCTTTTGACCGACCGTCACCTTGCTCTTGCGCCTGGCCAGCGGATAGGTTCGAACGCCGGCGAGATCGAGAGGCTTCGCCGCCGTTCCGCCGCCCTTCTTCCCGCTTCTCGGCGCGATGCTTAAGGGCACGCGATCTCCTCGATGATTTGGCTCAAAACGTGGATGACGAGGCCATGCACTTCCTGAATGCGCGGCGTCTCGTCGTGCATGACGTCGATCTGAAGATCCAGGCGATCACGCAGATCGCCGCCCCCGCGTCCGGTAAGGGCCACGGCGAGCAGGCCTTGCGCGCGAGCCGCCTCGAAAGCGCGGACGACGTTCGGCGAGCGGCCCGACGTCGTGATGCCGAAAGCGACGTCGCCGGGACGACCATGCGCCTCCAACTGCCTGGCGAAGACGAGCTCGAAGCCGAGATCGTTCGAAGCGGCGGTGATAACCGACGGATCCGTCGTCAAGGCCAGCGCCGGCAGGGCGGAGCGCTTCCTGAGAAAGCGCACGACAAGCTCGCTGGCGAAATGCTGAGCGTCCGCGGCGGAACCGCCGTTGCCGAACGCCAGCATCCTGCCGCCGGCATGGATACGTTCCGCAATCCGCCGGCCGACCTCGCTTACGAGCTCGGCGTTTTCATCGAAGAATCGCCGCGTCAGCTCGGCGCTCGCGAAGGCGACGCGGCGAATTTGCTCCGGAGTCATGACGACTGATTATCTTTCAGCGGCCTTCGTACGCCAAACCCGTGTCGCTATCATCAACAGGCTCCGCCCCCGACAAGCCCCAGCTCGATGACCACGACGAAGGCCAGCAGGACGAATCCGATCACGGCCAGCGGCCATCTCAGCCATGGCAACCACGGCCGCTCGTCTTTCAGGCGCACGACCGACGACGCGACGCTCGTGCGCTCGACGTCGCCGTCCTTCGCCGAAGCCAGCACGAGCAGTCCCTGACGCGCCGAGCGCGGCGCCCCCGCGAAAAGCACACGAAACACGACGCGCGCGGATTCTTCGGCCGGAACGTTCACGAGGCGTTCCGCATCGACGACTCTGAGGCCGCGCCCCGAAAGCGCTCGCAGCGCAGCGCGATGCGGACGTCCATCCAGGCTGGTCAGTCTGACGGTCGTCTGCGCCTGCCATTGCATGTCCATGTCGTCTACGAAGACGCGGAACGCCGGGTCCGCGTTCTTGCCAAGCGAGAGCAACAGGCAACCGCGCCGACTGATGCGAACGGCGCCATGCGCATGCTCGAAAAGCAGCACGAGCGGATAGATTCCCGGACGCGAAGGCGCGCGCGAATACCGAAAGCGAAGAGCGTTTTCCCGTCCCGGCGCCAGTCCTTCCTTGATCCGTCCGCGCCGGACCTGTCCAAAAAGCTCGGCCTCGACCGACAGCGGCCCAAGCGCGGTTCGACAGGCATTGCGAAGCTTCACGTCGACGTCGAGTCCGTTGTCGCGGCGCCACGCCCGACCCGAGATCGCGATCGGATCGTCGGCCTCGCCGGTCCAGGCGAGCGGCGCGCGCGAAATCATGCACACGGCCAAGAAGAACATGGAGAACGCATCCGGCAACAAAGACGAGCGTAACGGCCTCACTTCGCAACGGACACGAATTTGACGCCCTCCCGCGAGAAGACGTCGTGAAGCTTCTTTCCTTGTTCCTTCATGGTTGCGTACACGACAATCGACGCGGCGCGCGCCGCGTTTTTCTCGATCGGCGGAAACGCGCACACGCCTCCTTCCTGAACGAAGATCTGGTAGATGGACGACGACTCAAAATGCAAGGCGCTGTCCGTGGCTTGCACGTAGTATTCGATTCTGCGGAGCTTGCCCTTGCGCGGCGCCGGCAGCGTCGCGCAGTAATTCAGGCCTCCGAATGTCATCTCCGCCATGTTGAAGTATTTCGCGCGCTCGGCGCGAAAGAACACCCGCACCTTGCGCACTTCTTCATCGTCGCTGACGGTCGCGCACACGGTGAACGGAGATCCCGGCACGGTGCATGGAATCGGCTGGTGTTCGATGCGCGGAGGCTCGTCGGCGCCGCATATGGCGCAAGCGGCGCACACAAACGTCAGAACGCCGAGACGGAGCCGCATTCTCACTGCCAGCTCGCCTCGTTCCGGAAGACGTCGCCCCGTATGGTCCGAACCGTGACCTCCATCGACCATGAGGAGTATTCCGTTCGCCACACTCCGGATTGTGAAAGCAGCAGCGCGCGTTGTCCGGGCCCCACCTCCTTGGCTTGAGGCGGAACGTCGCCGTCCGATTTCCGCCCGTTGATCCTCGTCGATACTCGCATATCAAGCAATTGAATCGACGCGCCGCCCTGATTGATGAGAAACACGTTGACTGTGTATCTCTGGCCCGGCGAGACCGTCTCCGGCCGTACCTCGAACAGCACCTCTCCGGGAAGATCCAGCATCCTGGCGCCGCGATGGACGACGACCTCATCCGACGGCTCGAAGCCGCTCGGGACGGAAGAGGCTCTTCGCGACTCGGCCGTCTGCGTGACCGTCCGGCCCGACACGAAACGTTTCGTCGCCGGAGCCGGCCCTCTTTCGGCCGCGCGCGCCATCGCTCGAGCGCTGACGGCGCCGGTCTTCCCCTGTCCGGCGCGCGCGTTGTGCGGATCCAGCTTGAGCGCCTCGTCATACAGATCGATGGCACGCGCGTAGTCCTGGGCCAACAGAGCCGCGTCGGCTCGATCGACGATTCGCGCGACGCGATCCTGTTGCTCCAAGCCGCGCCGACGCGCCGCGTCCGTTTCGGCGCGGAGCCGAGCCTCGCGGATCTCTCGGATGAGCGCGTCGCCGCGCGCATCCCATGGAGCGGCGTTGCGGCCGGCCTCGGCGTCCGTGAGAGCGCTCGCGATGTCGCCGGCCGAGAGCGCCTCCCGGGCGGCGCGAAAGTGCATTCGAGCTTTCTGTCCGGACAGGGACTTGTCCGCCAGCCGGCGCGCCCGAACGTCTGCGGGATTCACGCGCAGTTCCTCCTGTGCGCGCGCCAAGGCCGCGTCGTAGTCGCCCCGGCCGAAAGCCGCTTGCGCCGCGCGCATCGCCGTCGAGCGCTCCTCCTCCTCGGCGAAGGTCGGATGTGGAGCAGGTGGGATCGTATCGGGCGCATGCGCCGTGGATCGCACACGCGGCGCGGCGCTCGGCATCATCGCCGAGGCGACGGGCGGAGACGGATTCGTCGTCTGCGTGCGCCGTTGTGTCGTGAGTCGCTGCCAGAGCAGAACGCCGGCCGCGCCTCCGCCAAGAACGACGAAGGCCATGGCGAACAAGGCCGCGCCATGGCGGCGGGAGATCGCGCGGGACGAGACGAATGGACGTCGGTGCGCGGCGGGACGAGACGGCGGCATGCGCGCGCGGCCCGGCTCCGCCAAGGTAGTGGATCTGACGGCGACCGGCGCGCCCGATTGGATCGCCGTGGAATCGCCGGCCATGGATGCAACGCCTCCGTATCCGTCCCTGCGCGCCCGGGAAGACGCCCCGGTCGGCGGGTCGGTCACATCGAGAGCCTCGATGAGGCGTTGCGCCGAATCCGAAGTCGCGTGGTCCCGCAGGAACAAGCGAAGATCCAAAACGAAGTCGCGGGCCGTCTGATAGCGCGCCTCACGCCGCTTGGCCAGGGCTTTGCGCAATATGGGAATCAGCGCCTGATGGGCCGATCCCTTCGGTATGACCTCGAAATCCGGATCCTCGTGCGTGATTTTGAAGAAGATCGCCATGAGGTTGTCCGCGTGGAAAGGCCGGCGGCCCGTGACGACCTCATAGAGCATGCAACCCGCCGCGAACAGATCGCTGCGACCGTCGACCTTGTCTCCCCGCACCTGCTCCGGCGACATGTATTCGGCCGTTCCGACGATGTTGCCGGCGCCCGTGATCGAGGCGGTCGTGATGTGCGCCACTCCGAAGTCCATGATCTTCACCATTCCGTCAGAGGTGATGAAGACGTTCGCCGGCTTGACGTCACGGTGGATGACTCCGGCTTGATGCGCATGGCCGAGTCCGGCAAGGACATGAGCGATGACGGCCACTTTGAACTCAAGGGAAACGGACTGTTCCTGACGCATGACTTGCGAGAGGTCGCGCCCCTTGAGCAGCTCCATGGCTATGAAGGGCGAGTCCTCGTAGCTGCCCAGATCGTAAATCGTCACGACATTCGGGTGCGTCATCCTGGCGACGGCGCGGGCCTCGCGTTCGAAACGAGTCTTCAGCTCGGAATCGTCGACGATCTGGGCCGCCATGATCTTGAGCGCGACGTCGCGATCGAGAACAACGTCATGCGCCATGTAGACCACGCCCATGGCGCCCTTGCCCAGCTTGCGGATGATCTCGTACTTGCCGATGCGGCCGGCGAGATCCCGATTCGCGGGCGGCGATTGCGGGCTGTCGCCGTTGTCGCTCATATCCCTATTATGACTGCTAAAAATACGGCTGACGTCATGAATCTGAAGGATAAAAACCAAGGGTCCGCCAAGGAAACGGTCGGCAGCCCCGCATTACGAAGCCCCGGCGTCACGCGATACACGCGACATTGTGCACGGTCAATCCGGCCATGCCTGGCGGCTCGACAGGCTTGACTCGAGAAGACACACGTCCCCCGATGGAGGCCGCCACCGAGGGACGTGGAATGAGGCCGGCCTAGTTCGCCTTGCCGGTGACCTTGAAATGCGCGCGCCGGTTCCGCGCCCAGCAATCCTCGGTCGAATCGGCGCAGAGCGGCACTTCCTTGCCGAAGGAGACCGTCCTCAGTCGCGCAGCCGAAACGCCCAGCGAAACGAGATAGTCGTGAGCGGCGCGCGCGCGTCGCTCGCCCAGGGCGATGTTGTATTCGACGGTTCCGCGCTCATCGCAGTGGCCCTCGACCTTGACGACGAGAAAGTCCAGCTTCTTCAGAGTCTGCGCGTTCTTTTCCAGGATCGAGCGTTCGCTCTCGCGAATATCATACCTGTCGAAATCGAAGTGAACCGCCTGCAAGAGGCCCAGGCGGTCGATTTCGTCGGAGGACATCGCCTTGATGCGCGTGTACTCGTCTTCTTGTGCCACGACGTCGGGCTCTGGAGCGAGCGGGGGGGCTTCCGGAACAACTGGCGCCGGTGGATATGGCTCCGGTTTCTTGCCGCAAGCGGCCAGGGCGACGATCGCAACGAGCGTGAGCGCAATGGATGTTTTTCTCATTTTCACACCTTTCGCCATCGGTTGCCGGACCGCCTCGCGAGCGGTCCCACGAATCGGTCCGAAATGATATAACGACTAAGGACTTTTTTCTTTTTCTCCGCTCTCACCCTTCAAGGAGCGTTTGAAATTGCGAATTCCCTCGCCCAAGCCGCGCCCCAGCTCGGGGATACGACTTGTGCCAAAGAGAAGAATCACGATCGCGAAAATCAGCAATATCTCCCAAAAACTCAAGGTGCCGAGCATACGACTCCTCCTGAACCGCCCCGCGCCCAACTCGGCGGCAAGCGATAGTGAGATCATACCTCACTTGCGCGCGGAGAGCGCCAGTTCTTCATGGAGACGCCCCCGGCGGTAACCCTCGGAATCGACGCTGACTTCCGCATACCCCGCCTTCCGCACGCCGCGTTCCAGCGCCTCGCGCAGGCCTCGATCGTTCAGTCGGGGAAGCTCCGCGACGGCGACCTCGACGCGCGCCAGGCGACCGAAGTGCCTCACGCGAAATTCGATGAATCCGAGATCGCGCACCGCGGCCTCGGCGCGCTCGACCTTTCGAAGGACCGCCTCGGTCACGGGCGTCCCGTAAGGGATGCGCGAGGCGAGACAAGGAGCGGCCGGCCGGTCCCATGTGGGCATGCCCATGGCCCGTGAAAGGCATCGCACGTGCGCCTTGTTCATGCCGGCCTCGGCCAGCGGAGCGCGCACGCGCGCCTCACGCGCGGCGCGTTCGCCTGGACGGAAGTCGGCCTGGTCGTCCGCGATCATGCCGTGTACTACGTGGGAAAAACCTTCATCCTCGGCCAGACGCGTCAGCCGCCCGAACAGCTCGCTCTTGCAATGATAGCAACGATCGACGGCGTTACGGGCGTAAAGCGGATTCGCGATCTCTTCCGTGACGATGAACCGGTGACGAAATCCGAAACGTCGCGCCAGCTCGGCGGCCGTTTGTCGTTGCTCTCGATCCAGGGACGGGGATTCCGCCGTGACGGCAAGCGCCCCGCCGCCGAGCACGCGGTGCGCTCGCACCGCCAGGTAAGCGCTGTCCACTCCCCCGCTGAAAGCGACCAGCACGGAGCGCATCTCGGCCAGGAGACGGTCGAGAGTCGTTTCGAGGACGGCGGCGTCGCTCTCGATGATCGTCACGAGGCGTCCCATTCCTCCGTCTCGCTCGGCGGCGCCAGATCGAGCTCGATCGGAGAGAGGCCGACAACGGCAAGCTCCGCGCCGCATTCCGGACAACTGATGATCTCCCCCTTGTCCACGTCGAATTCGTCGATCTCGATCTCCGTTTCACAAGCCGGACACAAGGGCATCATCACTCACCTCCAGATGTCGACGTTCTTCGGGACCGCTTCGTCCATCGAAGCCGCATCACGATGATAACCCAGCCGTTACGACCGCCGGCACGCCTAACGCCCGTGCATCCAATCCGGCGAATGGTTGGCGTGCCTGGATGAACGCGCCAGCACTCCCGCATGACCTCCGTCGAAGCGCAACAAATGGATCTCTTCCCCCTTTCGCAGGCGCAGCGCCTGCATGGGATGGAATGCCAGATCATACGAGAACGTGGCGGCGAAGTGGGCGCCGTTCGGAGAAGGCGACAATCCGGCGTAAAAGATCGAGCCCTCATACAACGTCACGCGATTCCTGCCGTCGGCGTCCATGCGATCGATGCCGTGGATTTTCTCGAGACTCCAGGGCACGACGAGCCTTCCATCGCGCAGACAACGCGGAGCGCGCCACTTCTTGAATCCATGAGTCAGACGGGACGGACGGCCCGCGTCATCGGCGGGAATGCGATAAACGTTGTCGTCACGGATGAAGACGATGAAGCGCCCGTCGGGGCTGAATATTGGACTGGTCTCGTTCAATCCCGGAGTCTGAACAAGAGGCGCTCGTGTCACGTCCACGGGCGAGCTCGACTCGCCGAAAGCAAGAAGATGCAGGTCGGACTTGGCGTACTCGTCTCGGCGGCTTGCGATAACGATCGCATCCCCCCGCGGATGCCAGGCAGGAGCGCCGTCTTTCCACTTCACGCCGAGAGTCAACATGCGAGTCTCGCCCGTGGAACGGTCCAGCACGCCGATACGACCGCCCATTTCGAAAGCGACCCGTCGCCTGTCGGGCGCGATGGCGGGCGAGCGGACAGGCTCGGTCATGTGGGTCAGGGCGCGCTCTTTGCCGGTTTCGAGGCTGTGCTCGTAGAGCGCGTCGACGCCGGCGCGATCGCTGACATAAACGATGGTTCCGTGCAACTCGGAAGGCAGTGACCGCTCACGAAAAGAGAACACGAAGGCGATCGTGATCGACACGGCAAGCAAGGCGCCGGCGATGAGCCATCGCGCCCGCCGCCGCCGAGCAGGCGACGGCGGGACTCCATCGGCGCTCCGGATGGGCGCGGCGTCGGGAATCATGGAAATGTATCCTAGTATGCATCCGTACCAAGGTCGAAGCGCGTGCCGAGCGATCCGGCCTCATGCAGCATTCGTTCGCTCTTCATGACGGCTTGAAGATAAACGTACGCGACGACGGCGCCCATCAGCGTAAGCGGCGCCGGGGAGCCGGAAACCAGGCGAAGAAACGCCGGCGGCTGCCGTGAAGTCATTCGGGCGTCAGTAGCGGTGTTCTGGGCAGAGCTCCAAGGGCTCGGTGCCGGCGATAAACACCTCGCTGATGACTTTGGGACACATCGGCGTGGCGAGATAACCGTTGTACTTGTCGATCTCAACGAAAACGACGTTGCTCGACGGCACCTGGAAACGGCCGGTCTTCTTGCCCGCCAGCGCCGTCTTCATGAAGTCGATCCAGATCGGCAGCGCGGCGCGAGCGCCGCTGAGATTGAGAGGCGTGTTGTCGTCGAAGCCGATCCATACGACGCACAGCAGATCCGGAGTGTAGCCGGCGAACCACGCATCGCGCATATCGTTGGTCGTTCCGGTCTTGCCGGCGGCATCCGCCGCGAATCCACGCCGGCGCGCCTCCGCGGCCGTTCCCGCGTCGATCACTGTCTTCAGCATGTGAGTCACGAGAAAGGCCGATTCCTTCCGGACAACCTGGGTGGGCGGGCGCGGGTTGTGTTGCTCAAGCATCCGGCCTTTTTCATCCGTGACCCGCATGACCGTGACTGGATCGACCTTGAGGCCGCCGTTGGCCAGCACGTTGTATGCGACGGCAATTTCAAAAGGCGTGGCCTCGAAAGAACCGAGCGCCACGGCGGGATAGGCGCGCATCTCGGCCGACATCCCCATCTTTTTGGACCACAGATTGGCGACTTTGTCGTATCCGACCATCTCCGCCACCTTGACGGTGGCGACGTTGAGGCTGAGCGCGAGCGCGCGCCGCAGCGTGACTTGACCGTGATACTCGTTCTGGTAGTTCTGGGGGGTGTATTCCTTGTCTTCGTAGAAGAAGACCGTGGGAGAATCGTCGACGACGGTCGCGGGCGTGATGGGCGGCAAGGCGAGATCCTCGAAGGTCGCCTCGAAGGCCGCCAGATAGACGAACGGCTTGAACGTGCTGCCGGGTTGGCGCCGAGCCTGCGTGACGCGGTTGTACTGGCTCGATCCGTACGACCGCCCGCCGACAAGTGCGACGACCGCTCCGGTCCGCGGCTCGAGCGCGATGAGGCAGCCTTGAACGGGAGTCGCGACCTTGCGCCGGATCATCTTGTCGACGCCCTGGAGCCCGCGGCGCATGGCGTCCTGGGCCACTGTCTGGAGAAACGGATCGAGCGAGGTGAAGATCGAGAGGTTTTGCGTCGTCAGGTCCTGTCCGCCGTATCGCTGCGCGAGTTGCTCGCGCACGAGGTCCACGAAGTAGGGGGCCTCGGCGGAGTCCACGCGCGGCCGCTCGACGTGAAGCGGTTGCGCGAGCGCCGCTTGGGACGTGGCCGCGTCGATGAAGCCCGCTTCGTTCATGGCGCACAAGACGCGATTGCGACGATCGAGCGCGCGTTCGGGATGGCGATAGGGATTGTATGGATTGGGCGAGCGGATCATGCCCGCGAGCAACGCGGCCTCGGGCAGCGTCAGGTTGGCCACATCCTTGTGGAAATACATGCGCGCCGCTTGACCGACGCCGTTTATGCTGAAAGAGCCGATCTGGCCCAGATAGATCTCGTTGAGGTACAGCTCGAGGATCTCCTCCTTCGTCGCGCGGCGTTCCAGCACGAAAGCCAGCATGGCCTCCTGTATCTTGCGTTTGTATGTGCGCGGCGCGACGCGATAGCCGCGCTCGTCGGCTTCCCTCAAGAAGTAAAGCTTGACGAGCTGCTGCGTGATCGTGCTGCCGCCCTGGGGAACGTCGCTCTCCGTGCGCAGATTTCGGATTAGAGCGCCGGCCAGTCGCAGAGGGTCGAGTCCGGGGTGGCTGAAAAAACGCCTGTCTTCGATGGCGAGAACGGCGTACTTGACATTGTCGGAAATGTCGGCGTAACGAATGCGCCGGCGCTTTTCCCGGCTCTCGTCGAAGAGGTACGTGATCAGCTCGGGTTCAAGGTCGACGGAATCAAAGAGCGTCTTCGATGAACGCCCGCGGATCTCCTGAACATGAACGGGCTGCTCGACGGTCTTTCCCTTTTTCGCGGGCGGAGTCCACCTGCCGCCGCCAAAAGTCGCCGCGAGCGGCTCGCCGGTCGGCTCGGGATTCCGCGGATCAAAGCGTGGAAAGAAAGCGACCGTGCGCTCATCGACCACGAACTCCCCCGGATTGGCGGGGCCGTCGCCCTTCTCTTCGTATTTCAATCCATTGAGCGCGTTGACCAATTGCGTCATGGTCAGACGCTGGCCGCGATGAAGCGACATGGGCCGCGAAAAGACTCGCGACGGGATCATCCAGCGCTCGCCCTTGAGACGACGTTCGACAAGCACGCTGTAACGAAGATACTGATAGATGAGATACGACGTGCCGATCACGAAGGGCAGGGTCACGATCGTCAGGAGCGCAACGACGAGTCGAAAGCGCCGGATCGAATAGGTCTGCCCGTCGCGGATTTCGCTGATCCGGTCGCGGATCACGAAGCTCTCCGACGGCCGTCCATCGCCCCGAAGTCAGGTTCAAGCCGAATCAATTCATCCAATTGAAAACTCACCACCATTCAGGATCCTTATTATATTGCCACTCGGCGTTCACGCCTTTCCCGTAGCCGGTTGCGCTGAACGCCAAGATACTCAAGCACTACCTGCATGCGATAGTATCATCGCGAGTTACCGCGCATATCAGCCCTGTTGGCCAGATTCTTGGGTCGGGAGCAGCTATTGACTGGCCGGCCAGTTAGGAATATATTTTCATTATGAGTCAGGCACGTGATGCCGAAACGACAAAACGCAAGATCATGGATGCAGCGGAGGATGTGTTCTTGGAGAAAGGCATGGGGCGTTCAGCTCTGAGTGAGATCTCCAGGAAGGCTGGCGTCACGAAAAGCTTGATCCATCATCATTTCGGCTCGAAGGAAGGCCTCTGGAGAGAAGTCAAAGTCAGGCGATTCAGCGCTTATGCGCAGCAGCAGATGGCCATGCTCGAGGACGCCTCCCCATCAGTGGATCTCCTTCGGGATTCGCTAGCGCTCTATTTCCGTTTTCTGCGCGACAATCCGCAGATCATTCGCGTGCTTGCATGGATCTTTCTCGAGAAGGAACCCCACGACGACGCCTGCATGAATCTCGATCGACAGTTGCTCAACGCCGGCGTGGCCAAGCTTCGACAGGGACAAGAAAACGGGCGCTTGAGAGACGACCTGGACCCACGAATTATCTTGTTTGTATTCATGGCGTTAGCGCAGCACTGGTTCCACGATCGTGATCACATGCGCGCTCATTTCACGGATCTTGGCGGGGATGTGGATGAGCTCTATCTCAAACAGGCGACCAGTATTTTTCTTCATGGAGTATCTAAAGAACGGACTTGAGTGTTGTAACAATAGATGGAGTGAAACGTATCTATAGGTGAATATGTTGACCGGCCGGCCGATTTATAGGAAGGAGCCCATCATGATTCAACGATTCTCTGGAAAGATTGTTCTTGGTTGCGCTGTTCTGGCCATGGCTCTGGTGATTGGAGTCTGGCCCGGCGAGAACACGCCCCGCTCGTCTCAACGAAAGAATCCTCGCGTTCGCGTGAGCAAGGTGGAGAAAACGAGCGCACAACGAATCGTGCGCTTTGCCGGCGTGACCCGCGCCTCTCGACGCGCCATGCTCGCCTTTCTCGTGCCCGGGCGAGTCGTGTCGCGCGTCGTGAACGAAGGGGATCACGTCCGGGCAGGCCAGGCGCTCGGCCGCCTCGATGACTCGTCATTCGTTCATGCGGTTCAGGCGGCGGAAGCGGCGGAAAGCGAAGCCGCCGCTCGACTCGCGCAGGCGGACCGCGACCTCGCGCGCGTGGAGCGGCTTGCCGCGGCGCGCGCCGCGACACAGGAAGAGGTGGAGCACGTGAAAACGGGCGCCGACGCGGCGCGCGCGGCGCATGCGGCGGCGACGGCGCGACTTGCCGAAGCGCGGCGTGCGCTCGCCGATGCCGTGCTGCGCGCGCCTTTCGCCGGCACAATCACGGCCGTCGTTCGACAGCCCGGGGAATGGGTTGCGCCAGGCACGCCGTTCCTCGAGCTGTCCGGAGACGGCGACGTGGAAATCGGTGTCGAGGTGACCGAGGTCGTAGCGCCATGCCTGAAAGCCGGACAGCGCGTCGTCGCCGAGCTCCCGTTCGCTCGCGACATGCGCGTGGCCGGGCGCGTCGCCTCCGTGGCGCGCGCCGTGATCGGAGCCGGACGTCTCTTTCCCGTCATCGTGGCTCTTGATCCGACGCCCGGTATCACTGCCGGCATGACCATGGAGGTCCTCTTCGAAGTGAAGGCGGTCGCCGAGCTATCCGTGCCCATCGCGGCCGTCGTTAGTCCCGGATCGAGCCGGGCCAAGGTTTTCGTCGTGCGAGACGGCCGCGCACGCGAGGTCAGAGTCGAGCTGGGCGAGTTGAGAGGCGACCGTGTTCTCGTCCAGGGCGACCTCGCGCCGGACGAGCAGGTCGTCGTGGCGGGCCACACACGGCTCGCCGACGGCGACGGCGTGGAGATACTCTGATGAGCTTCATCGATTGGCTGCTTTCACAACGCCGCCTCACGCTCTCGCTCGTTCTGCTTCTGGCGTTCAGCGGCGGCGGCGCATGGTTCACGATGGTGCGACAGGAGGATCCGCGGCTGCCTGACTTCTGGGGCAACGTCGTCACCGCCTATCCGGCCGCCGACGCGGAGACGGTCGAGCGTCTCGTGCTCCAGCCCATGGAAGACGCGCTGGCGGAGGTGTCCGAGATCCAGGAGACGAACGGCACGGCCTACGACGAGATGGCGGTGGTTTTCATCGAGCTGCGGGGCGGTCTTTCCGATTACTCCGAGGTCTGGGACAGAGTGCGCGAGGCGCTCGCCAAGGCGCGGCGTGAGTTTCCCGAGGGAGCGCTCGAACCGCAGTTGGACAAGGATCAACAGGATCAGGACTCGGTCGTGCTGGCCGTGACCGGCTCGCCCGATCCCCTGGAGCTGCTCCGTGGCGCGCGACGCCTTAAGAAGGCGCTCCTGCGCGTTCCTCACGTCGCGCGCGTCAATTACATCGCCGATCCGGGAGAACAGGTGCGGATCGAGATCGACGACGCCGCCGCCCGTCGCCTTGGCGTCACGCCGTCACATCTTTCAGCCGTGCTCGCGGCGCGTAACCGCGTTCTGCCGGGCGGATCGCTCATGGTCGGAGGCAAGACCGTGCGTCTGCGGCCACTGTCCGAGTTCGGCTCGGTCGAGGAAATCTCGAAGACCGCGTTTGTCCTGCCGTCGGGGAACGCCTGTCCGCTGGGCGAGATAGCGACCGTTCGGCTCGGCCCGGCGGAGCCTGCGGCGCATCGTATGCGCTGGAACGGCGAGACGGCCGTCGGTCTGGCCGTCGTGCCGCGCCCGAACATCAATCTCGTCGATTTCGGCGTTTCCGTGCGCGACGCGGTCGCGCGGCAGGCCGGAAGCCTGGCGCCCATGCAAGTCCAGGAAGTCACGTTCCAACCGCAGCGGGTCAGCGAGCGGCTCTCCCAGTTGGGACGCTCGCTCCTGCTCGGCATTCTCATCGTGGCCGGCGTGCTCTTTTTCTTCATGGGAGTCCGTCTCGGCTTGTTGGTGATCTTCGTGATTCCGCTCGTTGCCGCCGTTTCGCTGGCGGTCTTCTCGTGGGGCGGAGGCGTGCTGCACCAGATCTCCATCGCGGCGCTCGTCATCGCGTTGGGCATGCTCGTCGACAACGCCATCGTCGTAGCGGAAGGCGTGCATTGGCATATCGAACGGGGCGTCGCGCCGCATCAGGCGAGCGTGGCGACGGTGCGCGAGCTAGCGGCGCCGCTGGCGGGCGCGACGGCGACGACGCTGGCGGCGTTCGTCCCCATGTTGCTCGCCGAAGGCCCCACGGCCGTATTCACGCGCTCGTTGCCGATCGTCATCATGTTGACCCTGAGCATCAGCTATCTCGTGGCGATGCTCGTCACGCCGATACTCGCGGAGATGATCTTGTCGCCGCACCGGACCGACAAGGGCGAAGCCGCGGCAAGCTGGGGACGTCGGCTCGCGCGTGTCGCCACTCGGCGGCCGCGACTCGTGTTGATTGCCGCGGCGCTGCTCATCCTGGGCTCGCTTTCGGCCTCGCGCTGGGTGCGGCGGCAGTTCTTTCCCTCGTCCGATCGCAATCAGTTCATCGTCGACGTGCGTCTGCCGGAAGGATCCCATCTCGACCGCACGGACGCCGCGGCGCTTGAAATCGAGAAGGCTCTTCTCGCACGCGACGACGTGATCGGAGTCGCCGGCTTCATGGGACGCGGCGCGCCGAAGTTCTACTACAACGTCGTTCCCGTGCCCTGGAGCCCGCATTACGCGCAGCTCATCATTGAAACGCGAAGGTCTGAAGACGTGGATCCGCTTCTGGCATGGATCCGCGCCATGGCCGAAGATCGTCTCGTGCACGCGGAGGTCGTGGCGCGCCGGCTGGAGCAAGGCCCGCCCGTTCCGGCGCCCGTCATGGTACGGCTCTTTGGGGAAAATCTGGCGTCTCTGAGCGCGGCGGCAAGAATGGTCGAATACGAGATACGAAGAATCCACGGCGCGGTGGACGTACGACACGACGTCGGTCCCGGTTCGCCGACGCTGCGTTTCGTCATCGACGACGCGTCCGCGGCGCGTTTCGGCCTGACGCGCGCCGATGTGGCCCAGACCCTCTACGGCCGCACGCGCGGACTTTCCGTGGGAGAGCTGCGATCCGAAGAAGATCCCATCCCCGTTGTCGTGCGTTCAACGGAAGGCGAGCTGTTGCCGGCCGAAGCCCTGACCGCCCTGGACGTGGCCGCGCGCGACGGGCACCTCGTTCCGCTGGGACAGATCGCGCGACTCGAAACGAGCTGGAGACCCGCCGCGATCCGCCATCGAGACGCACGGCGGGTCGTCACGGTCTCCTCGCAACTCGAGCCGGGATTCACGTTCTCCGACGTTCTTCCTCGGCTTGAAAAACGTATGGCCAAGCTCGCATTGCCGGCGGGCGTGGCCTGGAGCTTCGGCGGCGACGCCGAAGGCTCCGGTGAAGCCAACGCCGCCATCGTGACGGCATTGCCCATTGGCATGTTGTTGCTCTTCGGCGTTCTGCTTCTGGAGTTCAACTCGTTCCGGCGCGTCGGGATCGTTTTGACCACGGTTCCGCTGGCGGCGGCCGGGATCGTTCCCGGCTTGCTTGTGAGCCGCCAGCCCTTCGGCTTCATGTCGCTGCTGGGCGTCATCGCGCTCGTCGGCATCGTCGTCAACAACGCGATCGTGATGCTTGAGGTCGTGGAGTCGCGGCGTCGCGAGGGCGCTTCCGTTGAGTCCGCTCTCGAAGACGCCGTTGCGCGTCGCATCCGGCCCATCTTGCTCACGACCACGACCACGGTCGCGGGTCTCTTGCCTCTGGCCCTCTCGCCGTCCACGCTCTGGCCTCCCCTCGCGTGGGCCATCATCTCCGGCCTCACGGCTTCGACTTTGCTTACGCTCGTCATCGTGCCGGCGCTATATCGGCAACTGTTCGGCGGAAATCGCGACGGCAAGCTGCCCGTGGTCGCGACGGCCTTGGCGCTGCTGGTCGGTCTGTTCGCGCCCGGCGTCGGCGCGGAAGAGTCTCTGCGCCTCTCGCTGGACGAGACGCTGCGCCGTGGCGCGCGCCGTCCGGCGGCACAGGCGGCTTCCGAGAACGCGAACGCCGCCCGCGCGGCGGCGACCGCCGAGCGGCGGGCGGCTTTTCTCCCTGTCGTCGGCGGCTCATACAGCGTCTCGGAACGGGATCGAGAGCTGTCGCTCGTCACGCCCATCGGTTCGTTCCCGTTTGGCAAGAGTCGTACTCAGACCTTGGGGGCCGAGATCGTTCAACCGCTCGTCGATCCGGCGCGAATCGTTGGCGCCGGAGCCGCGGCGCAAGAAACGCGCGCGGCTCGTCTCGTTTCCGAACGGACGAATCGGCACGCAAGCGCCGGAGCCGGCCGCCTGCATCTCGCGCTTCTCGCCACGGATGCGCGTCTCGATGCGACGCGGATCTACGTCGAAAACCTCGCGGCACGTCAAAGGGAATTCCGCGACATGGTCGAGGCGGGACGCATGCTTGAAGCCGACGCGCTCAAGGTGGAGCTGGCTCTCGAGCAGGCGCGTCATGACCTCCTGGCGCTCGAAGAGAATCGGCGGGTGACGTTGATCGCGCTGGCGCACGCCGTCGATTCGGACGGGCGGATCGAAGCACTTCCTGTTCCCGACTTGACGGGGCATGAACCGCCCGACGTCGAGGCGAGCATCATGCGCGCGCGCGCGGCGCGCGACGACCTGGCCGCGCTCGAAGCGGCCGGCAAGGCCATCGACGGCCGACGCCACGCCGTTACAGCCGAAGCCTTGCCGCGGATCGACGCGCGGGCGAGCTGGACCTGGACGGACGGCGCGCCTTACGACGTCAAGAGCTGGGCGGAAGGCGCCCTGCAAATCACCTGGTCGCCCTTTGCCGCAGGCACGCGCGCGGCGCGATCCGCGGCGCTCGCGGCGCGAAAACGTGGGAACGAGGCGGAGATGCGTGAAGCCCGACGTCAAGTCGAGATCGAGGTGCGCTCCGCAATATCGTCGATCACGACGGCTCAGGCCGCGGTGCGTGTCGGCGAACGCGGCGTTGAGCAGGCGACGGAGACGCTGCGAGTCGAACGTGAAAGGCATCTCGCCGGACGCGCCACGACGAACGATCTGCTCGCGGCCGAGGCCATGCTCCATGATCAACGCACGCGCCGATCCCTGGCGCGGCTCGCGGTCGTGCAAGCATGGATCGACTTGTGGCTCGCCGGCGGCGCGGAGCTGCCGCCTTTTCGCGAGGCATCCGGAGTGGAAAGCCGGTAGTCGTCCGTTCGATGAAATCGCGTTTCCGCAGGAAGCGTTTTGAGGAAAACCGCGTCAAACAGGGTGACACATTGCCAGGTGGCGCGCGTTAAATAGCATGATATGTCCATCGTTTTGGCGTCACATGGAGAAGATAAGTAAAATGATCAACGCGCCAACTATCGCTCTCATGAAATCACGCGCGTCATTGGCCGTTCGGCTGATGTTGTGTCTGCTCTTTGCCGGTGACGTCGTCTCCGCCGAACGCGTCGTCACGCTCAGGGGCCGAATCGTCGATGCCACAACCATGCAGCCCATCCCCGGAGCGTTCGTGCTCTTCGAAGCGCAAACTGCGACCGCCGACGCCCAGGGCCGCTTCTCGCTCGATGTTCCGGCGGCCGCGCGCGAGGTGACGATCTCGGCCGAACATTTCGATTCACGGCACGAGGCGGTGTCGGTTTTGGAGGCCGCCTCTCCCGACGCGGAGATCGCGCTTCTGCCCAAGGGGTATTTCACGGAAGAGATCGACGTCGTCGCGTCGCGGGAGATCACGGCCGCGCAGCCGTCGACCATTCCCGTCAAGCCGCTCGACGTCATGAGCGTCGCCGGTGGAGCCGAGAACGTTTTTCGAGTGCTCCAAACCCTGCCGGGAGTGTCGGGCACGGATGAGTTCTCGAGCCGTCTTTCGGTGCGCGGCGGCGGCCCCGATCAGAACCTGACGGTCATGGACGGCATCGAGATCCACAACCCCTATCGTCTTTTTGGGCTTGTGAGCGCGTTCAATCCCGAGACGGTCGACGGCTTCGAGCTGACCGCAGGCGCCTTTTCAGCCAAGTACGGCGATCGTCTTTCATCCATCCTTGTCGTCGACAACCGCGCGGGACTTGCCGGCCGGCCTTTCGCCGGATCGACGGCGCTCAGCATGACGGACGCGAACGTCATCGCGGAGGGCGGCCTGCCGCGAAACAAGGGCTCCTGGCTCGTGACGGGGCGCCGCACTTACTACGACCTGATCGTCGAGCGCTTCATCGACAGCGATCTGCCTTCATTCAGCGACCTGCAGGGCAAGCTCGTCTGGGACCTGGGCCACGGACACCATCTGACCTTGTTTGGGCTCACGAGCCGCGAGGGGACCGACGCGTCCTTTACCGGCGACGACTATGACGGCGCGATATATGCGAGAACGCGCAACGACCTCGTCTCATCGACGCTCTTCATGCCCATCGGCCGGCATGGCTCGTCTCGCACGATCGCCGCGTTCTACGAGAACACGGAAGAGGCGGACTTCGGCGGACGCTTCAAGGACGAGGGGCGGCGTTCCAACGCTCCCGGAGATGAGGGCTTTGCCCGGACCAACTTCAAAGTCACGTGGTCGGGCGTCGTTCGCGACGCCTCGTTTCGCCAGGAGTTAGTCCTGCAGCCAGCCGCGCGCCACGTCGTCGAGGCCGGATTCGAGGCGCATCGCCTCCGGAACGTCGTCGATCTGCGGATACCGGGAGCACGCAACCCCACGGAAGCCAACAGCTCCAGCATTCAGGGGGGAATCGGGCTGCCCGACGTTCTGGAATCTCGGCGATCGGACACGCGGGCGGGCGCCTGGCTGTTAGACCGTTTGCGGCTGTCAAACGCCCTTGAGGTCGAAGCCGGCCTGCGACTCGATCGTTCGAGCATCAATGCGCGAACCGACGTCTCGCCGCGGTTTTCGTCCAGGCTGGCGCTCGGATCATCAACACGATTGCGCGCCGCCGCCGGCATCCACAGGCAAAGCCCCGGTTATGAGAAGCTCGTTCAGGCGGATTATCTGATGGAATTCAATGATGACGGGGCGCTCGATCTCGACAATGAGCGTTCCGGCCATCTGCTTCTCGGCGTCGAGCGCGATCTGACTGCCGGGGTGACGGCTCGTATCGAAGCGTATTACAAGAGCTTCGACCGCCTCATCATCGGCCGGCTCGAGAACGCCGCGCAGACACAAGCGCGAATCTCACGTTACGATTTTCCCCTGGAGCTCGTCGAGAGCGTCCCCAGCGAGACGATCATCACCACCGATCCGGTCAATGACGGACGCGGCAAGGCCTACGGCTTCGACGTCTACGTCGCTCGGCGCGCGACATCGCCGCGAACGCGACTGTCAGGTTGGGCGTCCTACACTTACGGAATCGCCGATCGCCGCTGCTATGGACGAACCTATCCCTTTGATTACGATCGCCGTCACGCCGCGACCGCCGTCTTCAATTGGCGCCTGTCTGACCGGTTCATGCTGGCCTTGACCGGACGACTCGCCTCGGGTTTCCCGATTACCCTGCCCAAGGGACTTCGAGTCTCGGCGGTTACCGACTCGGAGGATGGAGACGGCGACGGCGATCGCGAGGAGCTGATTCCGGAGCACGACGCGAACGGCCTGCTCGTTTACTATCCCTATCTCGGCGATGTCTCGACCCTGAACGACGGAAGACAGCCGGCCTATGCCCGAGTCGACGCACGCCTCACCTATACGCCGGGCTGGGGCGGCGGCCGCGCGCGCCTTTACCTCGACGTCATCAACCTTCTCAATCGTAAGAATCCCGGAATGATCGAGCGCACGCTCGAACACGACCCGGACTCCGATCGTCCGCGTATCGTCGAGTCGCGCGAGGGATCGATACCGTTTATTCCTTCCTTCGGAGTTCATGTGCGCTTCTAGATCGGTTGAACCTGCGACTTGAAGGGTCTCGGCGCCGGCATGCCGCAGATATGAAACGCGCGATCGTCCAGAGGGACTGTTTTCATCATAAAATCAATAAGCGTCTTCTTCAAAAACGAGAGCGTCATGCCGAAACGGTTCGCTTGTCGGATGTACCGTTGACAGTCAATACCGTTCGGACATAGGCTGATCCACGCAGCGCTTGCCGCGTTTAGTAGGAACGAGGAGAGCCGAGGATGCTGAAATCCATGCCGACGTTCGCCCTGTATGCGGCGACGCTTCTCATGGCGTCCGCCGCGTCGGCCGCCGCCAACGACCAGGAGGATCGATCCTTGAACTGGATGCAAACGTCGATCGCCGCGATAGAAACCGAGATCGGCGGCGCCCTGAACGAAGAGCAGCGGTCGCGGCTCGGCCGCGGTTTGCGTCAGGCGGGACGTTTCTGGCGCGAGACGGACGGCGACGGCGCCGTCTTCGAGGCGTTCGTGAAGCGTCATTTCATCGCGCAGGAAACAGAGCGCGACGTCCTCTTCACGCGTTTCGAAAGCCTTATCGAGGCGCTCAACGGCCACATGCACGAGATCAACCGCGTCTTCCGCGAGCAGGCCGATCTCGATCGGGGGCCGATCATGGCGGCGGATGAGATCTTCGCCGGCTATGATCCCGGCGCTCACGTGACCGACGACTTCTTCGAGAACAAGCTGGCCTTCGCCGTGCTGCTCAACTTTCCGCTGACCACGCTTTCGGAGCGACTGTCGCAGGGAACAAGCTGGTCGCGCCGGCAGTGGGCCGAGGCGCGTCTCGCGGCTCTCTTCGATAAGCGCGTTCCGGCCGACGTCAACCTGAGGCTGGCGGAGGCCGAGGCGCGCGCCGGGCGGTACATCGCCGAGTACAACATCTGGATGCACCACGTTCTGGACGCCGGCGGCCGGCGTCTCTTTTCTCCCAAGACGAGGCTGCTTTCACACTGGAACCTGCGCGATCAGATCAAGGCCGAGTATGCCGATCCCGCGGGCCTGCCGCGCCAGCGTCTGATTCAAGCGGTCATGGAACGGATCATCGATCAGACGATACCGAAAGCGGTCATCAACGATCCGCGCGTCGACTGGAATCCACGCACGAACGAAGTGCGTCTCTCCGCCGTCCAGGACTGGGAGGACGCGCGCGCCGCGGCGCCGGCGGCGGATTCCGCGCCCGAGCCGGACACGCGATACGCGATGCTGCTCGAAACCTTTCACGCCGCTAGAATGCTCGATCCCCACTCACCCTTGGCGCCAACGCACATCGCTCGACGCTTCGATGAGGATCGCGAGATCCCCGAGGAGCGCGTGCGCGCCATGTTCGAGCAAGTGCTCGCCTCGCCGCTCATGCCGCGCGTGGCCGGGCTGATCGAGAAGCGTCTCGGCCGGCCGCTCGAGCCTTTCGACATCTGGTATGACGGCTTTCGCCAGCGTTCGCGCCACTCCGAAGCCGATCTGGACGCGCTCGTGCAACGGCGCTATCCGACGGCCGCGGAGTTTACGAACGGCATGCCGGGCATCCTTGAGCGCCTGGGATTCGCCTCCGAACGCGCGCGCGCGATCGCCGCTCGCATCGTCGTGGATCCGGCGCGCGGCTCGGGTCACGCCATGGGCGCGGCCATGCGCGGCGCGAAAGCGCACCTGCGCACGCGCGTCGGCCCGGACGGCATGAACTACAAGGGATTCAACATCGCCCTGCATGAGATGGGGCACAACGTCGAGCAGACGATCTCGCTCGACGACATCGACCACACGTTGCTCCAGGGCGTGCCGAACACGGCCTTCACCGAAGCCATCGCGTTCATCTTCCAGGATCGCGATCTTGAGATCCTGGGTCTCGGCTCGCCCGATGCGCATGCGCGGCATCTCAAGGCGCTCAACGACTACTGGGCCACGTGCGAGATCGGCGCCGTGGCGCTCGTCGACATGGAGGTCTGGCGCTACATGTATGATCATCCGCAAGCGACGCCGGCCGCTCTCAAGCAGGCGACGATCGGAATCGCGCGCGACGTCTGGAACAGGCACTATGCTCCCGTCTTCGGCAAGCGCGACGTCACGCTCCTTGCCGTTTATTCCCATATGGTAGAGGCGTTCCTGTACTTGCCCGACTACCCCATCGGTCACATGATCGCGTCGCAGATCGAAAGGCAAGTGCGGCGCTCAGGCAGCGTCGGCGTCGCGGTCGAACGCATGGCGCGCCTGGGGCGCATCAGCCCCGACCTCTGGATGACCCAGGCCACGGGAGCGCCGGTCGGACCTGAGACGCTGCTCGAAGAGGCGGAAGAAGCTCTCGCCGCCGTGACCACGAGCCCGGGAACGTAGACCATCAGTTTCATCCCGGATCGAAACGCCGGCCGCGGCCCTGAACCGGGCCGTCATCTCAAGTCACAAGAGAGATCGGAACGTGCGTCATCCACGACGCGATCGCCACGCGTATTCAAATCGGGGCGATTCGCAATGAGAGACCCTGGTCGTGACGTTTCGGCCTTTCCCATCGGCGCCCGATCCTTTCCATCGTTGTCCATGGCGGCGCTCGGCCTCATGATCTCCGTATTCGTGTCCTGCCGGGCTCGCGGCGGCGGCGAGGAGCGCATGATGCCGCCGGCGCCCGCCGAAAGGAAGCCCATGAGCGAGTATGTACGGCCCACTGACGAGGAGTTGAAAAACCGCCTGACCCCGCTGCAGTACCAGGTCGCGCGCCGCGACGAGACCGAGCGGCCGTTCGCGAACGAACACTGGAATAACAAACGACCCGGAATCTACGTCGACGTCGTCTCAGGTGAACCGCTCTTCTCGTCCCTTGACAAGTACGACTCCGGCACCGGCTGGCCGAGTTTCACCCGCCCGCTCGAGCCTTTGAACGTCACGACCCGCGAGGATCGACGCGGCGGCATGACTCGCACGGAGGCGCGCTCGCGACAAGCCGACTCACACCTCGGCCACGTCTTTCCCGACGGCCCCCGGCCGACGGGATTGCGTTACTGCATCAATTCAGCGGCGTTGCGTTTCGTTCCGGCGGAACGGCTTGTGGCGGAAGGTTATGCAGAGTATGCGCGCCTTTTCGAGCAAGAACGCGTCGTGGCGGAAGACTCGGGCCGTCGCGAAACGGCCATCCTGGCCGGAGGCTGCTTCTGGGGCATGGAAGACATCATCCGAGGGCTGCCGGGCGTCGCCGACACCGAGGTGGGATACACTGGAGGATCCCTGGCGCACGCAACCTATAAAGACGTCAGGACCGGCACGACGGGCCATGCGGAAGCGGTACGCGTCGTCTTCGATCCCGGCCGCTTGAGTTATGAGGAGTTGCTGGGTTTTTTCTTCCGCATGCACGATCCCACGACGCAGAACAGGCAGGGCAACGATTCCGGAACTCAGTATCGTTCCGCGATCTTCTATCTCTGCGAGGATCAGCGACGCCTGGCGGAAAAGGTCATGGCCGAGGTCGGCGCCTCGGGCAACTGGAAACGTCCCCTCGTCACGGAAATCGCGCCCGCCGGGGAGTTCTGGCCGGCTGAAGAGCACCACCAGGATTACCTCGTGAAGAATCCCGGCGGATACACCTGTCACTTCCTGAGAGACTGAGTCGCGCCGGCGGTCGTTCTGCCCGC
>JAFGSN010000207.1 GCA_016934575.1 Vicinamibacteria bacterium
AGGAAGCTCCGAAGAAAACCTGACGCGACTCAACCGTCGTCTCGTCGAGGAACTGCACGTACGGGGCATAGCCGTACCTTCCCACACGCTGGTGCGGAGTCGCTTCGCCATTCGCGTGGCGATCACGAATCATCGCACCCGCCGCTCCGACCTGGAGCGCCTTGTGGACGAATCCGTGCGCCTGGGCCGTGAGCTGGCCGCTCCCGGTCGATCGGATCGCGTGCGGTGTGTTGTCCGGTAATGCGCGTGCTCGTTGACAACATTCCATGATATAAGGTACTTTGCCCTTGTGATAGTGGGGCAAGGCCGAGACGGTTCTCGGTGAGTCGTTCCGGCCGCTATTTGAAGCAGCAGATCGTCGCGGAAATGTCCTTACATACGTTTCGGCCATTATCAGCTTTGATCTAACCCCCCTTGGAGCGTTACACGCGCAAGGAAACGCCAACAGGCTGGAGAAGGGAGCAGGGAATGAGACGCTATGCATTTTGGAACGCCGTTGTGACGGTCGCATTGACGGCCGCCGTCAGCCCCGGCGCGACAAAGGCGGAGAACAAGGAGATTTGGGCAGCGCTGACGCCGGCGATTCCGGCGGGCGGCTTCGGAGACTTGTATAACGTCGGCGTCCTGGGATTGCACGTCGGCGCGGGATACCGAGTGCGGCCGCAATTGACGGTGGGCGGCGCCGTCGAGTTCAATCGATTTTCACTGGACGCCGACGGGTTGAAGTCTCTTGGAGGCATCCCCGCCGATACAGACGTCACGGGCGGCGGCAGCACGATGCTGGGTTTCGTGGGAATCGCGCGCTATGTTTTCACGCCTGAAGGAACGCAGCCGTACGTGACGGCGGAACTAGGCGTCACGAAGCTGTCGGTGTCCGACATCGAATACAGCGTGTCTGGGTCTGGATACACGTCGGCGGGCGCGGTTCCGGTGGCGGGCGAGACCAAGCCGAAGATCGCGTTCGGCGCCGGCGTCGACGTGCCTGTCGGCGCGAAGATGAAGTGCTTCGCCGAGGGCGGCTACCACATCATCCTCACGTCGGATGAAAGCACGAGCTGTCTCATGTTCCGTATCGGCGTTCGCTACGGTTTGTAGAAGACAAAACGCGGAGCAGCGCGCAAAGAGGAGCGGCCCGCGCCGCTCCTCTTTCTACTTCACGGACACTATGATCTGGCGGTTGCGCGGGCCGTCGAACTCGCAGAAGAAAATCGCCTGCCACGTGCCGAGCATCAGACGGCCCTCTTGCACAAGGACGGTGACCGACTCGCCGATCAGGGACGCCTTCACGTGCGCGGCGGCGTTGCCTTCGCTGTGTTTGTACCCCGCCTGCCATGGAATGAGCTTATCGAGCGTCTCGAGAATGTCCGAGACGACGGAAGGATCGGCGTTCTCGTTGATCGTCAATCCGGCCGTCGTGTGCGGACAGTACGCCACGGCCGCGCCGTTTTTGACGCCGCTCGCGTCGACCGCGCGTTGAATCCTGACGGTGAGATCGATCATTTCACTGCGCGAGTGGGTGCTGATCTTGAGGGTTTCGGGCATGGAGTCCAAGTTCCTTCTTTCTTAGCCTCTGATTTCGCTACGATCCGATTCAAGGCGTGTTCGTCGTCAAATTTCGTCAGCTCGTCGATAGACGCCCAGGATTTTCAGCTTATGGCCGCACTCCAGTTCGTCCAGTGCCGCGGCCAGACGAGGCTCCTTCGCGTGGCCGTCGAGGTCGACGTAGAAGACGTGCTCTCCCGTTTTGCGCTTGGACAGTCGGCTCTCAATGCGCGTGATGTTGATCCCGGCCTCGGACAGCGGTCGCAGCGCGTTAAAGAGATCGCCCGGACGGTTGCCCAGCACGAGAAGCAGGCTGGTCTTGACGCCCGCCTCGATCGCCGGCAACGGCACCAGGCCGGCGTTCGTGATGACCAGAAAGCGCGTGACGTCGCGGTTGGAATTTTGCAGCTTGCGGCGCAGCACCGTCAATCCGTGGAGCTTGGCCGCCAGTTCCGTGCCGATGGCGGCGCTGGCGGCGTTTTCGTAGGCGTGACGAGCGGCGTCCGCGGTCGAGATGCACTCCACCAGGTGCGCATGAGCCAGATTCGAGGCAAGCCAGGCGCGGCATTGCGTGAGCGACTCGGGATGCGAGTAGACGCGCTCGATTTGCGACTCGGCCACGCCGTGACGCGCCATGAGACACTGCTCGACGGCGACGGCGATCTCGGCGCAGATGACGAGACGACTGTCGACAAAAGTGTCGAGGGTGTGGCTGACGACGCCCTCGCTCGAGCTTTCTACGGGCACGACCCCGAAGTCGGCGGCGTTGCGTTCGACCTCCTCGAACACCGCCGGAATGCTGCCGCAGGGCAGGGCCGGCACCGACGTGCCGAAGTGCCGCTTGACGGCTTGATGAGTGAAGGTTCCCTCGGGACCGAGGAAGGCGACGCGAAAGCCCTTCTCGAGGGAGAGGCAGGCGCTGATGATTTCCTGAAAAACGGGACGGATCGCCTCCGTTGGAAACGGACCGGCGTTGCTCTCCTGCAGCCGTTCGATGATCGCTCGCTCGCGGTGGGGCGCGTAGACGGCGCTTCCGGACTCCTGCTTCCGCAGCGCCACCTCCTCGACGATCCGCGCCCGTCGATTCAGAAGAGCCAGCAGCTTGTCGTCGACGCGGTCGATCTCGTCGCGCAAGGATTCGAGCGGGTCGCCAGTAGCGGCGGGCTCGGGATTGTCGCTCAAGGGCTTCATGGGTTGAATAATCTACTACATCTGGGCCGGGAAATGCGCGTCCGTCGAGGCGGCCCGTAGGATGGCGGAGCTCTTACTCCGTGCTTTCCTCTCGCGAGCGGCGGCGCGCGCCCTTGATCGCCGCGCGACGCTTTTTCTCGGACAGTCGTCGCAAGATGGATGACGCCGTCGGACGCGTCGCTCGCCGCTTGCGCGGCGCGACGAGGCTTCGCGCCACGAGCGCTCGCACCTTGTTTCGCGCGTCCTCGATATTGAGACTCTGGTCGCGCGTTCTCTGGCTGGTCACGACTATCCGACCGGCGCGGTCGCTGCGCCCCGCGGCGAGGCGGATCAGACGCTTGCGCGCATTCGGCGGGAGACCAACGATGCGCTCCAGATCGACGCGCAGCTCGACTTTAGAGGCGACCTTGTTGACGTTCTGCCCGCCCGGGCCCGAAGAGCGTGAAAAAGCCGAGTGAATCGCGGCCGCTGGCACCACGACGTTCGGAGCGACTTTGATGTCCGCGGGCATGATGCCTATCCGCCGGCGTCAGCGCAGAGGCGAATCGGGATGCTCGCCGCAGCGCAACGCCAGAACAGCTCCTTCTTCGGCCAGACCGAGGCACTCGAAAAGGTTCCGAACGCATTGGCCGAGGCGGTCGCCGCGCGCGTCGGTCGCGAGGATGGCCGTCACCAGAGCGCGCGCATGCTTGGCGACGGCGTCAGCCGCGCGCAGAGCGTCCTCGTACGCGGGATCCTCGTCGTATTGACGCACTTCCCTCTCGAGAGAAGCGATCGCTTCGGACAGGACGACCGCGCCGCCGTTCTCGGCTTCACGAAACGCGCCGAGGTTCTCGAGGCTGCGTCCGATCCGCTGCACGATCGTGCGAGCGTGGGGCAAGTTGATTCGTACGTAACGGCGATAGGATTCCTCTTCACTCATGTCATTCCGTCGTGCTCTTGCACGTTGTCGGCGCGAGTTTACCATGCGTTTTCGGGTCAAGGACGCTGCAAAAGCTGATAACATCTGGGCCCTCGGAGGAGCGATGCCATACCCACCGCCGGCCGTCAAACCCGAGGTCGTGATTAACGATCTCACCGATCGCCAGCTTGACGCGTACCTTGCCGTCCGCGAGATCGCGATCGACACCGAGACCTTGGGATTGAATCCGCTGCGCGACCGCCTCTGCCTCGTCCAGCTCTGCGACCGAGATGGGCGCGCCACGCTCATACGGATCGCGCGGCGGGCGGATGCGAGCACGCCAGCGCCCAGGCTGAAACGGCTGCTCGAGTCGCCCAAGATTCTTAAAGTCTTTCACTTCGCGCGTTTTGACCTGGCCACGCTGCGCCACCATCTCGGGATCGTCGTTGCGCCCGTCTACTGCACCCGGACCGCCAGCAAGATAGCGCGCACCTATACGGAGCGGCACGGACTCAAGGATCTGGCGCTCGATCTGCTTGACGTCGAGATGGACAAATCCATGCGGAACACGGACTGGTCGGCTCCCGCGCTGATCGCGGCGCAGATCGAATACGCCGCGGCCGACGTATCGATGCTCCTGCAGCTCAAGGACCGCCTGAACGCGATGCTGGAGCGGGAGGGTCGCATGGATCTAGCGCTCGAATGCTTCGGCGTCATCCCGACGATCGCCCGCCTTGATCTTGCGGGATATCGTGACGTTTTCGAGCACTGAGACGGAAGCCGTTGCGTCGTCGTGGTCTTCTTGTTTGTTTCTACGGATGGGCGTATTCTGAATTCATGCCGTTCACGGAGGGCCGTTCGATCAGCGTGAATAGTAATCGGATTCTCTCGAGCGCCGGCCTGTGGCTTGCCCTCGGAGCGATCATTCTGATCGCTGCGTGTTTCCCGCCGCTCCTCCTCCCGCTTCTCCTGACTTCGACGCTCACTGTATTTATCGGATCGATTGCATTCGTTCGGGATACGTTTTCGGAGAGTCTGCTTCAGGGCTCTCGTTTTAGGCCATCCTCGCGCGGACCGCCGCGCTTCTGACCTCCAGTCCCTTCTTCGGTTCGGTTTTCGTTTCTTAAGGAGGTCTTACGTGCAGAACAGCATCATTCATCCTTCGATACGTGCGGATCAAAACCGACGTTTTGGATCACATTCCTTTCGGCATTTCGTCCGATGGTTCCGAAGAGCGACCGGCGATCCGGTCGACACTGATCTGATTCCATATCAGGAGACTGTCGCCGCGATCCAGAGACACGCCTTTTCGACGTTATCCAACAACGACCTGCGGACGATATCGCTTGCGCTACGCGAGCGATGTCGCGGTTTTTCGCCGAGTCGAGCCGGCGCGAGGCGGGAAGCGCGCCGTCTCCCGCTCGAGATTGAAAGCGAAGCCTTTGCGCTTGTGCGCGAGGCGGCTTGTCGCGCCGTTCAACTTGATCCCTTCGACACTCAGATGATCGCCGGGTTGGCCATGGCCCGCGGCCATGTCGCCGAGCTGCCCACCGGAGAAGGCAAGACACTGGCCGCTGTTTTTCCAGTTTGTCTTCATGCGCTCGCCGGACGCGGCGTCCATGTCCTGACTTTCAACGACTACCTGGCGCGTCGTGATGCTTCTTGGATGGGGCCGATCTATCGCCTGTTGGGCCTGTCCGTCGGTTGCGTCCAGGAAAGCATGACGCGTGTCGAGAAGCGCGCCGCCTACGCCTGTGACGTCACATACGCGACCGCCAAGGAGGCCGGATTCGACTTCCTGCGCGACCG
>JAFGSN010000042.1 GCA_016934575.1 Vicinamibacteria bacterium
AGCATCGCGTCTCCATAGCTGTAGAAACGATATCGAAGCCGAACGGCTTCACGATAAGCGCTCAACACGCGCTCGCGTCCCACAAAAGCACAGACCAGTAAAAGCAACGAAGAGCGCGGCAAATGAAAATTGGTGATCATTGCGTCCACCGCCCGAAAACGATACCCCGGACAAATGGTGAGGTCCGTCTCGCCAAATGCGGGCGCGAGAACGCCGTCCTCGCTCGCAACCGCTTCCAGAACGCGCGTCGTCGTCGTGCCGACCGCGACAATGCGAGCGCCGCGAGAGCGCGCTTCGACGATCTCCTTTGCGGTTTCGGGCGGCAGATAGAAAGCCTCGGGCATGACGCGATGCTGGCGCACATCATCCACGGTTATGGGAAGAAACGTTCCCGGTCCGACATGAAGGCAGACCTCGGCGCATCGAATGCCGCGTTGCGTCAACTCAGCCAAGAGTTCCGGAGTGAAGTGGAGACCGGCTGTCGGAGCAGCAACGCTGCCCTCTTCTACTGCATAGACAGTCTGATATCGGTCGCGATCAAGTGGAGCGTCGGCTCGTCGTATATAGGGCGGCAGCGGCATGTGTCCATGACGCTGGATCATCGTCCAAGCGTCCTGGCTGGATAAAATCCGTATGCGTCGTTGGCGATCGTCGCCGCTCGTTGCGTCAAGGACTTCCACGGCCAGATCGTCGGCAATCGCGATCCGGCTGCCCTCGCGTAAACGACGGCCAGGACGAAGAAAGGCGTCCCATTCGCCGTCGCCGAGTGATTTCACCAAAAGCACTTCCGCGCGGCCGCCCCCCCCGCGCTTGCCGATTAAGCGCGCGGGAAAGACCTTCGAGCGATTCACGATCAGGAGGTCATTGTCGCGCAGGTATTCGTGCAGTTCGTGAAAAAACCGGTGCTCGATCGTGCCGGCCTGACGATCGAGCACCAGAAGACGGGAAGCGTCGCGCTCAGCAAGCGGTTCCTGAGCGATCAACTCCGGGGGTAGATCGTAGTCGAATTCACCGAGTCTCATCGCACGACGACGCGCACAAAGCTAGTCGCGATGTCGCCTTCAGAGAATGACTGCGACACCGAATGGTTATTTGGCCTTGTTGACGGAGTTCTCGTTGCCAAGATCCGAGATCACCGGGGCTTTTGAGTCGGCGCCCTGTTCCCAGATGACGCTGTTTTCATTACCCGTCACCACTATCTTGGCCGCCAAGTCGATGCGGATGGTGTTTTCATTGCCGTTCACCAGCACGGTGGCACACTCGCCTTTCAAGCGCAGAGTGCATTCATTGCCATTGACCGTGACATTGTTGCCCTGACACTTGATGGTCTGAGTCGCCTCGTTGTCGTTGAGCACGATCGTATCCTTGTCGACGGTAGTGACGGCGGCCCCGCCGGCGCCAGACTCGATGTTCAGACCGCCGACCGCCACCTTCTGCCGGCCCCCGCGTTTCGACACGGAGACATCGGCACTCTCATCGCCGCCACTGACCGATGCTTTCTGACCGCCCGCCTTCTTCCCGATCGAGCGTCCCGAATCGACGTCTCCTTGCTTCACCGAGTTATTCAATCCGTTGATCTCGACATGGGGGCGATCCCCGCGCAGAGCCTCGCCCCAGATCACCCGGTTGCGCATCCCGTTTACTTCTATCGAGCCGGCGATTTCTATCTTGACTTTTTGGTTCGTCCCATTGACTTCAACCGCGGGACATTCCCCGAGCAGCGTCAGGTTGTTGTCGGTTCCGTTGATTTCGACCCTCTGACGATGACATTCGATCGTTCGGGTCGCACCCACCGAGTTCACATCGAGTGCGAATGACAACGAAGACAGAAGGGTCAAACCCAACACGACTGTCGAGCACAGCGTCACGCTGATAACGCGCTTAAACATGGTTCCTCCTTCGTGGTTCGCATCTTACTACACAAGCGGGATGCCTCGTATACAAATTCGATACCGCATCGGAAATGCAGCCTGAAACACAAGATCTGTAGTCGTGATTTATCGAAGGTGATCCAATTCCGAGACAGACCGTCCCAAGATAACGACATCGTCAGCCGAAAAAGTTTTTCTGTCCTCCTACCTGTCGGGGAGCTTCTCGCCCGAGATGCTCGTAGGCCCTGCGCGTGGCCGTGCGCCCGCGGGGCGTACGATCGAGAAACCCGATTTGGAGCAAGTATGGTTCGTAGATGTCCTCGATCGCGTCCGGATCCTCGCTGATGGCCGCGGCCAGCGTGTTGACTCCCACGGGACCGCCGCTGAATTTGTCGATGATCGTCATGAGCAATCGTCGATCCACCTCGTCGAAGCCGTGCTCATCGACCTCGAGCATCGCCAGCGCAGCTTGAGCGACGGCGGCCGTGACGACGCCGTCCGCTCGAACCTGAGCGTAATCGCGCACGCGGCGGAGAAGGCGATTGGCGACACGCGGCGTGCCGCGGCTACGCCGCGCAATCTCGCGCACGCCGTCCGAATCGACGCGCACGCCCAGGATGCGAGCCGAGCGCGCGACGATGAGTTGCAAATCCTCGACAGAGTAAAAATCGAGACGATGAACGATGCCGAAACGGCCGCGAAGCGGCGCAGTGAGCAATCCGGCGCGCGTCGTCGCGGCCACGAGCGTGAACGGCTTGAGCGGGATCTTCATCGTGCGCGCGCCGGGACCGCTGCCGATCATGAGGTCGAGAGAATAGTCCTCGAGGGCCGGGTAAAGGATCTCCTCGACTTTGGCGTCGAGGCGGTGGATTTCGTCGATAAATAAAATCTCCCGCTCCTCGAGCGCGGTAAGAATGGCCGCCAGGTCGCCTGCCTTTTCGATGATCGGCCCCGATGTCGCCTTGATGGGAACGCCCATCTCGCAAGAAATGACGTACGCCAGGCTTGTCTTGCCGACTCCGGGAGGGCCGAAGAACAGGGCGTGATCCAGCGCATCGCCGCGACTGCGCGCGGCCTCGATGGCGACCCTTAGATTGCCGACGACCTGCGACTGTCCGACATACTCGTCGAAATTTCGCGGCCGTAGAGATTGATCGAAACCGGCGTCGTCCTCGTTGGAACGTCCGGAAACGACACGCGGATTAGACACGCGTCCTCCTCATCGCCTGCAAGAGAGGATCTGCAGCGTGTGTCGCAGGAGATCCTCGAAGCGCTGTTCGGGGCTTTCTCGAAGCGCGCGATCGACGGCGCGCTCGGCCTCGGCCGGCGAATAGCCGAGATGACCCAACACGGAAAGCAGATCGTCGCGCGCGGCTCCGCTCGCAACCGGAGAACGCCTGGGTTCCTCGGCCAAAGTCGGCATCTTGTGTCGCAGCTCGAGTATCAGACGTTCCGCAGTGCGCTTGCCCACGCCCGGAATTCTCGTCAAGGCGGCGACGTCGCCCGTACGCAAGGCCGACGTCAGATCCGGCGCTTCGATGCCGGAGAGGATGTTGATCGCCAGCTTGGGTCCGACGCCGCTCACGCTGATGAGCCGCTCGAACAAGGATTTCTCGTCCGTCGTCCCGAATCCGAAAAGAAGCAAAGCGTCCTCGCGAACGTGCGTATGAATGAACAACGCCACTCGTGAGCGCGGCTCGCCCAGTCTGTAATATGTCGAGAGCGGAATGAGAACACGATATCCCACTCCGGCGACGTCAATCAGTATTTCATGAGGGAGCTTGCTGATCAGCTCTCCCTGTAAATGTCCGATCACAGCGCCGACCTCCCGTCATGACGAAAAAACGCGTGACAGAGCGCCACGGCCAGGGCGTCCGTTGCGTCGTTCGCCTTGACCGGCAATGGCAGTCCTAAATGGCGCGCCACCATGTACGCCACCTGCGCCTTATCGGCACGACCGGATCCCGTGATCTGCTGCTTGACGGTCGCGGGCGGATACGTCTCGACCATGAGGCCCGCGTCGGCGCCCGCCAACAGGACGACGCCGCGGACGTGGCCAAGAACCAGGGCCGTTCGCGTGTTGACGGCGTGAAAAACGTCCTCGACGGCCAGTACGTCGGGCTTGCAACGTACGATGATCTCTCCAATGCCGTCGTGTATAAGGCGCAGACGTTCCGGGAGCGCAAGCCGAGCCGATGGGGCAAGAATTCCTTGGTGGAGAAGACGCTGGTCATCGCGGGCGATCGCGGAGATGACGCCGCAACCCGTGCGCACCGATCCTGGGTCGACGCCCAGAATGATCATGCACGCCTCGACGTCGTTCGATCAACTCGCGGCAGCCTCGAATTCCTTGTCGGAAATGTCGAAGTTCGCCCAGACGTTTTGAACATCGTCATTGTCCTCGAGCGCCTCCATGAGCTTGAGCATCTGTTGCGCCTTGGCGCCTTCAAGGGGAACGTTCGTGCTGGCGAACTTGCCCAGTTGCGAGGATTCGGGCTCAATGCCCGAGGCCTTCAGGGCGTCGAGCACCGCTTCATATGAGTCGGGCGGCGCGTAGATTTCCCATGACGACTCCGAGCCTTGTATGTCGTCGGCACCGCGATCAAGAACGATCGACATGAGGTCGTCCTCGGAAATTTTTTCGGTGGGGACGACGATGAGGCCGCGTGGACTAAAAAGATAAGCCACGCAGCCCGCCGTTCCGAGGTTTCCGTTGTGCTTGCTAAAGATATGCCGGATCTCGGCCACCGTGCGATTGCGGTTGTCGGAGGTGCCCTCGACGAGCACCGCGACGCCGCCAGGGCCGTACCCCTCGAGCGTGAAGTCTTCATATGCGGCGCCCTCGAGATCCCCAGTGCCCTTTTGAATCGCGCGCTTGATATTATCTGCGGGCATGTTGACGCCCTTGGCCTTGTCGATTGCGGTTCGAAGCCGCGGATTCGAGCCCGAATCGCCGCCGCCAAGTCGCGCGGCGATGCTGATCTCCCGGATGATCTTCGTGAAGGCCTTCCCACGCTTCGCGTCGAGAGCGCCCTTCTTGTGCTTGATTGAGGCCCACTTGGAATGTCCGGACATACCGTTCTCCTATAAGCATTCAGAGATGGAGCCTGCGCTCCAGTGATGGCGCTTCAGTCTAACATTCACGCGCGCCGTCGACACGCCAAAAAAAAGCCCCGGCGCATGAGCGCCAGGGCCGATGATGAAAATCCCGGCAACGTCCTACTCTCCCACCAAGCTACCCTGGCAGTACCATCGGCGCTGGAGGGCTTAACGGCCGTGTTCGGAATGGGAACGGGTGTGGCCCCTCCGCAATGATCACCGGGATGATCCGAATTGAAGGACAACCGAATTGGTCAGGAAGATATCGATAAAGCGTTCGCTTTCGAGCAGAATAAACGTCATGGTCAAGCCTCACGACCGATTAGTACCCGTCAGCTAAGAGCATTACTGCTCTTACACATCGGGCCTATCAACCTTGTAGTCTACAAGGGGTCTTTAGGCAGATCTCTCTGCAGGGAGACCTCATCTTGAGGCGGGTTTCACGCTTAGATGCTTTCAGCGTTTATCCCTACCGAACGTAGCTACCCAGCTATGCCTCTGGCGAGACAACTGGTGCACTAGAGGTTCGTCCATCCCGGTCCTCTCGTACTAAGGACAGGCCCTCTCAAGTCTCCTGCGCCCACAACAGATAGGGACCGAACTGTCTCGCGACGTTCTAAACCCAGCTCACGTACCGCTTTAATGGG
>JAFGSN010000208.1 GCA_016934575.1 Vicinamibacteria bacterium
CCTTTGACCGTTCAGCTCGCAGAAGTACATGCCGTCCGCGGACGTACCGGCGGCGACCCAGACGTACCGCTCGGGATTCAGGGGATTAGGATAGATCATATGCACGGCGGCGTCCTCGACTGGGAAGCTCTTGCCGTCTATCGCGATCCGCTCGGTCGAGATCCGGAGGGGAAGCCTAGCGGCGAGCTTGGCCGCCATTCGATTGGCGTCCGGGCCGCCTACGAGTAGGAGCGAGTACCTGGCCGCGTCCGCGTCGCTGATCTCGGTGTCCTTGAAGACGCGGGGTTCGTGCTTCTGCCACTCACGCCAGCCGTCGACGAAGCCTTTGGCCTTCTGCCGGCACAGCTCCCGCATCTCGGGATCCTTGGACACCGTGCCGATCACGACGGCAAAGGGCGTCACCGTGAAATCCGTCAAGGCGCCCGGCAGGCGCGGATTCTTGTGAAGAGTCGCGGGCTCGTACTCGGCGGCCGCTAGCCGCAGCCTCCCGTCCCGAAGACTCTGCTCATGAGCAACGCCGTTCCAGACCACTCTCACGGGCCTGGCCGGATCCACGAGCGCGGCCGGCGGCGAAAGCTCGACGTCCAGGACGTTCTCGGTGTCCAGACGAATCACGTTGCGATCGACGACCTCGGCGTCGACGACCATGAAATCAATCGGGCTGGCCGCCTGTTTCACCCGCGCCCAATAGGCGGAGGCGTTGCGCAGCTCGGCCGAGCGGATACGCACGCGCCGCGGGTTGGGATCGCGCCGGTGACGGAGGAACCACTCGATGTTCATGGTCCCGTTCATGATCCCGTTCCGATAATCGAGCGCCTCGTGGATGCGGCCCGGGAACTCGCGGTAGCGCACGTCAAAGCCCCAGCGCTGGAGCAGCCGCACGGCCCATCGCGAGTACTCCACGTTCACGGACTCGTCCTTGTCTCCATGAAGCACGAAGATCGGGACGTTGAGCAGCCCTTCGGCCATGCTCCAAGAGCTCTGCTTCTCGAGCAAGAAGCGGTCGATGGGACTCAGGCGGGCCAGCTCTTCTTCGGACATCCGGGAGTGGTAGTCCACGCCTCCGAAGACGGGCGCGATCGCCGCGAACAGATCCGGATGACGGCTGGCGACGTTCCACGTACCCCATCCGCCCATGGAGTCGCCCGTGAGGTACACGCGGTCCTCGTCGATATTGAAGAGGCGCTTCGCCTCGGCGATGACGCGCACGACGTCGCTGTCGCCCATGCCGAGATACGTCGTGTTCCCGCGGCCGTGAGGTTCCAAGTAGATCACTCCCTGGTGATTCGAGTGCTCGGCTTCAACGTCGACATGGCGCAGATCAGCGCTCCACCAGCGAACATAGACTGGATTGGCGGGATTGTAGCCGTGCAGTTGCAGGACCAACGGCCACTTCTTGGTTGAGTCATAGCCCGCCGGAAGGTACGCGCGGCAGAACTGTGGCGAACCGTCCACCTCGTCTCGATACGCGATGCGAACGAAGCCGTGCGGGCGTATGCGTCCCGTGCGCCCGCTTCGCTCCAACATCATCTCGTCGTATTCCATGAGCGGCGAATGGATCTTCCACCAGGGATTGCCGCTTGCCTCGCCGAGCTTGACTCCGAGGCGGTCCTCCACCATCTCGACCAGCATTCTCAGCGTGAAGCCCTCCGGCTCTGAGGCGTCGGCCTTGGCGGCCGCGGCTGCCAGATCGCGCGCCTTGGCAAGGCTGTCCCCCTTGTACCAGGCAAGGTGAGTGACATAGAGCCGCCCGTCGAAGGTGCGCGTCGAGCAACGCACCTCATAGGGGCCGTCGGGCCAGTTTCGGCCATCGAATGCCACTTCCACTCCTCTCGGCGCCGTCGTCGAGTAGACTGCTTTACCGCCCGGAGCGATTACCTCGATATGCACGGCTTCAGCATCCGCCCTGGCGGAGCTTATGTCGGTCTTGAGCGTGAAACCGTCTGGCGGGAGCTTGACGATTGACGGTCCGATCTCCACCCTTCGTCTGAGAACGGCGCCGGGCTCGAGCACACGTGCGCAAAATGCCCAACGTCCGATCGTCTGAGGCACTTTGACGAGCAGTCTGTTCTCCCCGGCATTCATGTCCACTTCGATCTGATCCTCGTCGGGAACGAGGGATCTGAGACCGTCGCGACTGATGACCAGCTTCCCATTCAGCCACACACGGATGCCTTCGTCGCTGCCTATCGAGAGCAATGCATTACCGGCAGCGGGTCGCGTGACCTTGGCGAACGCGTAGGCGACGACGTCATCCTTGGCGCCCTCCAACTCCTCCAAGCCGACCACGTCGGCCCAAGACGTCAGCGGATGCCATTTGACGCGAGAGCCGTCCGGGCGCTCGACCTGTTGGCCATCCTTCGGCTGGACGGCCGCCTCTCCACCCGCGGCGGCCAGGCAGTCGGTCGAAAGTCCGCCGGCGAATGGTCCGACGACGAGCCAGCGGCGGATGTGATCCTCGTTCCCGCGCTTCCACGGCAGCCGCAACTCATCCTTGAGCCTCACGGACGGCGCCGGCGGCTGCTCTTGAGCCAGCGCGCCTGAGACGCCGGAGACTGTCAATACGATTGCAGCGAATTTGACAAGATTCATGTGCATTCCTCCTCTAGGTTGTCGTGGCACGGCGCGCCGTGCCCCTCCTAGGAATCGTTCGCGTCGATATGCCATCGCGCACGATTCCTTCGCTCACGATCTCTATTCGCATCGCAGTGCCTCCATCGGGTCGATCCGCGACGCGCGCCAAGCCGGAACGCCCGCCGCGCACATGCCGACGCCGGCCATGACCAGAGCGGCGGCGGCGATCACGAGCGGATGAAGCGGCGCCACATCATGCAGCAACACGCGCATGAGCGGAGCAGTGGCGACGGAGAGCAGCAAACCGACGGCCATGCCAAAAGCGGCAAGAGACAATGCCTGTCGAAGAACGATCCGCGCCGCCTCGCGCGGCTGCGCGCCCAGAGCCATGCGCAATCCAATTTCCTGCCTGCGCTGGAGCACGGCGTGACTCACGATTCCGTAGGTTCCCAGAGACGTTAGCACGAGCGCCATGAGGCTGAAGACGGAAAACATCCGCATCCACAAGCGCGGCAGCCATTCCGCCTCGCCGACGACCTGCTCCATTTCGGCCACGTCGAACAATGGAATCGATCGATCGATCCGGCCAAGGGCATCCTTCACCGCGCCAAGCGGAACCGCGCGCCAATCAGTCGCGGAACGAAGCGACAGGTAGAACGAAAGATCGGACGACATCGACACCGGCACGTAGAGTTGACTGTCCGGTGACAGGCCGATTCCGCCCATCTTGTATGCGCGTCGAACGTGTGACGTGACGCCGACGACTTCCAACCACTCGTCCGGCGGGGCGTCGGCGGTTCGCAATCGTCGTCCGATAGCATCTTCATTCGGCCAGAGACGGCGAGCGAGGTCGTCGCTGATGACGGCGACCGGGGCTTTCTTCGCCATGTCATCCGACGTGAATCCACGTCCCCTGAGCAACGCAATACGGAATGTCTCGAGATAGCCCGGAGAAACAGCGCGCCACTGGGTCACGTCTTCATCGCCGGGCGTCACGTGACGGCCATGAGCGACAACGCGAACTTGAGGGTCGGAATGCCCCTCCATTGGTATATCGGTGGAAATGGAGGCGTGCGCCACGCCTGGAAGCGCGCTCACGCCGCGCAGCGCGTCCTCGACAAAGCGCATGCGCCGCTCGCCATAAGCATATATTTCGCCGCGCAGCGCGAATCTCATCGTCAGAACCTGTCGCGGATCGAAGCCATGGGCGAAACTCCGAATCTTGACGAAACTGAGCGTGAGGAGCAACGCGCCGACGAGAAGCACGAACGACAAGGCGAACTGGGCGGTCGCAAAGACTTGCCGGAGCCAGTGGGAGCGTCCGCCGGCCGTCGACGAACGCGACTCGTCCTTGAGCGACTCGACGAGCGCGAGCGATGAAGAGCGCAAAGCCGGAGTCAGGCCGGCCATTAACGCCGCCGCCAGCGTGATCACGCTTGCCAGCACGAAAGTGATCGGACTGAGCTCGAAGCTCAGCCAGTATGGAAGCCCCGTCGGAATGGCCATGACCACCCATCGAGCCCCGAGAACCGACAGAGGCAATCCGATGAAACCGCCGATCAGCGCCAGCAACAGGCTCTCGATCAGAAATCGACGCGTCAGCTTGACGCGCGTGGCCCCGAGCGCGAGGCGGACGGCCGACTCCCTGGCACGTGCCTGATACCGGCCCAAAAGGAGAAGAGAGACGTTGGCGCAGGTGATCGCCAGGATGAAGAACACCGCCCCTCCAGACAAACCGGTCCCTGCTATCGCTTCCGAAGGAAGAAGCTCTTCACGAAGCGGCCAGACACGGATTCCCCATCCGGCGTTGGTCGAGGGATAGAGGCGGGCGTGTTCGGTCGCGATCGCGTCTATCCGCGCCTGCGCCTCGGCGAGAGTGACTCCCGCATCGAGGCGCCCGATCACCTCATAGGCGCGCGAATCACGGCGGGCCTGCGTCTCGTCCTTGGCGAGCGGCACCCAGAGCCGGGCGAACTCGGGAAAGGCAAACTTCGGCGGCATAACGCCCAGCACGACGTGCGGCACGTCGTTGATCCGCAGAACGCGACCAACGGCGTTCGGATCACGACCAAAACGCGTCTCCCATAGCGAGTCGCTGATAAGAACGAACGCTTTGGAATCGGGCTGTATTTCATGCTCCTGAAACGTTCGGCCGAGCGCCGGAGCGACGCCCAGCATCGGAAACAAACCGGACGTGACCCTGGTCCCTCTGACGTTCTCGGCCTCGGCGACACCGCCTCCGACGTTAAAGTTGCGCCGTTGATACGCTCCCATCTCGGAGAAGACTCGGTTGTCGCGCTCGAGATCCCGATAGCTCGGCCATGATACGCTGGCCGAATATCGGCCTTGCTTCTTGTGCGTCTCGCGCAACGCAACCAAAGCCTCGGGACGATCAAACGGCAGCGGACGAAAGCGCATGGCATTGTCCATGCTGACCATCGACACCGTGGCGCCGATTCCGAGTCCAAGGAGCAACACGATAATGAGAGACGACGGCCAGAGCTTCAGGTTGGCCCGCAGCCCGTGTCGTACGTCATTCATGATTCCGGTCATTGTCGTATTCCTTCCGGGGCACGGTATGTCATGTCTGCCAGGGCGAGGCACGTCTCGCCCCCACCAGGAATCGTGCGCATCAATAGTCCCCGGCGCACGATTTCTACTCCGCCCTCAACGTCTTGACGGGATTGGTCATCGCGGCGCGGCGGACGGGCAGCCAGCTTGCGAGCGCGGTCGCAACGACGACGACGGAGACGGCACCGCCGAGCGCTACCGCGTCCGTGGGGCTGACTTCGTACAGAAGAGGCGCCAGTACGCGGGCGAGCGCAAGCGATAGCAGCAGGCCGCAGACGAGACCGATGAACGCGAGCCTCAGGCTCTGAATCGACACCAGCCGGATGACATCGACCGATCGCGCGCCCATCGCAACGCGTATGCCGATCTCGCGAGTCCGCTTGGCCGCGGCGAAGGTGACCAATCCGAAAACGCCGAGGGTCGCGAGAGACAAGGCGATGGCGCTCTGAATACCTGCGATCATGGAGCCCACTCGCAGGGGCATAAGCGCCATCGGACTGCTGGCGATCTGCTCATTCATCGTGCGCAGGTCATGCAGCGGGAGGTCGGGGTCGAGACTGTGCGCCGCCTGCCGTATTGAGGACATCAACGGGGCGGAATCGCCCGTCGTTCGCGCAACCAGCGTGACCCGGCCACTGTAATGCTGCGCCAACGGCACGAAAATGAGCGGCCGGGCCCTGTCGGTGATGGACCAATACCTCGCATCGCTTACGATGCCGATGACTTCGAGCGGCATGCCCCTCGACACGAGGCATCGTCCCAGCGGATTCTCGCCCGGCCAGAGGTGCCGCGCCAGGAGTCGATCGACGATCGCCACGCGCGGCGCCGTCGCATCGTCGCGGATCGAGAAGTCACGTCCCGCGACCATGCGAAAGCCGGTCGTCGCCAGGAAGGCACGCTCGGCGGCGACGAACAGTGTGAATTGCGTCTCCGCATCGTCTTTTTCCGGACTGCCCTCGGCGGTGATATCGCCGGAAAAGGAGCCGCCGACGTCAAAGGGCACTTGGTCGGCGAGACTGGCGTCGCGCACTCCGGGCATGGCCCGAACCTTCTCAAGCAACCGCGCATGGAACCGCCGGCCCTCGTCGACGCTGTAGCGCTGGAGTCCAAGGTCGTACCTGGCGAGAAGCAGGTTTTCCGGCTGAAATCCCATAGGCACCTTCGACAGGTTATATAAGCTACGCAGGGCAAGGCCCGTGATGGTCAGCACGATGCAAGACACGGCGACCTGGGCGACGACAAGGGCGCTGCGCGCGAGATGTCGCTCGCGTGCGGGCGTGCCCGTGGCCTCCTTGAGATGCGGCATGACATCCGGGCGAGTTGCCTTCAGCGCGGAGAGTAAAGCCATGAACGTGCCGGTGACGAGCGCGGCGCCGAACGCAAAGGCGAACAGCCGAAAGTCCAGCCCCGCGTATCGAGACGGTGCGAAATCGCCGCCCGGTCCAATCGAGGCGAGCCGGGGCACGACGAAGAGCGCCGCGACCATGCCCATCGCCGCGGCGCTCAAGGCGAGCAACACGCTTTCGACCAGCAGTTGACGCAGCAGTTGCCAGCGAGAGGCGCCCAAAGCTCCACGAATCGCGAGCTCCCGCTGGCGGTCGGCGGCGCGCGCGAGCAGCAGACCGGCCACATTGGCTGCCGCAACCGCCAGGACCAGCACGGCCATCATCATCAGGGCCGACACGATCATGGGCGCTAAAGTCGCCACGAACGGCGAAGGACGGCTCATGCTCTCACGCAGGACCAACGCTTTCGCCTGCGGCGCGTATTGCTCCGGATTGCTCGTGATCAGGCGCGCCATCAGGACATCAATCGCAGCCCGCGCCTCGTCGAGGCTCGTGCTTTTCTGCAGACGTCCCACCATGAAGAAGCCGGTGTTCCCGCGCTGGTGGATCATCTCGCCATGCGCCGGCGACAATTGAGGCAGCATCGTGGCTGGCACGAAACCGCTCAGCGTCACGTTCCAGGCCGCGCCAACGAATCCTGGTGGCGTGACGCCGACCACCGTGAACGGCAAGCCATTGAGCTTTATCGACTGTCCAATGAGTCGCGAGTCCGAGGCAAAGCGGTCGCGCCAGGCGTCGTGCGTTAACACAATGATGGGATCAGCCCCCGGCTGTCGGCCTTCGCCGGGCAAGAACAGCCGCCCGAGAAATGGCTGCACGCCAAGGACGTTAAAATAATTCCCGCTGGCCGCGTGAACCCACGTCCGCTCGCTGTTTGTCCCGGCGCGGCTGATATGCACGACCTCCTCTTTGTAGGCCATCATTCCGGAAAAAGCCCTTGCCATGTCTGAGGCGTCGCTCCCCGCGCCCTCCACGGCGTGACGGAAGTCCTCGAAATCGGGATACGAGAACGGATAGGGCATTCTGAACTGAGCGCTCTTCTGGACGATGACGACCAATTGCTCCGGGTCCTTCGCCGGCAGCGGCCGGAGAAAGAAGTCGCTGACGAGCGAGAACACGGTCACGTTGACGCTCAGCCCCAGCGCGAGCGTGATCACGGCCACGGCGGCAAAACCGGGGCGCTTGGCGAGCATCCTAATCGCGATACGCGCGTCCTGGAGCAGCGCGCTCATGGCTCAACTCCTCTCGCCGGGCGCGGGCTCCGGAGCAATCGGTTTGCCTCGCTCGCCGCGCGCAGTCTCGATTCCGTTGCCTGTTTCTTCCTCGACGATGCGGCCGTCGAAGAGGTGGATCGTCCGTTCAGCGTAACGGGCGAAGCGCGGATCATGCGTGACCATGCAGATCGTCGCGCCTCCCTGGTGCAGCTCGCGCATCAGGTCCATCACCGCCTCGCCGTTTTTCGAGTCGAGGTTTCCCGTGGGCTCGTCCGCCAGCAGAATCGACGGCGCGCCGACCAGCGCCCGCGCCACGGCGACGCGCTGCTGCTGGCCGCCGGAGAGCTGGCTCGGGTAGTGCTTGGCGCGGTGCGTCATGGCCACGCGATCCAGCGACTGCATGACGCGCTGCTTGCGCTCGGTCCGGCCGACTCCCTTGCGATAAGTGAGCGGCAGCTCGACGTTCTCGTACACCGTAAGGTCGCCGATCAGGTTGAAGCTCTGGAAGATGAAGCCGATCTCGAGATTACGAATCCGGGCGCGCTGCGACGCCTTCAACTGCTGCACGGGCTTTTCGTGAAGCAGATAGGCCCCTTCGGTCGGCGAATCGAGCAGCCCCACGATCGACAGAAGCGTCGACTTGCCGCACCCGGATGGACCAGCGATGGCGACGTAGTCGCCTTGATTGATGTCAAGATGCACGCCAGCGAGCGCGTGCGTTTCGACCTCGTCGGTGTAGAAGACCTTTTTCAGACCTTCGAGGCGGATCAACGGTCGGTTCGTCTCGGCTTTCGTCATCGTCGCTTCCTTTCGCCGCTCTCCACTCGAATCTCGACGTCCGCATCCGACCGGCCATCGCGCTCCATCCAGCCATCATACGATTCCTAATCCAACCGTATCCGGTCATGACTGTCCCACGCCGAGGTTTCCGAAAGGATCACCTGTTCGCCTTCCTTGAGCCCTTGCACGATCTCGATCGTGCTCACCGAAGCGCGGCCCAGCTTGACCTGAACTCGCGCGGCGTCACGGCCGTTCGGTTCCAGACGGAACAAACCGATCGTTCCCTCGGCCTGGCCCATGGCGGGACGGCCGACGTAGAGCACTTCCGTGAGCCGCTCCAACTCGATCGTACCGTCCACGGAAAGATCGGGACGCGCCCCTTTCGGCAACGGCCCGTCAAGCGCCAGATCGACCTCGACCGTGCCTTCGCGTACGGCCGGATCAATGCGGATGACGTGGGCAGTAATGACTTCGTTACGAGTATCGACCGTGGCCTTCTGTCCGATCTGGATGTCACGCGCCTGCGTTTCCGGAACGCGCACGACGGCCTTCAGGCGCTCCGGCTGGGCCACGCGCGCCAGGTTGGCGCCCGGACCCACGCGCTGCCCCACGTCGACCGGGACCTGCTGCAGTATGCCCGCTATGCCCGCGCGCACGCGGAGCGCCTCCAACTGGCTGCGCCTCAGACGCGCCAGTGCGCGTTGCCGGTCGACCTGCGCTTGCTGTGCTGCAAGTTGCGCCGCGACCGAATCCGTGTTGATCGTCATGCGCTGCCCCTCCAAATCGCGACGGCGATCCAGCTCGGCGGCGTTCACCTGCGCCTTCTTGAGATCGATCGCGGCCACAAGTCCTTCTTTAGCCAGCTCCTCCTTGGCGCTCGCCTCGAGCCGGGCCTGCTGCCGCTCGGCTTCGACGCGCGCCATGGAGGCCTCGAGATCGATCCGTTGCGTCGCGAGCTTGACCTTGAGACCGGCGAGATCGGCTTCGGCGGCGCGCAGCAGAGCCGCCGCGTCCAGCGCCTCGAGCTCGAGCTCTGGATTGGATAGCTCCAGAATGACCGTGTCTGGCTTCACCGCGCTTCCCGGCAGAACGACGATGCGCTCGACGCGCCCTTCCGTCGCCGCGGGAATCCAGCGGATCTCCTGGGGCACGAGCGTGCCGACGCCGCGCACCTGTCGCAGCATCTCGCCGCGCTTGACGGCGTCGATCCAGACGCTCGCGCGCTCGACCGACGGCGGCGCGGGCTTCAATCGCGACAGGCCGAGGGTGACCAGAAGCAAGGCGAGAAAACCAAAGCTGCTCAGAATGATGCGGCGTCTGCGCCTGGCTTTGCGAAACTCAGGAGATCGAACGACGTCCATGATCAAACGTGAAGCACGTTCCATGCCAACTCACAACGCCCTGTGATGATTGGAGATAGTGGATTACGTCTCCTCCTGTTCCAGACGGACGCGTCCGGTCATGGGACGATGGCGTCCCAGAAACGAACAGCCGGAAGTCGGGCGGCCTCCATCGCGCGCGGTATAAAGGCCGGACGATCCATCGAGCACGAGTCGCGCTCGGATTTTTTTCGATGTTATTCGGCGAAGCAGCTCGCGTGTCGCTTCACTGATCGCCGGCATTGGACCTCCGGGCGCCGGAAGTCTTGAAGACGAAGCGACCGATCAAACATCAGCCCCAGAACACCAGGAAGACGCGCATGATGATCGCGGTCAATCCCGACACACAGCACGCCGCGAGTATCCATGCCGGTCGACCGCGCTCCTTCTCCCACAGCAGCGATGCGGCGAAAACGATCGGCAGCGTCGCGATCCAGTTCCATTGTCGCGGCGCTTCAACTCGCACCGCCGGCACCATCAAGAGAGGAACGCAGTATACCGCAAGAACGGATCCCAAGAACGCCATGGCGTGCCGGCGCCGTCTTTCCCCATCGGCCCGTAACGCCGACACGATGAACGCCGAACCGCACAGCGAGCCCATCATCAGAAAGACGGCAAGCTGTCCGCCGAATAGCGCCGCCGCATGCTGATACCATCCCCGCAGCGAATAGAAATGCATGACGTGATCGTAAGCGCCGCGATACATCGCGAGATAGTCCAGACGAAACGCTAGCAGCACGGAGCCCAAGAGCACGACGAACACAATCAGCGGCCAGGCGACTCTGCGCGCGATTTCCGCCATGCTTCGGCCCCTGATACGGCCGTCCCATGCCGAGAAGACAACGAACATCGTCGCCGCCACGCTCCAGGAGTAATTGAGCATCGCAAGGCATGCGAGGATAAGGCCGAGCGCTAGACCCCAACCTCGCGACCGCCGCGAGGCGGCGATCATCCACATACAGAGCAACGCGGCGTTAAAGAACACCGCATACAGAGATTCCTGCGCAAAAACACTATAGATCGTCGTCGCCGGCGACAGTCCCCACAGCATGACGGCGCACACGCCGATCTCCGTCGAGAACAGGCGCCGCCCCAACCAAAACACGAAGAGTCCGTTTACGGAAGAAACCACCGCCAGACCCAAGGCGTAGTGCCAGGGAGTCGGCGATCCTCCCCATGTCGCCAGGCGGCCGATCCAGTAAAGCGACAATGATGCTCCCGGCGGATGCGAGTGCCCGTGAACGCCAAGCTTGTGTTGGTACTCCAAGAAGCGACTCAGATGATCACGCGCGCTTGTGATTCTCCGAACGGCCGGCCAAAGGGTGGCGCTGGGATTATGCCAGGGGCGAAGAAAGGATCCCTCCGCGCGAGGTTGCGAGAGCGACCAACCCGACGGCAGGAAATTGACGGTGAGCGAGAAAGCCAACGACAGAACGCAGAGCGACAGTATGCCCCAACCCGAGACTCCGCCGGTTGACAAGGTCCGGCGAAGAAGGTGAACGCCCTTCAGGCACATTGCGGCCAGTATAACGAGCGCCGGCAGCGCGCACGCCCAGAACGCCGGTCGTAAAACGAGACTCATGATCCGGTCGCGAACGGCCGTGTCCGGGTCCCAAGGGTCCGCATAGAACGGAAAAGTCTCGGGTTCATTGAACGCGTGATGCGGCCAGCTTCGAAAAATGACACTCACCAGCGACCATGCGAGCCACGGCCTGAGAGCCCACAGATACATCTTTAGATAACTGCGTCCTCGAAGAGTCAAATGCCGGCGCAGCGTCCGCGCCAGACCCTCGGAGAGAATCGCCGTCAGGGCCAGGATCACGGGAAACGAATCCCAACCAGGAAAAGACATCAGCGCGACTGAGGAGCGAGGTCTGCACGCCGGGAGCGGTCCAGACGACGAATGATTTCCGTGATCAGACACTTCGGAGACGGAATCGGCCGCGATTCAACGGCCGGTGCCGCATCTTCTCCGGAGACGGAAGTCTCGAGGGGCAGCAGATGGATGCCTCCATGCGGCGCGGCGGCCAGGAGAAAAGCCGACAAAGTCGGGTCCAACTCGAGCGCCCATATTCGTTCCGAATGCAGACCGCTCTCGGGCATTCGTGACCAGGTCTCGCCGGCGTCGCCGCTGCGATAAACGCCGCCATGAGTATAGTTTGCCGCATAGACGGTCCGGCCGTCGGGATGAACGGCGATGTCGGGAATGGAGCCGTGCGGCAGGCCCCCGCCGCGATGGCGCCAACTTCGACCGCCGTCCCGTGACTTGAACAATCCGCGAGTGGTGCCGGCGAAGACCACCCCATCATCCGTCGGTAGAAAACCGAGCGCCTGCGTACGCCCCGATGGCGGAGCGCCGGCCACGAGATCCCAGGATCCGCCGCCGTCCTCGCTTCGAAACAAGTCGAGCGGCGTCGCGGCCAGAACCATCCGCGGATTGACCGTCGATCTCCCGATCGCGGAGACGACGCTGCTCCGGCCGAGCATCCGCCGAGTCCATCCGTGACCCGCATCCTCGCTTCTCCAGAGCCCGGAAGGTGAAGCTGCGAGCAAAACACGATCGGAGAGCGCGAGGATCTCCGTGATGCGAGGATGCCGTTCGAGGCCGCCGTCCTCCGTGCTCATCCGCCGCCAGACGTTGGACGGCGGTCTATGAACATGAATCCCGTCGTCCGTCCCGACGAACGTTCCATGAGAGGTTCGCGCGAGAGCCAGAACCTCGCGGCCTTCGATTCCCCGGCCGAGGACGCACCAGGCGCAGTTGTCCGGCGCGGTCACGCGCACGCCCCCGTGCCGATGCGCATTGACCAGGCCCGCGAAAAGCCGCGTCTCCGACGCGTCGATCGCGATGCGAGCGACGGATCGTTCGAGAAAACCCTGGTTGGCGCTCGTCCATGTTCGTCCGCGATCATCGCTTCGAAGCACGCCCACGCCGTCACAGCCGAGCAAGAACGCGCCGGACTGTAGAATCGCGATCGTGTTGATCACCAGGCGATCGGAGGTCAGGCGGCGCCATGATCGCATTCCGTCCTCGCTCACGTATAGGCCCTCTGTCGTTCCGGCGAAGAGCGTGTCGGGCTGACGGGGATCCTGTATGAAAGCGCGGGTACGACGGCTGCTGTTCGGGATTCCTCGGGCTTTGGACCAAGCGTCCCCGCGACTGGTGGAACGATAAACGCCGCTGCAAGCCGTCGCGTATATGGTGCGCGGCGAATGCAGATCAATCGTGATCGTCATGACGTCCGAGTCGGGTATCATTCCAGCGGAAATACGTCTCCAGTTTCTGCCGCCGTCAATCGTCTTCCATGGCAGATGCCATGTGCCGGCGTAAATAACGTTCGGGTCGTTGCGATCGACGGCGATGGAACCGACGTTACGAAGGCCGGGATGCCCTTCCGGGCTGATCCGGCTCCAGGATGCTCCACCGTTTTCCGAGCGAAAAACTCCGTCGATAGCGGCGGCGACCAGAACATTCGGGTTGGAGGCGAACACATCCAGTCCGCGAACCGAATGGCCCTTGATGCCGTCGAGAAGCTCGAACGTCCGGCCCCCATCCAGGCTGCGCGCGACGCCTCCTCCGCCGCCGTCCACCTGCCAGTAACCGATAAAAATCTCGCCGCGCACGGTAACGATGATGTCGTCCAGGCTGTGAGCGCGCAAGGGAAAGCCGGGATCCAGCCGCCGCCAGCTCCGCCCTCCGTTCTTCGAGCGATAAATGGCGCCGTCGATCGTGCCCAGGTACACGACGTCGGGATCGTTCCGATCGATCGTCAAACTGCGAACGTCGCCTCCCGGGGGACCGATCGGCGTCCATGTCTGCGCATTACCAAGTGAAGCGACGCTGACGGCGATCGTTGTCGCCATCAGTCGAGCGCGCGCGACTCGGATCATTCTCATTCGTTCCATGACACTGAGATACATGGTTCTGTATGTAAAAAAGGGGCGCGACGAAAGGCCGCGCCCCTTTTGGAGTAACAATCACGACAGTCGGTGATTATTCGACGTCCTCCGGCAACGTCGCGCCCTCCGGCACGAAGATCACTTCGACTCGGCGATTCTTGGCGCGCGCTTCGCGAGCGCGGCCCGTGTCGGCGGGTTGAGTGGCGCCCGCGCTTCTAACGTTGATGCGCGATTCGTCGATACCGCCTTGCATGAGGTACGACTTCGCCGCCTCGCCGCGCTTGCGCGCAATGACTTCGGGATAACGCTCGCCTCGGTCGGCATGCCCGTTGATGACGATGCGCCCTTGCGGATCCTGCTTGGCGCGCGAGATGACGTCGTCGAGGCAGGCCTTGTCGACGTTGTTCAGTCGCGCGGAATTGGGAGGGAAGCCGGCGGAGCTGCAAGACGTCACCGGCCTGGCTTCAGGCGCTTCCACACGTATCATGCATGTTGAGGAGCCCGTGCCGCCCTTGCCATCGCTGGCGGTCACGACGACGTTGACGGTGGCCGGGCTCATGACGCCGGCGCTGTCAAAGGTGATCTCCGGGCCTTCGCCGACGATGCGTCCCGCGCTCGCATTCCAGGAGAGCGTCACGGGATCGCCGTCCGGATCGGAGGCGGTGGCGCGACATCGCACCGTCTCTCCGGGCAGGATCTGCGATCGATCCGACTCGCAAGCGACTGTCGGCGGCCGATTCGGCGGAGCCTCAACGGGTCGCGCGACCTCGATCTCGCAGCAAGGACTGCCGGGATGGTATCCGATCGAGATATGCCGCCCTGTGTATGACTTGCCCGAGGAATTCAGGCCGCGATCGTCGAATGCCAGGTTCCAGGAAAGCGCCGGGCGGATGAATATGCCCGGCTTGAGCCAGAGAGCGGGCCCCACGACGAGATCGATGGGATTCGTCTGGCTGAAGTCGGCGTCGCCGTAACTCTTTCCAGTCAATTCAGCCTGGAGCTGGAAAATATGGCAAGCGGGGATGTTCAGACCGACGCCCCATTTGAGGGCATCCGCGATGTTCACGTCTTCGGGATCGGAGTTCTTGACGTAACCGATCGACGCATGCAGATCGGCCGATCGACCCAGGCTCTTTGAAAGAATCAGGTCGGCCGCAAGCGAGAGCTTGCCGGTTCCCAGTCCCTTTTCGTCGTCGGCGGTTGGAACCTTGACCAGACCGCGGATCGCGAGTCCGACGGGATCGGCGTCGTAATCGTCGAGAAGCTTGAACTTCGCGCCGAGCCTTAGGTCGCCGACGCCGGTCTGCCAACTCGGGTAGCTCTGCACCGTGCCCGCGAAGGGAAAGTCGGTGAAGAAGCCGGCTTGCGTGTAAGCGTCCGCATTGACGCGGTTTTGAATGCCCATCGATCCGAAGAACTCGAGGCGCGAGGTGACGCCGTATCCCAGAGTAAGACCATGGACCGAGATGTCCAAGTCCTTGGGGTCGCGGTCGATATTGTCGCGGAAGAGGCTGAACGAGACCTTGCCCTTGGGAAGAGTGTACGCCGAGGACATGTGGAACAGGCCGGTATCACCCTCGTACGTCGGCGCCGCCGTGCGTACGGAGTATTCCTTCTCCTCCACCTCCATCGTCCAGCTCTTGACGTCCTCGGACTTTACCGTGCAGTTTGTTTGCTCTTCGCTGGCTTCCTGAGCCCGGACCGAAACAGTCAAGGCAAGCACAGCTCCGAGCGCCCAGGCGATACTCCTATGTGTCATGGACGTCCCTCCTTTTCAATGACAGGCGAAGCATACCTCGAAACGGCCGTCAAGACCAAGCGGAATCAGCATCGACGGGAGCGCCGATCCTCACCGGAAGCCGACGACGATTTCGTTCTTCACTTCTCCTCTCGCGACCGCGCCCACGAGCATCTCGGCCAATTCCTTTTCCGCGCCGTTTCCGACCCGTCCGGAGATGATCAGGCGGACGCCATCCTGACGCACCTTGAGTCTGTACCCTGAAAGGTTGGGGTTATTCGCAAGCGTTTGTTGCGCCTCAGCCGCCATCGTGGCGTCGGCGCCGCGCACTCCCAGGCGGTCGATCACTTCCTCCACGCCCGACGTCTCGCGAGCGAGCCGCACCGCGGCCTGCCTCTGAGCGATCGTCGCCACTTCACCCGAGAGAGTCACCTTTTTGCGGTAAACGACCGTTTTGATGTCCGCGCCTTTCAGGTCGCGGTTCAGAGACAAGGCCAGGCGGACCCGGACGTCGAGCGCACGATCGTCAAGCGTCTCGCCCAGAGAACGCTCATGCGTAAGCATCGACTCCGGCGGCGTCTCCGAAACACGTATATGATTGACGACCTGCCGGACGCCGGGCACGACCGCGACGATGTCCTCGGCGCGCTGCTTGAGGCCTTCATCGGCCACTCGGCCCCTCAGCGTAACGACGCCGTCCTCGACAACCGTCTGAATCCGACACTCTTTCAATCGTGCGTGCAATGAAAGAGCGGTTCTCGTCTTGGTGATCAGCTTGGCGTCTCGCACCCGGACGCCGACCTCGCCCAAGTTGCGCGGAACCGGGATTACCCGGCGGTAATGCCAGAAGACGAATCCGCCGCCGACGAGAAGAGCGAGCACGATCACGGCCAACAACCGACGCAGCACTTATGGAACCTCCCGATTGCTCACGGCACGGCACATCATAATATGCGAACCTGCGGCGATCGGAAGCGCGTATCTCGGCCCGGTCCGCCAGGTCGTGACGGCTTCTCAATCCGCCTCGACTCGCGGCCGCAGAAACCGCGCGAGTCGCGCGCTCGTCAGCTCCCATTCTTCATGTGGAAGCCAGGCGACGATGTCCCACTTGAAATCCTGATAGAGGGCCAGCGCGCGCGCGTCGTCTTCGAGGTAGTCGGCCAGAATGGCCAGCGCCAGTTGCGCCGCGCCAGGACCGGCCTGCGCCCAGGCGAAACCCGCGCGGCTATGTCGTTTCAAATCGAAGCGCGGGTCGAGCTCATGGCCGTCCTCGCGATAAACGCGCGCGCCTTCATCCGTTTGCTTGGCGCGATAAACACGCTCCTCGCGTGGTCGATCGCTCGTCTCCTCGACCACGGAGTCGGTCTCCGCCATCGAAGACGGGAACGCCGGCTCGTCGACCGTATTCGCCTCCTCGGGTTCGGGCGTGATCATCGTCTCCGCCGGGAAGGCCGGCAACGGTCGCTGCGCCAGTTCTTGCAAGCGACGATAAACGGCCAACGTCGTGAGATGCCTTCCGTAGTTCTGCGCGAGACGGCGCGCGATCTCGTTATACGTGTGGCCCTCGGCGCGGAGCCGCAGAATCATCTCGTCTCGTTCGTTCACTTTGTCGTTCATCATTAATCCGTTTGGAAACCGTACGACACACTTAAAGCCATTACGGCCTCGAGCTCATGGATCGGGCCACGAGGAGACATATCCATTTTCACCAAATCCGCGCCCGCCGTCAACGCTTTCCTTGCGACCACGAACCGCCCAAGATCCATTTCTATGGACGTGATGGTCGATTCTGTCCCATGCCGGCGAACAAGAAACATGTTCTGAATTTTGCCTCTTCAACAAAAACTGTGGGTGAACTGCGGCTCGGGAAGGCGCCCGAGTTCGTGGTAGAGGGCCGTTTCGGCCACTTCGTAG
>JAFGSN010000209.1 GCA_016934575.1 Vicinamibacteria bacterium
CCGGGTCGGCCTTCTTCTTCAGCGCCGCGATGATTTGCCGCGGACTCCCGCGTTGATCCCGGCAAGCTTGTAAAGAGCGTCGAGTTGAGCGCTCAGGCCTTGCAGCCGGCCCTGGAGGTCGGCCATGCGACTCTCGTTCGCTTCGGCCAGCGCCACGAGTCGTTGATGCTCTGCTTGGAGCTTCCGGCACTGCCTTCTTTCACGCAGGGCCCAACCGGCGAAAAAGGTCATGGCGGCGAACGTCACAAGAAAGGCGGCCGTCCAAAGAATGGAAATCCGCGAGAACGGAGTCCGGCGTCCGGCTCGCGGTCGTTCATGACCGCAATGCGGGCAACGATCGCCGTGTCGAGACTCATTGTTGCGATCGCGCGAGAGCATCGTTCAAGATGCGTCTTCACCAAAGACGCGGTGGAATACGGTGTCGACGTGAGCCAGGTGGTTTTCAAGATGAAAAATCTCGGCGATTCTCTCCGGATCGAGCGCTTCGCGCACCTCGCGGTCCTCGGAGATCCGCTGGTGGAAGTCGGCGCCGCCCTTCCATGCCTCCATGGCGTGCTTCTGGACGATGCGATAGGCGTCCTCGCGCTGCATGCCGGCCGCCGTTAGCTCGCGCAGAAGCTGACCCGAGTAGATGAGACCGCGCGTGGACTCGATGTTCTCGCGCATGCGGTCGGCGTGGACGTCCATGCCCTTGACGATGTCCGTGAAGCGGCGGAGCATGTGATCGAGCGCCAGGAAACTGTCGGGGATGATGACGCGTTCGACGGAGGAGTGGCTGATGTCGCGCTCGTGCCACAGCGCCACGTTCTCTATCGCCGCGAGCGCGTTGGCGCGCACGATGCGCGCCAGGCCCGCGATCTGCTCGCAGCCCACGGGATTTCTCTTGTGCGGCATGGCGGAGCTGCCTTTTTGCTTCGAGCCGAAGGGCTCCTCGACCTCGCGCACCTCCGTGCGCTGCAGCGAGCGAATCTCCGTGGCGAATTTCTCCAAGCTGGCGGCGATGATGGCCAGGGTGGTCAACGCCTCCGCATGTCGGTCGCGCTGCAAAACCTGCGACGAGATCGGCGCCGGAGTCAGCCCGAGACGGGCGCAGACCGCCTCTTCCAGCTCGGGCGGCAGACTCGAATACGTTCCCACGGCGCCGGAGAGCTTGCCTGCCGAGACGACTTCGGTCGCGCGCGCCAGCCGCTCGCGGTCGCGCGCCAGCTCCGCGTGCCATAACGCGAGCTTCAAGCCGAAGGTCATCGGTTCGGCGTGAATGCCGTGCGTGCGTCCGATCATCGTCGTGAGCTTGTGCTGGATGGCGCGACGGTGGACGACGCTCATGAGCGCCGCGAGGTTCTTGTCGATCAGCTCGCAGGACTCGCGCATGAGCATCGAGAGCGCCGTGTCGACGACGTCGGAGGAGGTTAGGCCGTGATGGACCCAGCGGCCCTCGTCTCCGACGCATTCGGTCACGCTCGTGATGAAGGCGATCACGTCATGTTGGACGTCCTTCTCGATCTCGGCGATGCGCTCGACGTTGACGCGCGCGCGCTCCTTTATGGCCACAAGCGCCGAGCGCGGCACGATGCCGCGTTTGACGAGCGCCTCCGTGACGGCGACTTCCACGCGCAGCCAGGTCGCGTACTTGTTTTCATCGGACCAGATCCGGGACATCTCGGGCCAGCTATAACGCGGGATCATAGGATTTCGCTATTCATGCCCGATCAACGCGGCCCAGGCGGACGACGGCGCGGGCTTGACGCCCTCGAGCGGAGTGATGGTGATGACGTGAGCGGATGAGACGAGCAGGAACGCGGCCTCGCCGAGCGGACGGCACGCCGTGTCGTACAGGCGCGCGTCGGTTACGGCGAGGAAACGGTCACTGGCGATGTTCAGCTCGTCCTTGAGACGCTTGCGCGGGTTGATGTGAAGCGAACCGACGATCATCTGATCGGGCGTGCGTATCATCGCGGCGATCGACGTTTTCTCGATCCAGTGATCGCCCGTCTTCAATGCTTGCTGCATAGATAATGAAGGTCATTATAGTGCGCGCGCGGCGCCAAGTATATTCGATAAAGAGGGACGCGGCAGGCGCGCCCGGCCGCGCGTTCGTCGAGGACGGCTCGCTGTCGCGCCGTCTTCGCCGGCATGAGGCGGCGCGCGTCTTGCAAAGCGGCGCGTGACGTTCGATCCTGATATGGCATGACGGTGACTGCGGTTCTTGGTCCGACGAACACGGGCAAGACCCATGCGGCGATGGAGCGCCTGCTTTCTCATCGCTCGGGCATGATCGGGTTCCCCCTGCGCTTGCTCGCGCGCGAGAACTACGAGCGCGCCGTGCGCGTCAAGGGCGCCGACGCCGTGGCGCTGGTCACCGGCGAGGAGCGCGTCGTTCCGAGGGCGCCGGCCTACTTCATCTGCACCGTCGAGGCCATGCCCGTCGACCGCCCGGTCGACTTTCTCGCCGTGGACGAGATCCAGCTTGCCGCCGATCGAGAACGCGGCCACGTCTTCACCGACCGCCTGATTAACGCGCGCGGCCGTCATGAGACGATGCTGCTCGGCGCGAGCACCATCCGCCCGCTCTTGCGCCGCCTTGTTCCCGAGGCCGCGATCGAGGCGCGGCCTCGACTGTCGACGCTTTGCGGCGTGAGCCCGAAAAGGCTGGCGCGCCTCCCGCGCCGTTCGGCGGTGATCGTCTTCTCGGTGGCCGAGCTGTACGAGCTGGCCGCTCGAATGCGCCGCGAAACGGGCGGCGCGGCGCTGGTCTTCGGCGCGCTGTCGCCGCGCACGCGCAACGCGCAGGTCGGCCTTTACCAGTCCGGCGAGGTCGATTACATCGTGGCGACAGACGCAATCGGGATGGGGCTGAATCTCGACATCGATCATGTCGCTTTCACCAGCCTGACCAAGCATGACGGCTCAAGCGCGCGGCGGCTGCGTCCGGCGGAGGTGGCGCAGATCGCGGGACGCGCCGGCCGCCATCTGAGGGACGGAACCTTCGGCGCCACGTCCGATCTGGGGCCGCTGGACGAGGACCTGATTCGAGCCGTCGAAACCCATGACTTCGCGCCGCTGCGCTCGGTCTTCTGGCGCAACGGCGAGCTGAGCTTCGTCACGATTCCGGCGCTGCTGAGAAGCCTTGATCGGCGGCCGCCGCTGCCGGAGATGGTCCGCATGCGGAACGCCGACGACCATCAGGCTCTGCGTCTCCTCGCCGGCGAATCCGAAATCCGCGCCCGCGTCCGCGCGATCGAGCAGGTGCGTCTTTTGTGGGACGTGTGCCAGGTCCCGGACTTCCGAAACGTCCTGAGCGACGCGCATGCGCGGTTGCTCCAGGAGATCTTTCTGCATCTTTCGGCGTCGAGACGGCGGCTCCCTGAAGACTGGGTGGCCGGGCAGGTGGCGGCGCTCGATCGAATCGACGGCGACGTCGGCGCGTTGCTCATGCGTATCGCGGCCATTCGCACTTGGACATACGTCTCTCATCGCGCGGGGTGGCTCAGCGATCCTCGCCACTGGCAGGAACGCAGCCGCCGCGTCGAGGATCGTCTTTCGGACACGTTGCATGAGCGCCTTACGGAGCAGTTTGTCGATCGCCGCGCGACTGTCGTCGCGCGGAGCGAGTCGGAGGGGCCGCACACGACGATCGGCGCCTCAGGAGAGGTCGAGATCCAGGGGATGCCGGCCGGCCGGCTCGAAGGATTTCATTTCGTGCCCGAGGCCGGCCTGCGTCAGAGCGCGCGTCCCGTGCTGGCCGCGGTCAATCGCGTTCTGCGCGAGGGTTCGCGCGCGCGTGTTCAGCTCTTTGTTGACGAACCCGATGACGCCTGCGCGTTGAGCCCGGAGGGCCGGATCTCATGGCGGGGCGCGAGTCTGGCGCGACTGGCCGGGAGCGATGATCCTTTGGCGCCGCGCATCGAGGTTTTGTCGTCGAATCTGCTCGATCCGCCGGAACGTGAGCGCGTGAGACGGCGCTGCGCCGAATGGCTCATGCGCCGTATCGAGAACGTGCTGCGCCCGTTGATGACGTTGCGCGCCGCGCCATTGAGCGGACCGGCTCGAGGAATCGCCTTCTCTCTCGTGCAGGGGCTTGGAGCGCTCCAGCGCCGGTCGATCGCGTCGCAAATCCGCTCCCTGGAGGCCGGCGATCGCGCGCGTCTCGCGCGACACGGCGTGCGTATCGGGCGGTGGAACGTCTTCCTGCCGGCGTTGTTGCGGCCCGAAGCGCGGCGCCTCACGGGATTGTTGTGGCGGCTTCGGCAACGTTACGAGCCGCCGTTGCTGCCCTTGGAGCGCGCGATCATCGCGCGCGACCGGCGCGTTCCCGAAGACTATTACCTGGCCTGCGGCTATGCGCCGCTTGGTTCGACCGCCTGGCGTCTCGACCACATCGAACGCGTCACGGGCTTGATCTATGGCCGCGCGCGTCGCGGCCAGATCGCCCTCACGCCCGAGTTGGGCAGGATCGCCGGGGCCGAGGAGCGCGATGTCGTCGCGCTGATCGAAGCTCTGGGATTTCATCGGACGGCGAACGGCGTCTTCGCGCGATCTCCGCACGGCGGCCGGCGCGTCTCTCGCCAGCGCGGCGTGGACGTTCCATCAAAGCCTCGTTCTTGAACCGGTGGAAAACGATCAACAATCGGGCAAACGGCCTCAATGAAACGGCCGCTTCTTCTCGTATTCTCAACCCTCGGTCCTTAATAGCAAGCCGTCTTCCCGATCAGGACGCCGTTTACGGAAGCGGCAGCCTGGCCTCGGCGTTGAGATCCCAGCCGGCCCGGACGCCGCGTCGATGAGCGATAAAGCCCGCGGCGCCGATCATCGCCGCGTTGTCGGTCGTGAAGCGGAGCGGAGGAACATGCAGCGGCAGGCCCAGATCGCCGGCGAGCACGGCCGCTTCACGACGCAGCGCCGCATTGGCGGCGACGCCTCCGGTGAGGAGCAAGCTTCGCGGGCGTTCGCGCTCCGCCACTTCGCGCAGACGGAGCAAGAGCGCCGTCACGACTCCCCGCTGGAAAGAAGCGGCCAGGTTCCTGATCGTTTCCGGCGCGTCGTCGAGACTTTCGGCTGGCGCGATGCCGCGGCTTCGAACGTAATGCAGCACGGCGGTCTTGATCCCGCTGAAGGAAAAGTCGGGACGGCCGTCGCTCATCTTCGCGACGGCGAACTCGATCGCGCGATCGTTCGCGCCGCGCGCGACGCGTTCAATGGCCGGTCCGCCGGGATAGCCGAGACCCAGGAGCTTGGCCACCTTGTCGAAAGCCTCGCCCGCGGCGTCGTCGCGCGTCCGCCCGAGCAGATGATACGTTCCGCGGGCGGGCATCTTGATCAGGCTCGTGTGGCCGCCCGAGACGACGAGCGCCAGCGCCGGCAGCTCGATGTCTTCGCCGGTCAGGAAAGGAGCCTCGAGATGTCCCGCGACGTGATGGACCGGAACGAGCGGCAGCTTTCGGACATACGCGATTCCCTTGGCGACCTGCACGCCGACGAGCAGCGAGCCGATGAGGCCGGGACCCTGAGTCGCCGCGACGACGTCGATCCGATCCAGATCGACGCCCGCGTCTCCCAGCGCTTGCTCGATCACCGGACAGACGTTCTCGATGTGATGACGCGAGGCCAGCTCGGGCACCACGCCGCCATAGGGCGCGTGGAGCGCCGCCTGCGACGAGACGACGTTCGAGAGCACGCGCGCTCCGTCTTCGACGACGGCCGCGGCCGTTTCGTCGCAGGAGGTTTCGACGGCGAGAATTCTCAAGCGCCTTCCTTCCGGAGGAGCGCGCTCAGGCTCGCGGCGAACGGCGGTCGCGCGACGCCGCGCTCGCATATGACCGCGGTGACGAGGCGATGCGGCGTGACGTCGAAAGCGGGATGGCGCGCGAGCGCGCCCTCGGGCGCGATGCTCGTTCCCGCGAAGCGCAGCACCTCGTCTTGCGGGCGCTCCTCGATGGGGATTCCGCTCCCGTTCGGCGTCTCGGGATCGAAGGTGGACGTGGGCGCGACCACGAAAAAAGGCAGGCCGTGCTCGCGCGCGAGCACGGCGAGCGAGTACGTGCCGATCTTGTTGGCGACGTCGCCGTTCATGGCGATGCGATCGGCGCCGACCACGACGAGATCGATCTCGCCGCGCGCCATGAAATGGCCGGCCATCCCGTCCGTGATCACCGTGGTCGGAATGCCGTCGCGCAACAGCTCCCAGGCCGTCAGCCGCGCGCCTTGAAGGAAGGGCCGGGTTTCATCCGCGAAGACCATGCGTACCTTGCCCAGCCGCGCCGCCGAGCGCACGACTCCAAGCGCCGTCCCGTGTCCGGCGGTGGCCAGGCCGCCGGCGTTGCAGTGCGTGAGGATGCGCGCCCTTTCCGGCACGAGCGCGGCGCCCAGCTCGCCCATTCGACGACAGGCATCGAGGTCCTCGGCCTCGATCGCAAGCGCCTCGCGTCGAAGCGTGTCGTCAAGCGCGTCCTTCGGCGCGCTCCGTGTTTCGGCGAAACGCCGGCGCATGCGTTCGAGGGCCCAGAAAAGATTCACGGCGGTGGGGCGCGTTTCCGCCAGGACGTCGTGGATCGCCGCGTATGCGCGCTCGCGGCCGCCGACATCTTGGCCCGCGTGCCGTTTCATTCCCAGAGCGACGGCCATTGCGGCCGCGATGCCGATGGCGGGCGCGCCGCGAATCGCCATGTCGCGAATGGCCGCGGCGACTTCAAGGTGATCGCGACAGCGGAGATAGATCTCCTCGCGCGGCAACCGCCGCTGGTCGATCATGACAATGACGTCTTCTTCCCAGGCGATCGTGGGCCGCATTGCGCCTCCCTTGACCTGATCGTACGTTGAGCGCAGCGGCGCGCCAAATCTTTCGCCGGCCGAATCCGACACGGACGCCGTCAGCGCGTCATGGGGTCTCCGCTCAACCAGCGTGCGAGACGAAAGCCGCGCATCGATCGCGGCGGCGGAGTCTCCGCCAGCAGGACTCCCGCCAGCATCAATGCTCCGCCGATCCATACGGCGGGAGTCACGATTTCGCCGATCCAGACGCGCGAGAAAAGCGCCGCGAACACGGGCTCGAGAGAAAAGATCAGCGCGGCGTGCGTCGAGGTGGTATGCCGCTGGAATACGAGCCATAGGGCGAGGGCCAGCGTCGTCGCGATAATGCCGAGGAATACGGCTGAGAGGATCACTCCGGAAGGCGGCGGCAGGGGCGGCCGAGGCGAGAACAGGGCCGCCGTGGCCGCGAGCATCGCCACGACGAGCATCTGTACGCCGTTCAGGGCCAGGACCGGACGCCGTGACGCCCAGTGGCTCACGGCGACGATGTGGAATGCGAAAATGACGGCGCACGTCAGAACGAAGAGGTCGCCCGCGAGTCGTGTCGGATTGGTTCTGGCCTCGACCTCGCATCCGAAAAGCGGAAACGAGCAACCGAGGGAAACGACGGTCAACCCGATGAACGCCAGGATCACGCCGAGCACGGCCCGGCGCGGCGGCCTCTGTCCCGCCAGCATCGCGACGACGGGCACCAGCACGACGCTCAGTCCCGTGATGAAGCCCGCCCGGGACGGCGTCGTCCAGGCCAAACCCTGCGTTTGCGTCGCGAAGCCGCCGAAGAGCAGCGTTCCGAGCATGGCGCCGGCTCCGAGGCTCCGCATGGTGTCTGCGCGATGACGTGCGAGCCAGGGAAGAATCACCAGGGAAGCGATTCCGAATCTCAACGCGAGAAAGGCGAAGATCGGAAACTCGGAGACGGCCTCGTGCACGACGGCGAACGTCGTGCCCCAGATCATCGTTAGTCCGACGAGACCGAGATCCGCCTGCCGCTGCGTCATTCGTCATTACCGGCGATATCATCTATGTTAAACATGATTCAACGCGTACGCCGGCTGCGCGTAAGCCGCAAGAATTCCGGAGTGTAACAGATGAATGAAGACGAGATCCGTCGACTGCTTCAGAAAAGCGAGTTCCCGCGATCGAACCGCTACGATCCCGCCTGGCTCCTGGACGGCAACATGGGCCCCAATCCCCTGTGGCTCTTGGAGTGGCTGACGGAAGCGCTGATGATCGAGCCGGGAATGCGCGTCCTCGATCTCGGCTGCGGCAAGGCGCTGACGAGCGTATTTCTCGCGCGCGAGTTCGACGCGCGCGTTTTCGCGGTCGATTGGTGGACCGACGTCGACGACAACTGGCGCCGGATCCGTGACGCCGGCGAGTCGAGTCGCGTCGTTCCCATTCACGTCGAAGCCCATGCGCTTCCTTTCGCGGAAGACTTCTTCGACGCGGTGATTAGCATCGACGCCTATCAGTACTTTGGAACCGACGAGCTGTATCTTCACTACTTGACGCGGTTCGTGCGGCCGTCAGGCAGGATCGGGCTGGTCATGCCCGGGCTGGCGCGTCCGTTCTCGGACGGCGAGTTGCCTCGTCATCTCAGCCAGCCCCAGTCGAACGGAAAGGTTTTCTGGGAGGACGAATGCGCCTCGTTCCACACCGCCGAGTGGTGGAAACGGCTCTGTGGCCAATGCAATCGCATCGCGGTGGACGTCGCCGACATGCTTCCCGAAGGATGGCGGCACTGGCGCGACAGCGAAATTGCTCTTGAGCGTTCGGGCAAGGGCCTGTTTCCGTCGGACGCCGAGGCGCTCGATGCGGACTCGGGACGCTACATCGGCTTCGTGCGCGTCGTCGCCACGCGGAACGAAGCGCGCGGCTACAATCTCTACGATCCCGCGCTTGTGGCCAGCGTCGAGCGGGAACAGCGGTGAGGGTTTGGCGTTTGTTCGATGGACGGCGGCCCAAAAGTCCGCGCCATCCGTGCGCTCGAATGCCGGCGAACGCCTGATCCGCCCGCCAACGTCCGTACGCGCTCAGCCGCCGAGCTCTTTGACGAGTCGTTCGATCTCGGCGCGGTTCTCTTCCGACAAGTCGATGAAGCGTACTCCCATGCCGAAGTGCTGCATGGAATGGACCACTTCGGCGTTCACCTGAATCTCGCGCGGACCGGTGCTGAAGCGCAGTCCCAGGCGCGCGCCGGGCTTGAGCTCGACCATGGCGTCGATGAATGCGCCTCCGGTGGAGAGATCGCTCAAGCGCATCATCTGAGAACCGCCGCCGGTGAACATGTCGCAGGCGACCTCGCACGGATAGGAAGCACGCGGAGCCTGGCGCTTCTCATCGTTCATGGAAACCCTCCTGGAATCACTCTATGTGTTCGAAGTCTCTCCTTTTCATGGGCATCATACGACGATTCGAGCGTCTTTTATCACTACACATCACGAGCTGATCCTTGTGGTCGTGGAAGAGGCGTCCGGCCAGAGCCGCGAGCTTCATGAGCGTAATACGGTAGCGGACTCGTGATCAGATCGTCAGCACGTGCCAGCGGCGAGCTGCAGGTCAGCCAACATCTTGCCGGTGTACATCACGTTGACGCCCAGGCCTGTCAGCTTGTCCGAGGCCCATGGATCTTGCCCGCCGCGGTCCAACAGGCGATCCGCGGGGCGTGCGCGCTACTTGATCTCGACCTGATCGAGGTCGAACTGGAACTTGCCGGCCGATTGAGTGCGCGCGACGCCGAAGGCCAGGACGTCGTGGCCGTCGGTCTCGAAGTCCGACAACGGGAACGAGAACTGCTTCCACTCCGGCCCCAGTCTGATCGTCTTGAACGTGGGCATCTGGCCGGAACGACTTTCGGTCATCACCGTCACCGCGTAGTCCTGGTCGTCGCCCTTGGCCCAGAAGGCGATCGCCTTCTTGTTCGAGAGGTTGGCCGCCTCGCCCATCGACGATGAGGGCACGAATACCGCCCCGGCCCAGGCGAACTGCGCGCCGGCCTTGACCTCGCCGGTCACGCGCAAGGCGCCTGCCGAACCGTTCGCGCCTCCGGCTACGGGCGTCATCGCGGCAGTCGACGCGCCGCCGCTGTCCTCGCGATCGGATATCGCAAGCCACGTCCCGAAGTTCGAGAGCTTCTTCGGATCCTCGAAGTCGCTGACGAGACCCGATTCGGAGCCGGCCGGAGGCGGAGGCGGAAGCGGTATTCCGGTCTCGCCATGAACACCCGTAACGGCCAGCGTCACCTTGGTCGTCTGCGCGGAACTCGGTCCGACCATCAGTTCGAACACCCCGGGTTCCACGACGCGTCTTATATCGAGGTCGAGCATCGAGAGCATCTCGGGGGTGACGCGGAACGTCACCGTCTTCTTCTCGCCCGGTTTGAGCGTGATGCGTTCGAAGCCTTTCAACAGCATCACCGGCCGCGTCACGGACGCCAGCTTCTGGTGGACGTAAAGCTGCGCCACCTCGTCGCCCTCGCGCGCGCCGGTGTTCGTGACTTCGACGGAGACCATGGCCGTGCCGCCGGCCGCGATCCGCGCCGGCTCGACGCGCAGATTATCGAAGCGGAAGGCGGTGTAGCTCAGACCGAATCCGAACGGATAGAGCGGCTGCCGCGTGCTGAAAGCGTAGGTCCGGTTGGCGGACGGCTTGTGATAGTAGAAAGCGGGGATGTTGCCGACCGAACGCGGGAAAGTGATCGGCAGCTTGCCGCCGGGATTGACGTCGCCGAAGAGGACGCGGGCCGCCGCCGTGCCGCCCTCCTGCCCCAGGTACCAGCCCTCCAAGATGGCCGGCACGCGCTCGGCGATGAAATTGATCGACAGCGGCCGTCCGTTGATGAGGAAGACGACGGTCGGCGTCCCGGTCTCGACGACGGACTCGACCAGTTCGTTCTGCGCGCCGAGCAACTCCAGCGAGTCGCGGTCTCCCAGGTGCGTTTCCGACCAGGCCTCGCGGTTTGTGCTCTCGTTTTCGCCGACCACCAGCACCGCCACATCGGCCTTGCGGGCGACTTCGACAGCGGCCTGGATGCTCTCCGCCTGCGTCTTCGGGTCGATGAGCTGAACGTTCTCGTCGTACCAGCCGCGCCAGCCCTGGCGGGCGGTGGTGATGCGGCAGCCTTCGGCGTAAAGCACTTCGGCCTGCGTTCCCGCGCGATCGCGGATGCCCTGCAGCAGACTCACGCCGTGGGCCGGCTCGCGGCTGTAGCCGCCGAGATGGACGTCGGCGGCGTTGGGTCCGATCACGGCGATGCTCTTGATTTTCGCGAGGTCCAGCGGCAGCAGGTTGTTCTCGTTTTTGAGCAGCACGACGGCCTTCTCGGCGGCGGTTGCCGCGAGTCGCCGATGCGCCTCGCAGTTCGTGATTCGCTCGGCGTGAGCGGGATCGACGTATGGGTTTTCAAAGAGGCCGAGGCGGAACTTTGCGGCTAGAAGTCGGCCGACCGCGCGATCGAGCTGAGTCTCCGGCACAAGCCCTTGCCGCACGAGGCGCAGGAGCGTGCGGTAAACCGAACCGTTGGAAAGGTCGAAGTCGACGCCGGCCGCAAGGGCCAGGCGCGCGGCCTCGGCACTGTTGGCGGCGACGCCGTGCGTGCCGACGAGCATCTGGAGCCCGCCGCCGTCCGAAGTCACGTAGCCGCGGAAGCCCCACTCCTGCACGAGAACCTGGTCGAGCAGCCAGCGGTTGACGTGAACCGGGATGCCGTCGATCTCGTTATACGAGGCCATCACGCTTCCGACCCGCGCCTCGCGCACAGCGGCCTCGAACGGCACGAGAAACTCCTCGCGAATGATGCGCTCCGAAAAGTTCGCCGGCGCCGTGTTGGTGCCCCCTTCCGGCTGGCCGTGGACGGCGAAATGCTTGGCCGTCGCCATGACGTGACGGCGATTGATCATGAAGGTCGGACCTTGCAGGCCGGTGACGGCCGCCACGCCCATCCGCGCGGCGAGGAACGGATCCTCGCCGTACGTCTCCTCGGTGCGTCCCCAGCGTGGGTCGCGCGCGATGTCGAGCACCGGCGTGAAGACCTGCCCGATCCCCGAGGATCCGGCCTCTTCGCCGGCCGCCGAAAAGACGCGCCGCACAAGATCCGGGTCCCAGGTGCTCGCGAGCGCCAGGGCCTGCGGGAAGCTCGTCGCGCCGTGCTGCATAAAGCCGTGCAATGCCTCGCCCATGAAGAGCGCCGGGATGCCGAGGCGCGTTTTCTCGCGCAAATGGCGCTGAACGGCGTTCCTGAGAATGGCGGCCTGACGGGGCGTCAGTTGCGCCTCCGTGTTGAAAATCCGTCTCAGGGCCGCCTGCGCCTGCTCGGGCGTGTACGTGCCCGTTGTGTCGATGGCGGGCGTGTCCCGGTTCCAGCCGGCGATCTGATCGACCTTCTCTTCGAGGGTCATGCGCGGCAAGAGATCGGCCACGCGTTCCTCGATCGTGAGCTTCGGATTACGGTACGGCTCCTCGGATGCTCGCGGCGGCCGGGCCTTCTCTTGGCCGCTCGCGGCGGCTGCGCCGAGAAGCGCAACGGGCAGGAGAACGCGGAACAAGGCGTTGGTCTTCTGGATTCTCATTCTGATCACCGGATTCTGGCGCGTGATGGTCATGATCGCAGCGCATGGGCTGTGAGGACGGCCCTATCGGTCTGGCGCCTGTAGACCGCGAGAAGCCGCGTGCGGCGCCCTCATCTTGACATATCGAGGCGCTGCTTGTGATAGGCACGGGGGCGGCAAGGGCAGGCAC
>JAFGSN010000043.1 GCA_016934575.1 Vicinamibacteria bacterium
CCAAGACCAAGACCAAGACCAAGTTGAAGAGCAAGCGCGGCGCGGTCAAGCGTTTCAAGCTGAGCGCCACGGGCAAGATCAAGCGCGCGCATTCCATGAAAAGTCATATACTCACCAAAAAGACCCGATCGCGTAAACGAAGCCTGCGTAAGTCGACGCTGGTCTCGCCGGCCGAAAACAAGAACGTTCGACAGATGTTGTTAGGGTGATCGGCGCTCGCCGCGCCCGATCGTCAGGGAGCGGTCGTCGAACCGCTCGGGCTTTGTCGCCGCCCGGAAGCGCGACGGGCCGGCCAATAGCGGCCGCGTCATCGAAACGATCAAAGCAATGCCGAGAGTCAAGCGTGGCAGTAAACGTCGTGAAGGACGCAAGAAGATACTCCGATCAGCCAAAGGCTTCTTCCTCACGAAGAGCAAGCTGCACCGTTCGGCCAAGGAAGCCGTGGACCGCGCCGGACAGTTCGCATATATCGGCAGACGCCGGAAAAAGCGTGATTTCCGACGTTTGTGGATCATTCGTATCAACGCCGCCGCACGCTTGAACGACCTTTCCTATAGCCGCTTCATCGCGGGACTGCGGAAGTCGGGAGTCGAGCTGGACCGGAAAACGCTGGCGGATCTTGCCGTTCGCGATCCACAAGCCTTCGCGCGTCTGGCGGAATCGGCCAAGGCGGCCGCGGACTGAAGTCGGAGCAGACGATGGAAGACAGCTTCAAGCTGCTCGAAGGGCGGATTCGCGGCGCGGTGGAAGAGATACAGCGCCTGCGCGGCGAGAACGCGGCGCTCGCGCAGAAGCTCGAAGACGCTCTCAGGCGCCAAATCGACGCAGAGACCGAGTCGCAAGACGCGGCCAAGAGGCAGGCGGATTCCGTTGCGCGTCAAGCGGAGACAAACGCTCACCGCGAGTTAAAAACCCTGAAACGCGAGCGGGAAGAGATCAGAGCGCGGCTGGCCAAGATGCTTGAAGTGCTCGAGGAGCTAGGATAAAGATCGATGACGTCTTGACAACCAGGCCGGACCGAGGCGCAGGTTCACGCCGTCGGAGCGGCGATTGCCATGGCAGACGACCCATGCTCAAATCTGTGCGATGGGTGAAACGCTGAATACGGTTCAAGTCGAGATCTTCGGTCAAGTTTACGCCATCAAAGCCGAGGCTGATCCAGCGCAGGTGGAAGAGGTCGCATCGCGCGTCGATTCCGAAATGCGCGCCCTGAGCCGTTCCATTGGGGTGGTGGACTCGCTGCGCATTGCCGTGCTGGCGGCGCTCAATATCGCCGATGAGTGCGTGCGTTTACGCGCCGAGGTTCGTCGATTGGAGGAGCGTGCGACGGCTTTGTCGGGAGAGATCGAGGACATTCTCTGATAATTGAGGACGGCTCCTTCCCATTCTTGCCTCGTCTCCCGCCTGCGGCTATGATCCCGAACCGGAGGTCCCTGCGGCGTTCGTGATGGGCAAGGAAACCGTGAACCAACGTCTAATATCATGGGGACTCGGAGTCGCGAAGCGGTGTGCATGCCTCCGCAACGAGGAAGCCTAAAGCGGCGCGCAGGGTTCCCACCTTGTGACCAGGTTCAGGTCACCCTCCACACGGCGTTTGCGGGGGCCTTCATTCATGTTGCGAACCGTTCGTTGATGGAAGGGCGTCGGCATTGATCGAGCAGCGGACTCCGATGAGCGACATTGGGGAGAAGGCGATATTGCGCCATATTCGCTCGCGGATTCCATCCTGGGGCGTAGGGCTGGTTCTGGGCGTGGGAGACGACGCCGCGGTCGTCGAGACGGGTCCGCGCACGCTTGTCACGACCGATTCCCTGGTTGAAGGGATCGACTTCCGGAGCGAATGGACGCCGCCCACGCTGCTCGGTCGCCGCGTCCTGACGATCAACGCTTCCGACATCGCCGCCATGGGAGGCGTTCCACGCCATGCCACGGTGAGCCTGTGCCTGCGACCCGACGTGACGTTCGGATTTGTCGATGCGTTTTATGACGGACTGCTGGAGCGCTGCGCCGAGCTGGGAATCAACCTTATCGGAGGAAATCTGTCCGCAACGCACGGATCGATCGTCATCGACGTGACTCTGATCGGAGAAGCCCATGAGTGCCTCCTCCGTTCCGGTGCGCTGGCCGGCGACTGCGTCGCCGTGACAGGCACTCTGGGCGCGGCGGCCGCCGGCGCGCGACTTCTCACTCAGGGCGCGCGACTGAACGCCGAGGGCGGCCTCTCTTCGACCGGGCTGTGGACCGAATCGTCGAGCGCCGCGGTGCTCCATTGTCTGCGTGCCAACCTCGATCCGGCCCCTCCGCTGACCGTTGCGCGGTCCCTCGCCGAGCGAGGTTTCGTGCACGCCGCCATTGATCTCTCCGACGGATTGTCAGGCGACCTCATGGCTTTGTGCGCCGAGAGCAATCTCTCCGCCTGGATCGATCCGGAGCGGATTCCCCTGAACCAGCATGCCGTGAACCTTGAAAGGGCTCGCGGCGGCGACGCGCTCGCGCTTGCCTTGCATGGAGGCGACGACTACCAACTGTTGGTCGCCGTTCCGGCGGAAAAGGTCGAGGACGCCGTGGCCGAAGCCATGATGTGGGACGTCAAGCTGACATGCATCGGCGGTTTCGAAGCGGGAGAGCCGCTGGTCTCTCTCAAGATGGACCAAACATTGACCGCGCTTTCCTGTGTCACGCAAGATCACTTCAAGGGCGTCAAACGGCCGGGATGAGCGGACGATGGCGCATCGATTGCAACGGTTTGGACAGCTCCTTCTTCGGGTGAACGACTCGCCGCATCGAACGGCGCTGGCTTTCGGTGTCGGCGTCTTCATCGCCTTTTTCCCGGTGATCGGAGTTCATACGGCCATGGCTTTCGCAATCGCCTTTTTTTTTCGCCTCAACCGCGTCGCGCTGTTGCTCGGAGCGTACATCAACAATCCCTGGACGCTGGGCCCGTTGTTCAGCCTGGGAACCCTCATCGGTTGCTTCTTGACCGGCGTTTCGCCCAACGAGATCTGGAGCATCGACTGGAGCCTTGCGGGCCATGGATTCTGCTCCGAGATGCTTGATTTGGCCAGACAGTTCATATGGCCGTTCATCGTCGGGAACTTGAGCGCGGGTCTGATCGCGTCGCTGCTGAGTTACGGCGTGGCACGGCGGATTCTCACGCGCGGACGCGTGTCTGTCGTCAGCAGCCGGGCGACGGCCGATTCTTCCTCGTGATTCGTCGAATTCTTCGCGTCGTGATGAGGCGCATGATCGGCGCCATGGACGAGAAGAAGGGACGACGTCGCCCTGCGATCGTGATCCGGCTTTCGCGCGACATCAAGAGTCGACGTAGGCTGGACGCCGGATGCGTCGGATCGAATTCTCCGCGGGCGACGATCCCATAGCTACCGATCCAGCGCTCTTCGCCGGCGAAGGGGAGCGGATCGGATCCGGCGATCAAACGAAAACCTCGCTTTTGCGCCAGCGACATCAACTGGGGTTCGGGCCAGGCACGCGGCCGGAGCGAGGAGTCTCCGACGAGAAACGAGCCGACGGGAAGCCGGTTGATTGCGTCGCGCACATGATTCGCGCGTCCAAAGGACCACTTGCCGGGCGACCAGTTTAGAACGGGCACGGCGCCAGCCGCCGAGATTTGACGCAGCGTGTGATCGAGCGGGAGGCCGTCGTTCGTCGTCTCGTTCGTGGCGAGCGCCAGCGCTTCCAGGCCCTCCAGAGTGGCGATCTGGCGACCCGCGACGAGTATCAGCGGCGTGAAAAGCCCGGACACTCGGACGGCGTTCTCGTCGTCCAAACGCTCGATGGCGCAATCTTCCAGAATGATTTCGCCGGCACGGAGCCGGGCGAAGCAGCGCATTCCATGAGGCTCGGTCAGGATGAGAACGCTGGCGAAGGGTTCGTCCGATTGTACGTGAGCGCGGAGGTTGCGTGCGCCGTTGCTCAGCGCCGACAGCGGATCGAAACACTGATAGAGATGAACGTGCGTGTCGATGACGACGATCACAGCGGGGGTCGCCGGAGATGGTGCTCGGTAAGCCGTTCGAAAGCATGACCCGCGCGGAGCAACATCGACTCGTCGAACCAACGGCTCATGAGCTGCAATCCTACGGGCAGGCCGGCGCTCAATCCGCAAGGAATCGAGAGGCCGGGAAGACCGGCCAGATTCGCCGGCACCGTGAAAACGTCCTCGAGATACATTTTGAGCGGATCGTCGGTCTTCTCCCCGATCTTGAACGCCGGAGACGGCGTCGTCGGCGTGGCGATGACGTCGCAGGACTCGAATGCCGCTTCAAAGTCGCGCCGGATCAACGCGCGCACCTTCTGCGCCCTCAGATAGTAGGCGTCGTAGTACCCGGATGAGAGAACGAAGGTTCCAAGAATAATCCGCCGCTTGACCTCGGCGCCGAAGCCTCGATCGCGCGTCTCGCCGTACATTTGGTCGAGGTCCGTCGCGCCTTCCGCTCGTCGTCCGTATCGCACGCCGTCATAGCGGGCGAGATTGGACGACGCCTCGGCCGTGGCGACGATGTAATACGTCGCGACGGCATGCGCGAGATGGGGCAGAGAGACGTCGCGCAAGAGAGCTCCGCATGCTTGTAGCTGATCGAGCGCTTCACGGAACGACGTCATCACGCCGGCGTCGACGCCGCGCTTCAGGAACTCCCACGGAACGCCCACGCGCAATCCCCGCGCGTCTCCATCCGTTTCGGCGTGGGCGTCGGGAAAACGCCTTTCGACGCTCGTGGCATCATGGTCGTCGCGGCCGCTGATCGCGGCGAGGACGACAGCCGCGTCCTGAACAGTGCGGGCGAACGGGCCCGCCTGATCGAGCGATGAGGCGAAAGCCACCAGGCCATAGCGGCTGACGCGGCCGTAGGTCGGTTTGATCCCGACGACGCCGCAGAAAGCGGCCGGCTGCCGGATCGATCCTCCAGTGTCCGTGCCCAGAGCGATCGGCGCCATTTGCGCGGCGACCGCCGCCGCCGATCCGCCGGACGATCCGCCGGGAACATGCGCGGCGCTCCAGGGATTACGAGTCGGTTTATAGCCGCTGTTTTCCGTTGACGAGCCCATGGCGAACTCGTCCATGTTGGTCTTTCCCAATATGATCGCGCCGGCTCGCTCCAGACGCGCAACGCATGTCGCGGTGAACGGCGGCACGTAGTTCCGCAGTATTTTCGACGCGCACGTCGTCGGCATGTTTGCGACATGAAGAACATCCTTGATCGCCGCCGGCACCCCGGCGAGCGGAAGATCGACGGAGCCTCTTGAAACGGCCGAGTCGATGGACCGCGCTCGGGACAGCGCGTGCTCGTTGACGTGGAGAAACGCGTCGATGCGCGGCTCCAATTTCTCGATGCGCGACAGATGCGCGCGCATTACCTCGACGGCGGAGACTTCCCGTTTCCTGACTTTTTCGGAGATTTCCCGCGCGTTCAAACGCCACAGATCCGTCATTGTATGATACGCGGCACGCGGAACAGCCCTTCCGAAGCGTCGGGTGCGACGGCCAAGACGCTCTCTTGATCGAGGCCGTCATGGGGCGTATCGTCACGAAGGACGCCCGGCAAACCCGCGTGGCTCATGGGATCGATTCCGGTCGTGTCGAGATTCTGGATCGACTCGGCGTAGTCGAGTATCTCTTCGAGCTGGCGCGTGAAAACCCGCCGCTCTTCCTCGGAGAGCGACAGACGGGCAAGGCGTGCAACGTGCTCGACGGTTTCTTCGGTGACGCGCGGCATTCGATTACTATAACGCGTCTCCTCTTGGCTCGCGAACAGGCCGGCAGGCTGCTCGTGCGCATGAACACGATCAGCCCCGAACATGCATGGATACGAGCCATGCGACACCCGTGATCGGAACCGCCAGCGGAGTCGTCTCTCGATCCGTTCGTCCCTGTCCCGGCGAACGATTGCAGCGCGCCGAAGCGTCATGACCGCCAACAACGCGTTTCGTTGAAAGGGCCGTGGCGCTCAAGCTTGACCCGCCGCGGTCGCGGCCCTAGAATCCGATCCATCCGGATCACGGCATGATGGATTCAACGATCACATCGACGCTCACTGTTCTCGGCGGACCGCTCGCCAAAAGGGCCTTTCCGCTGGCCAGCGGCGGGCTGCTCAGAATCGGATCGGATCCCGATTGTGAAGTGCGGCTGTCGTTGCCGGGAGTGGAACGGATTCACGCCAGAATCACATTACAGATCGGCGGCGGCGCCGTCGTCGAAGACGCGTCCAGCCGAGTCGGCGTCTATGTCAACGACAATCGTGTCAGCCAGGCGACGGTTCTCCACGACTCCGATATTCTGTGGCTGGGCGCGCCGGGAGCGCCGGAAAGCGTCATGCTGCAGTTCGGGAGCGACCGGCCGGCGACGTCAAAGCGCGGCGAATCGCTAGCGGCGCCTGCAACGCCTCCTCCCATCGAGGACTTTTTCGTTGCGGAAGTGGCCGAGATCCCGAAGGTTGTGGATCGTCCCGCGACAGAATCACCAAAGGAGTTCATGATCGACGACTCCGGCGTCGATTTCGAGAGCAAAGCGCCTCTTCCGAAGAAAACGGATACGCAGCCGATACCTTCGATCGCGCCAGACGAGTTTTTTATCTCGGAAGCCGAGACACCGGCCGTCTCGGCTGGCGAGAACATGTTCATGGCTGACGAAACCGACGGCGCCTTTTCGATCGATGAAAAGGCGACGCTCGCGGAAGCCAAGCCTGAGGAACGACCCCCAAGGCCTTTGGCGGAGGTCGGCGGCGCGGCCGGGGCTTCGACCGGGAAAAAACCGGAGAAAGCGACTCCGCCGCCAGCGAGGATTCCCCCAGGCGCTCGACAGAGCGCTGCATCGGCTCCGGCCGCTCGAAACGCCGGAGCGACGGCGCATGCAACTCCCGTTCGGAAAGCGCCGCCGATCGTTCCGGGATCCGAACGCATGCGCGGCCCACGGGCGCCTTCGCGGCCGGCTTTTTCGCAGCGCGCGACTCCGAGGAGCGTGCCAGGCCGAGCAAGACCGCTTCAACGACAGGCGCGACGCACGACTTCGCCGGCGCGTCTTGCGGCTCTTCTCGTGATCGTCGCTGTGATCGTGGCCGCGGTCGCCTATCTGGCCTTCCAGCATCTCGAAGCGCCGAAGATCGAAACCGTAACTCCCTCGCCGGCGAGAGTTGGCGAAGAGCTCACGATCGTGGGACGGAACTTTTCGTCTGATTCGGCGGCGAACGCGGTGTTGTTCGGCGAACAAGCCGCCGACGTCATTGATGCACGCCCGACACGGCTCGTCGTGAAAGTGCCGGAAATGCCGTTGTCTCCGGGGCATGTGTCGACGGTCGCGATTCGAGTGCGATCCGGCGCGCGTGAATCATCATCTCTGGACGTCTCGGTCTATCTACCGCCGAGAATCCGAGGCATTTCGCCTGACGTCGGCATGCCCGGTGAAGAGGTCGTGATCGCCGGCGCGGGATGGACGAGTGTTGTGGGCGTTTTCTTCGGAAACGCTCCCGCGGAGGTCCTCGCGGCTGAAGCGACTTACGTGCGTGTGCGGGTGCCCGCGATCATCGTGTCGCAGGGCACGTCCATTCCGGTCGTCATCGCGGCCGGCGAGGAGCGATCGAACAGCGTGCCGTTCATCATGGGGAAGCTGCCCCTCATGATCGGAACGGATCCGGAGAGCGCGGCGGCTGGCGACGTCGTGACCCTGATGGGTCGCGGTTTCCGATCATCGCCGGCGGATAACGTCGTCAGAGTCGGTGGCGTGCGCGCGCTGATCCTTGAAGCTCGGGAGGACGCCGTTCAGTTTGTCGTGCCGCGTCTGGATCTTGCGGGACGGATTCCGATCGAGGTGTTGGTGCCGGGCCGCGGATCGTCGGCGTTGGGAATTCTCGACGTACGGCCATCGATTGATCCCGTTCCCTTCCAGTTCATACCGGAGCCGTTCGTGGATGAGGCCGGGCATTCCCACGCCGTGCTCGTGACGGGAGTCGGACCCGCGTTCGTGATCTCGGCTTCGGGCGGTATGACGGCGGCGCAGCGTGCCTTGAAAGCCGCTCAGCGTTTTAACGCTGCCGCCAGCCTGATTCGAGCCTCGCGCGACATCGACATCGAGATCGCGGATATGGAATCCGAGCCGCGCTTGTTGCTCACTGGACGATCCGATCCGCTCATCGAGGTCACTACTGAAGACGTCATGGCCTACACCAAGGACTGGACGGGCCAGAAGGGACAGGGCGGATTGATAACGGCGGCGAGACTCGCCACCTGGTGGCGGGCTCTAGCGCGCGACCTCGTCCTGATGCTCGTTCGCGCGGAGCCGCCGCGCCATGCCGCAGCGATCGCTTCCGAAGGGCGAATTCTCGTGGATCTCTATCAGAGAGCAGTCGCTCGCGGAGGTTACGGAGTGACTCGCAGCATGCTCGCGGAGTTGAGCCCGGCGGAACAAGACGCGCTTCGCGTCCTCGCATACAGAGTGCCTTCGTCCGTCATGGCAGACAGCGGGACCGCAGCAACTGTCACGGAGACGATGACGGAAACGACAGAAACGACAACGGCTCCAACAGCTTTGCGTCTCGATCGCCAGTGGAGAGGCAAGGAAGTCGCGGAGGGTCGCACACGAGCCATCTCCGTGGTTTTCGAAGGAAACGCCGGCACGCTCACATATGAAGGCGGAGTCGCCCTGAGCGTTCCCGTGCTCGACCTCGAACAGCCGAGGCCCGACGCCGTGACTTTCATGGCCGAGGCCGGCGGAGGCGTTCGATATTATGCGGGACAATGGGACGGCCGGAAGGTCCGCGGAACGATCTCCTCACAGCCGTCGGGAACCGGAGATCTAGGCACCTTCGAGCTAGCTTGGTGAGAAGAGAAAAACGCATCATCCCCGTTTCCTCGGGCAAGGGCGGAGTCGGCAAGACCACGATCGCCCTGAATCTGGCGCTGGCCCTGTCTCGTCATGGACGCACGCTGCTCATCGATCTCGACATGGGAACGTCGTCGGTGCGAAACTGCGTCGATGTTCTCGTGCAGCGCGACCTGTATCATTTTTTCAAAAAGAACTACTCGCTGTCGGATTGCGCCACGACCTTGAGCACGCGGATCGATCCCAAGGGCGAGTACAAGAACTTCGCCTTCGTGGCGGCGCCTCAGCACCTGATCGAGGACGTCACGAATTTCGACCGCGCCAAGCGCGAGCGGCTTATCGACGCCATCAACCGGCTGGACGCCGACTTCATCGTGCTGGATCTCAAGGCCGGACTCGATCCGTCCGTCACCGATTTTCTGCCGCATTCAAACAGCGGCATTCTCATTTTCACGCCGCATCTCATTGCGGCCACAATGGCGGCCGCGGACATAGTCAAGGCCATAATGTTCCGGAAGCTGCGGACGGTCTTCGCGCCCGATTCTCCGTTGTATCACGAGATGAAAGGCGTGCCGCCGGCGCTGATCAACGCCCTGATAGACCGGGTCGAGGATCCATACGATTCGCCGATTCATGATCTCGACGCCTTTATCGACGATTTGCATCACGCGCTAGGCGACCATCCGATCATTCGATACGTGGCTTCCGCCATCGACTCATTCGTTGTCCATTTCGTCATCAATCGCTTCAACGGCATCCGCGAGTCGTATGAAACCGCCATCAAACCCTTCGCCAGGGCGCTGGCGGAAAACGTGACGGCGCACCTCGCGATAGAGCATCTCGGATGGGTTGTCTCGCATGCGAAGATCGACGAGTCCAACGTGCGCCGGGTGCCCGTGCTCATCGCGAAAGAAGATCGCGCGCCCGCGCGCGCCGACTCGGCCATGAACGAGCTGTCGCGTCTGGCGGCGCGATATGGAAAGCCGCGGCCCGCGCCGGCCCGCAAGCCGAAAGCCGCTCGGGCCGACGGCGCGCACGTCGCCGCTCCATATCTCGACGGACAACTCGACATGCTACGCCGGATGCAGGACGATCTCGGAGGCGTGACGTATCGCGAAAATTTCCTCTACATCGCCTATCGCGTGTTGCACATGATCGACAGCCGTCGGCCGGGAGATTTCGGCGACACGAGGCTTTACAAGCGTTCCGAAATCGCTCAGGCGCTTGCCCGCCGCGGACGTTGATCTTTCAGCGGAATTTATCGAGTCGTCGAAAGACATGAATAAGACGCCTTGTCGCCTTCCGAAGCGATGAAAGCGTCGTGAGCCGCTCATCCGGTTCTCTGGGAAGAAGAGTCAGCTTGACGAGCTCGATCCTCCGTCCGGTAGCCAAGGACCAGCGCATCGAAGCGAGCGGCGGACGGGATGGAACGACGAGCGCGAGAGGATGAGCGGCGCGCTTTTTGAGACGACGATGCAATCCACGATGGCGACTGAGGGACGGCGTTTCCAGGGCGCGCAAGGTGGAAGCGTCGCCGAAGACGATCGCGACCGACGACAGAGCGCTTACGAGAGCCGTCGTAGCGCGCGAGCGAGAGGCAAGAACGAGCAACCGTTCAACGTCAAGCGCGGCGGCGGTGACGATCCTCGTGAAATCGAGATACTGAGAAAGCGTGAGCACGAGTCCATGTTGAAAGGCCGCGTGCGCCGCCATGGAAACAAGCGTGTCCTCGACGGAAGGCAAAAAGGGCACTTGCCCCGGACCCGGAGCGCTGCGCGACCACCAGCCGTCTTTGTCAACGCGGAAGAAGCTGGGACAGGACGTCAGCGCATGATGTAGCTCCACGACGTTGCCGGAAGCGTCGTCGACGAAGACCACGGCATGATCTCCGCGGCCTCCGGCCAAAAAACCATTCTCGATCATGGCGGCGTACGTGGCGCGCCAGTCGTCGAGCGCCAGCAGGTCGACGTCGCCCATCGGGCGGTGAGCGACCGAGCCATAGCATCTTTCCACCACGGCGGCGCCCTTGAGAGGCAGGGCGCGAAGGCCGCGCTTCAGAAGCAGATCCTGAATCCGGCGGACGAGATCGAGCTGGCGCACGCCGCGTACGAGAGAGGCGCGCTCGATTGCCTTGAGTCGCGCTCGCGCCGAGCTGGACCATGACGGCGACATGCGCACGGCTGACGAAAGCAGCGGAGCCAGGCCCTGGGGCAAGGCGCTTTCGATGAGAAGTGATTCGTCGTCAGAACCATGAGCCTCCGGCGGATCGCCGCTTTGAAGCCAGAGCCGCAGTCGATCGCGCGCGTCCGGAGCAGGCGCGGCGCCTTCTCTTGCCGCTGATGAACCCATTGGTGCAAGGGTATTCGGACCTTCGTCGTGGAGCAAACCCGCGGCAATTGTCGAAGAGACGGCAGAGAAAGTCCTGAACAGAGGCGAGGCCATACGGTTGTGCTACTGCGAGGCGTGGATGCGGCTCAGAGCCTTGCGGACCTCCCGCGCCACGCGCGGACTGTCGTCATGAAGCGCCGCGTTCAGCTCGGGAACGGCGGCGGTCGCGCCGGGAATGAAGCCAAGCGCCCGGGCCGCCATCGCGCGTACTTGTTCGTCCGTGTCGGAGAGCAGCCGCGCCAGCGCAGGGACGGCCGGCTCGGCGGTGACGCCGATGCGGCCGAGCGCCCGCGCCGCTTCGGAGCGCACCAGGCCCTGGTCATCCGAGAGCGCAATCACGAGCTCTTCGACCGCCTCGCGGGAGCCGATTCTTCCAAGCGCCCGTGCGGCGTTCGCACGCGTATGAAGATCTTCGTCGCGGAGCGAAGAGATCAGCGTCGGCACCGCCCGAACGGCCTGGGATCCAATATGTTCCAGGGCGCGTGTCGCGATTTCGCCTGAGTCACGGCCGCGTTCAATCATCGCCATGAGCGCTGGAACGGCGTCCCGCGCATCAGGGCCGATTTCCCCCAGTTTCCAAGCGGCAAAACCGCGAACGTCCTGGTCCTCGTTCTCAAGAGCTTCGACGAGTCGCGGAACGTCCGGCATCGGATCTGGAGCGATACGCCAGAGCGCTCGCGACGCCTCGTGACGAACGTGTTCGCTCTCGTCGTTAAGCGCCATGAACAACATGGACTTTGCGGAACGCGCGGCGTTTGATTGCTCGCCGAGTGAACGTGCGGCCCTGGCGCGCACGCCGCGTGAGCTGTCGGACGACAGCGCTGCCGTCAGGACTCTGACGACCTCTTCGGAGTGATCAGCGACTCGACCCAGAGCCCACGCCGCCGCTTCGCGCAGGGCCGGATCCGGCGAGGTCAAAAGCGCCGTGCTCAGGTCTTTCGTCGTTACGGTTCGAGCCAGTCCGGTTTCAAGCCGCCGGAAGTCTTCGTGATACGAGTATCCGGCAGGAAGCCAGCCGCTCCTCTCGATTTCGTCGGCGACATGACGGGAACCCGTGGCGCTCAGGTGGTCATAATCGATGAAGGCGGATGGGCCGATTCGTCGTAACGCCGGAAGAAGATCGAGACACGGGATCGATTCATCTTGGCAGAAGCCGACGATGCGTCGTTGGACGAGCGGAGGAGGCGCGCCGGTTTCGACCTGGAAGCGAAAAGGAAAGACGAGCATGGCGAACATGGCGCCATCGGAGAGAACAGAGTCGCGAAGAAGACGGATTTCGGAGAAAAAGCGCTCGAAACCCTGGCGCGCCCCGCGACTGTCCGGAGCATGGAAGAGCTCTTCCACGTTCGCGATCTCGCGTCCTTGAGCGTTCGTCAGCCAGCGAACGAAGGCCGAGTGCTGGAAGAGAAAAGAAATCCATGCGGGCGGGCGGCCAAGGTTGTTCTGTAGCTCCGGTATGTCGTTCAGGCAGACGCCGACGACCACAAGATCGGGACGAAAAGGACGGGCCAGGCGTTCATAAGCGATTCGCTCTTGCCGTGTCGACCAGCCCCAGAGCGCGACGTTGAAGACCTCGATGCGTCGGCCATGCGCCTCGAGGCGCGCCGCGAGCGTCTGGGGATAGGCCTCGTGCGCTTCGATCTTGTCGCCCATCGTCACGCTGTCGCCAAGGAACGCCATGCGCCATGCACGCTCCGGCTTTTCTTGAGAATGCGTGCGATCGCGCAAGCCCATTCCGTTGAACTCCTGGGTCGGAGGCCAGCCGGCCGCTCGCGAGCTGACGGTGTAGAAGTCGCCGTCCCACATGCGTTGCCAGTCCCAGATGTACTGCGCGACGCGCCGGATAGGACGCTGTCCTTCGAGAAACCTGCCGGCGATTTCCACGACACCCAGAAGAAGCGTTAGTACGAGCAGGGATAGCAGGATGTTGGCGAGCAGCGATTGGGGTTTGTCGAACGACGCTTTCGACTCGGACACATCCAGATGATAGCCGTGATGGGAGCGCGATGTCGCGCCCAACGTGCACGGCGACGGCGTCTCCGGAACGCTGTACGGAGGCGCCGGGATCGAGGCGGAAGAAGCATCTGTTACCATAACGACGCCGATGGAGGCGGCGGGCGTGGAGAGCTTCTTCCCTGGAGACGGCTACGATACGCCGGAGAACACGCCGCGTTATCTGGGCGACCGGCTGGCGTTCGGAACACGATGGTTTTTCCATTTCCATTTTGCGCGCATCGTGCTCAAGAGTCGCCGTTTGGCCGTGCGCGGCGTCTATGACGACGAGCAATGGGCCAGGTCTTCTCTCGAGCATATGCGCGACGCCGAGGGCTGTGGCGCGCGCCTTCATTTTCGCGGCATGAATCTGGTCCGGAGCGCCGGCGGGCCGCTGGTCTTCATCGGCAATCACATGAGCACTCTCGAGACATTCGTTCTACCGTGCGTGCTCGAGCCGATCCTGCCGGTCACCTTCATCGTCAAGGAAAGCCTCGTCCGTCATCCGTTTTTCGGTCCGATCATGCTCTCACGCCGGCCGATCGTCGTCGGACGCAAGAATCCTCGAGAAGATTTGCAAAGAGTGCTGATACAAGGGCCCAAGATCCTCGGCCAAGGCACTTCGATCATCGTCTTTCCGCAGGCCAGCCGAAGCGAGGTTTTCGATCCATCGCTGTTCAACACACTCGGCGTCAAGCTGGCGCGTAAAGCCGGAGTCGGCGTCATTCCTGTCGCGCTGAAGACCGATTTCCTGGGCAACGGCAGGCTGTTCAAGGACTTCGGCCCGCTGCGGCGCGATCGGCCGGTCCACATCGAGTTCGGCGAGCGGATGGAGATACAGGGAACGGGCGAGGCGCAGCATCGAATCATCGTGCAATTTATCGAATCCCGACTTGAGTCATGGCGCCACGCGGACTGCGCGACATGAGAATTCCGAGATGACGCATGCCGCGGCGCGCAAGAGGAGCAGTGGTCCATGAAGCTGAAGATATTCGACGGAAGATGGCTGGGCGAGGCGGTGAATGCCCGCGCATTCGCCTATTTTGCAGAGTCGCGGCCGGTAAACGATGACGGAAGACTCGCCGGGCGCGGGCAAGACGACGCTTGCCAAGGCTCTCGCGCAATGCATGCGTTTGAACGTGAATTGGGGGCGGCGTATTCTCCGCGCATGAAACAAGCGCGGATTCCGCCTCGCGCCTGCCTTGGCGCCGCTATCGTCATGTCAGTGGCAGTCGCGACCACGGCCAATGACGGTTCCGTCCAGTACCCGATCTCCGCCGTGCCGTTCACTCGAGTGAGACTCACGGACACGTTCTGGTCCACGCGCCTGGAGACGAATAGAACCGTGACGATTCCCTTTGGTTTCGAGAAGTGCGCGGCGGAGGGCCGCATTCGCAACTTCGAACGCGCGGCAGGCGTGCGCGACGGCGCTTATGAAGGCAAGATGCCGTTCGACGACACCGACGTCTACAAGCTGATCGAAGGCGCGTCGTACTCGTTGCTGAGTCGCCCCGATCCGGAGTTGGATCGTTTCCTCGACGGGATCATCGACAAGATCGCCGCGGCCCAGGAGCCCGACGGCTATTTGACAACATACAAAACGATCGATTCGACCCGGAGCCCGGCGCCCTGGCTCAAGCCCGGACCGCGTTGGGAACTGGTGCTCGACGGCAGTCATGAGCTCTACAACTCAGGCCATCTTTACGAGGCGGCCGATGCGCACTTCCGAGCCACGGGCAAACGCGGCCTGCTTGACGTGGCGCTGAAGAACGCGGACCTCGTCGCGCGCACGTTCGGCCCCGGCAAGCTCCTGATCCCGCCGGGCCATCAGATCATCGAAACCGGGCTCATCAAGCTGGCGGCGTACGCCGGCGAGAAGCGCTATCGTGAGCTGGCCCGATTCTTCCTTGATCAACGCGGCAACTCCCATGGGCGCAAGCTGTACGGCCCCTACAACCAGGATCATCTTCCCGTCGTTGAACAGCGCGAGGCGGTGGGGCATGCCGTGAGAGCGGCGTACATGTACTCCGCCATGGTGGACGTCGCCGCGCTCGACAATGACGCGCGCTATCGCGCGGCGATTGAAAACATCTGGCACGACGTCGTCTCACGCAAGCTCTACGTCACGGGCGCCATCGGCGCGCGCCATGATCGCGAGTCGTTCGGCGACGCCTTTGAGCTGCCGAACCGCACGGCCTACGGCGAGACCTGCGCGTCGATCGCGAGCGTTTACTGGAACCAGCGTCTGTTCCTGCTGTCCGGCGACGCCAGGCACGTCGACGTGATCGAGCGCACTCTCTACAACGCCGTTCTCGCGGGCGTCTCGCTTTCCGGTGATCGGTTTTTCTATCCCAATCCGCTCGAGTCGGACGGTCGCTACGCGTTCAATCAGGGCGCGCTCACGCGCAAACCGTGGTTCGATTGTTCCTGCTGCCCTACGAGCCTGGCGCGTTTCATGCCGTCGATTCCGGAATACGTTTATGCCGTGCGTCCCGGCGTGTTGTTCGTCAACCTCTTCGTCGCCAGCGAGGCGTCGATCGACTTGGGCGCGGGCGAGATGGCGGTCGCGCAGACGACCGATTATCCGTGGGACGGCCGCGTAGAGCTGCGGTTGACTCCCAGCCGGCCGCGTACATTCGAGGTGCGGGTGCGCATTCCCGGCTGGGCGCGCGGACGCCCCGTGCCGAGCGCTCTGTATCGGTACGCTGCCGCCGAGACGACGCCTTACAAGCTGAGCGTGAACGGCGAGCCCGTGGACGCCGGTCTCATGCATGGTTATGCCGTGCTTTCCAGGACCTGGTCTCCGGGCGACATGATTGCTCTCGATCTGCCCATGCCTATACGGCGGGTTGTCGCCGATGAGAGAGTGGAGGACGACAAAGGCAAGATCGCGCTGGAGCGCGGGCCGCTCGTTTACTGCGTTGAAGGCGCTGATAATGACGGATCGGTTCTCGATCTCATCGTGCCCGACGCGGCGCGTTTCTCCACCGAAATCCGTCCGGATCTGCTGGGCGGCGTCACGGTGTTGCGAGCCGACGTGCTGAATCGGCAAGGACGGGCAAAGAGATTGACGGCCGTTCCTTACTATGCATGGTCGAACCGCGGGCCGGGCGAGATGGCGATCTGGTTGTGGCGACAAACAGCCACGAAAGCGAGGACTCGGGAGGAGTGACGTCTCGCGCGGCGTTTGTATGGGAGCCCGAAATGGCGGTGTCTCAGCTCATCGCTGCCACGCTGACACGGCGACTCTGGCGCGAGCGGATTATTGCGAGATTGGCGCGCAGATCCTTTGAGAGCGTTCGCGGCCGGGGGAGCCGCCGGCCGAGAATGACGATGCGATGATCGAAGTCTTTCGGGATGATGATGCGCGTGTCATACCCGGGGATCTGAAGACGCTCGATCAGCGAGCGCCAGCCGAGCGAACCCGGCGAGAAGGCGTTGAAGACGACCACGCCACGATGCGTCAATCGGCGCGGGATGAGAGCGGGGAGACGAATGAAGCACACGTCTGGCATGACGAGGTCGCCGGCAACCGGCATGGAGAGGTCCACGACGATCATGTCGTGGCGGCGACGCCGGCGGGCGAGCCAGGCGGAAGCTTCGGCGCGGGCGAAGCGCAAAGGCTCGATCCATCGTCCGGCGATGGAGCGGAGCACGGACAGGCCTTCGGAGGAAAGATCGACGGCGTCGACGGCGTGCGGCCAGAGAAGCGCGCGCAGCGGCGCTAGGACCGCTCCGTATCCGAATCCGAGAAGCGCTACCCGCGGTCCGGGAGACAGGGAGGGAATGCACGCGGCCATCACGTCGAACAGGCTGTGCGACGCCTGAGGCCGGGCGAGCGCCATGCTCACGATATTCCGGCCGTGCAGCAGGCGGACGGAGCGCCGGTTACGAACGATGCGAAATGTCTTGTCAGGATGGGGAGACATTCGTGATGAGGCGTCAGTTATCGGCGGCCGAATGAGCGAGCTTGAGCGGACGGCGCCGCTCGATAAAGGCAAGAGCCTCTTCGGCGGTGCGATTGATGATCAGTTCCTCCGGGAAATGCATCGAGCTCATGACCGACCGAATCGCCTCGTCGCGGCCGACTTCGTCCAGTGTGTGGGCGTCGCTGGCGACGACCACCGGACAGGCTTCCCGGATGCAGGCCGCGATGAGAGATTCCGTAACCGCCGGCGCAACGCGGCCGAGAGCGACCTTGGAGTTGTTCAGCTCGACGGCGCGTCCGAGATCGCGTGACGCACGCGCCAGTCGGCGGTAATCGAGCGGATACTCCCGGCTGTTGGCGTGCGTCACGACGTCAAGAAAGGGATTGGCCTCGAGCGCGGAGACGAGGAGATCGGTGTAATCGGCCGCGCTACGCCCCTTCGGCGTGTTGGCGTGAAGGCCGACGAGGACCACGTCGCAGTATCGCAGGTAGTCGAGGGGCAGGTCGATCGCTCCCGGGCTTTCGTCGAGATTACATTCCATTCCCTTGAGAAGACGCACTCCGGGGACGGGATCCAGGAGGCGCTCGAAAAAAACGCTGTTGAGACGGCCGCCGAGAGCGGGTCCGTGATCCGTAATGGCGAGCGCCGTCATGCCCAGATCGCGCGCTCGCGTCAGCATTTCGACCACGGTGTGAACGCCGCAGCGTGATGCGAGCGAGTGGGAGTGAAGATCAACCGCGATCATATGGACTATCCAACAAAATGAGCACGATCATTGCCGCGCTCGCGAGTCGTTCCGCTCTCCGGTCATCTGGACGACGACATGCCGGTCGCGGGAGCGATTGTCGAAATCGACGAGCACGATCTGCTGCCAGGTGCCCAGCAGCAGGCGACCTTCCTTGAACGGAACCGTGAGCGAAGGGCCGAGAAGGCTGGCGCGGACGTGCGAGTGCCCGTTGCCGTCCTGCCACTGCTCATGATGAGCGTAGCGCGCGGATCGCGGAGCGATTCTCTCGAACGCCTCGGGAAGGTCTTCGAGCAGACCGGGCTCGTACTCGATCGTCGTCAAGCCGGCCGTCGAGCCCGGAACGAAGACGAGCGCCTGGCCTTCCCGGAATCCGTGCTTATCCAGCAATTCCTGGATTCGGAGAGTGAGGTCGATGATGTCCGCATCGCCGCGGGTCTTGAGGTGGATGGAATCGGTGACGATTGTCATGCGGTTCTCGATTTCACTGCGCGGATTCCTCGGGGGGCATGGCGCCCGAGCGTTCGAGTTCGTGCTGGACGACAAGGAGGACGTCCGTGGCCTGCGCCAGGCGGCGGCCGTTCACCATGACGGTGGGAGTCGCGTCGATGCCGAGACGGCGGGCCTCGGCAATCTCGGCGAGGAGACGCGCATGCGCGTCCGGTGAGCGCAAGCAAGAGCGGAAGGCGTCGAGATCGAGGCCCGAATCGCTCGCCGCTTGTAGCACGTCGCGCTCGGCGGCCTGCTCGAAATCGTCTTCGTAGACGCGATCGTGGTACTCCCAGAATCGGCCTTGATCGTGAGCGCAAACGGATCCGAGCGCAAGCAGGCAGGCCGAAGGATGCAGCGAGTGATCGAGAGCGTCATTGCAGGATTCGTCCAGCGGAAAATTGACGAACGAGACGCGCGCCCACTTCCTCAGCGCGGGCATGTGTTGCTTGAAGGACAATGCGAAGCGGCGGCACCAGGGGCACAGGAAGTCCGAGAATATGACGATTGCGACCGGCGCCGACGGCGGTCCCAGAACTGGAGCGCGAGCGATATCGGGTCGCAAGACCGGCGCGCGCTCGAAGTCGCGCAGCGTTTTGCGAACGAGATAGGCGTTGAGCGATTCCGGATCATCGAGAGTTCGCCGGAGAAGCCGCACTTCACGGCGAGCTTCGTCAAGATTCATCGTATCGACGGCCTTCTCTTCGGAAACAGTCGCGCGGGGCGCTTGAGCGGACAGCCTGAGCGCCCAGTCGCCGACGCCGACGGCCATGGCAAGGGTCGCGCTGCCCAGGAGCCATGAAGCGCCGATCAAATGGAGGTTCGCCATACGAGCGATCAAGCGTGGCGCGCCAATAAGGCGACGAGCGGGCCATAGCAAGGCGACGGGAGCGACGCTCGCGAGATAACTGAGAAGGCAGAGCTGGCAGAAAGTATTCAAGTGGAACGCCTGGATGCAGAACAACACGAGATCCACGGCGACTCCGAGCGTCGCAAGAAGCAAGGTCAGGGCCGTGGCCGCCTCACGACCGGCCTGGTCGCCGAAGAACGACAGAGTGAGAAGCAACGCCAGCGAAAGATAGAAAAGCAGGCCGAGAGCCGCCAGCGAAACTCCGCCCACCTCGGAGAAAGCGCTGCGGTTCACGGTGTCGCAACCGCCTCCCTGCCCGCCGCAAACGGAGTGTACGAGAGCGCTGGCGCGGGGCGTATCGTGATGCTGGAGCAGGAGAGTGAACGAGAGAACGGCGCCGGCGACAAGAAAGGCCAGCGCCAGACCTGCGCGCCAGGGACGCGGCGTCATCAATCAGCTTCCTCCCGAGCGACGCGGAAGGTTGAAGTGCGGAAAGATCCGATTGTCCCGTTGTCGCCAGGGCTGCCATGGCTTCTTGGACGGCTTGGCGGCATGCTCGCCGCCGCGAGGCGGCGCGGGGGCGGAAGAGGCGGCGGAAGCGGAGTCTCCTGGAGTCTCCTCCGACGACGCGCTTGATAGCTCGCTTCGTCGCGCGGCTTCGTCCTTGACGAGGCAGCAATGCTTGTACTTTTTTCCCGATCCGCAATGACACGGCTCGTTCCGACCGAGAGAACTCGACATGGGTTGCTCCTCTTCTTTCGAACCCGTCACGCCCATCCGGGAATCAACTCAAACCGGTTTGCGCCGTTTGACGGCGTGAACGAGCGCAAGTAATCTACGAATCTTAACAGAGACTACGCGGCGCGGCCGAATCGGGACGCCGGCCGCCTCCAGGTGATTTTACGACATGTAGAGGAGAAGGAGAGGGTCACATGCCCGAGCTCAAGCAGATCAATTTCACGCGGGGCGTGCCGGCGGTGGAGTCCTTTCCGATCGACGACGTCATCGACGCGGCCAAGTCCGTGCTCAACGAACATGGCCGGACCATGCTTCAGTACGGCCCGTCCTTCGGTTTCCTGCCCTTGCGCGAATGGGTCGCCCGCTGGAAAGGCGTGAAGACAGAGCAGGTGCTCATGGGCAACGGCTCGCTCCAGCTCCTTGATTTTCTCTGTTGGCACATGCTCAAGCCAGGCGACGTCGTCTATACCGAAGCGCCCAGCTACGATCGTTCGATCACGCTCTTCAGGCGCCATGGAGCGGATGTCGTCGGCATACCGCTCGATTCCGATGGACCGAACATCGAGGCGCTCGAACAGGAGCTGGCGAGGCGTTCGCCCGTGCTATTTTATCTGATCCCCGATTTTCAGAATCCGTCCGGCGCCACGTGTTCAGGCGAGAAGCGAAGGCGTCTGGCGGAGATGTCGGAAAAGCACGGATTCCTCATGGTGGAGGATGCGCCGTATCGGCCTCTCCGGTACCGGGGGAAGGAAGAGCCCACGATTCTCGAGCTTGCCCCGAAAAAGACGCTGCACATGAGCTCCTTCAGCAAGCTCATCGGTCCCGGACCACGAGTTGGCTTCATGATCGGCGATCCGGAGCTGCTAAAAAACGTGGCCAGGATCGCGGAGGACACGTACATCTGTCCGAGCTATCTGGCGCACGGGATCGCGTACGAGTGGTGCCGGCGGGGTTTGCTCGATCCGCAGATCGAGCGACTTAAAGCCCTTTACGCCCCCCGACTCGACGCCTGTCTGGCCGCTCTCGAGCGCCACATGCCCGAGGCGCAGGCCACGCGACCGGACGGCGGCTTCTTTCTTTCCGTGACGTTGCCCGAAGGCGTCCTGACGACGGCCGTGCGCGCCGCCGCATCCAGACGGCGGCTCAATCTGGCGGATGGAACGGCGTTTTTCCCGTCCGAAGGAGGCGAGCGATTCCTGCGTCTGCCTTACTGCGCTCTGACTCCCGGGGAGATCGAGGAAGGCGTGCGCCGCCTCGCCGCAACGGTCGAAGAAGTCGCTTCGGCTTGATGACATCCGGCCGCGAATCCGCTCCGGAAGTCAGAGTTCGTACAGATTCGGATCGACACTGGGAGGAAGCGCTCTACGGCGCAGGCTGGAGAGCGTTTTCTTGCTCTCGGCGGCGCTGAAAGGATCCTCGCCAAGGACGTCTCCTAGCTCCTGCTCGACTTTTTCGGGATCCTCGCCGGCTTCCATGCGTCGCAGGGCTTCTTCCATTCCCGAGACGACGGGGAGACCGGCGGCGTCGAATAATCGACGCATCACGCGGGCCGCCTGTCTCGGATCCTCATCGCTCATCTTTTCGGCCTCGGGGCCCAGTTCCTCCATGATGCGCATGAGCTTGGTCTCGTCGATATTCGGCATCGCCTCGTCGCCGGCTTCCGATTCCTTGCGTCCCTTGGATATGGCGAAGGGAGAGACCCGCCGGGCGAGACCGGCGCGGCCGCAACGCGGGCAATCCGGGATCCGGTTCGTGTCGATGGTTCGCGAGAGGAAGCTGAATATCCGATGACAGTTGTCGCAATAAAACTCGTAGATCGGCATTTTCCCTTTAAAGAGGCGCGAGGAAGGCGCCATCAGTGCGTCGTCTTCGGTGAAATCATGACACAATAATGCGATGTTCGAAAGGGTTGCGCGGCTGTCGAGAGCGATCGGGATCGCGGGGATCATCGCGTTCGGCCTCGCGTCCTTCACTCCATTGCCCAACTGGGCGCATCGCCGGATGAGAGGCGCTTCCGGAGTGGGGCCGGCGGACGCCATCGTGGTGCTCGGGGCAGCGGTCTATCGCGACGGCTTGCTCGACGAGGCGTCCCTCCGCCGGACCCTCGAAGGTATTCTGCTCAAGCGCAGGGGCCTGGCGCCGGTCATTATATTTCTGGGAGCGCCGAAAGGCGACGCCGTGGAGGCCCTCGTGCGGGCCGACATGGCGCGAAAGCTGGGGATCCCGGCCGAATCGATCTTGACGGACTCGCACGCCCTGACGACGCAGCAGGAGGCCGCGCGCGTCGCTGCCTTGTTGCATCCACGTGGAGCGAGAAGGGCGCTGCTCGTCACAGGTTCGCACCATATCGAGCGTGCTCGGCGTGTTTTTACACGTGCCGGCCTCGATGTGCTTCCGGCGCCCGTCGACGAGGTTTCGGCGGAAGCGAGTCTTCCGATGGAACGACTCGCCACGACGAAAAAGCTGCTTATTACGCTCGCTGCTCGCATTTATTACCGCGTGCTCGGCCGCATCTGAGGCATATCCATATGGATTCGCTTTTTTTACTGGCGGTCGGAGTCTTGACGTCCATCGTCGTTTTCGGCGGCTGTGCCCGGCGCCGCGGATGGTCGCGGTCCGATCTGCGCCGGGCCACGGGGAGCGTCTTCGAAACCGTGGGCCTGATCCTGTCGTTCTACGCGCTGAATGTCTCGATTGGCCTGGGCTTGGCCCTGCTCGTCAGAAGCACGGGCGTGGCTTTCATTTCTCTTTACGTCAACGCCGATCTCTCGCTTTTCGCCTTTGCCCTCATTCAGGGCTTGGCCTTCGAGTTCTTGTGGCGCCGAAGCGGCGTGCGTGAGAAACGGGTGGGAGACGCGGAAGCGGAAGGTCATTGACGATGGTATGATGCGCGGCGATGACAGCGACGCCGCTGGATGGAGCCACGTTGGCGAGTACGCTTCAGGAAGAGTCGCGGGAAGAAGTCGCGCGTCTCGGTCGTTTCGTTTTTGAAGAACACGGTCCAAGCCGCCAGGCTTCAAACGGCGGCGGATTGAGATCGCTCCAGCAGTGTTACGCGTCGGCCTGACCGGAGGAATCGCCTGCGGCAAGAGCCGCGTTCTGGAGCGCCTCGGACGCGCGGGCTGTCATTCGATTGATCTCGATGAAGTTTCGCACGCCGTGATGGCGTCCGGCGGTTCCGCGCACGCGGAGGTCGTCGCGACGTTTGGCGACTCGATCGTGGGACCCGACGGCGGCGTCGACCGGCGCGCGCTGGCCGCGATCGTCTTCTCCGACGAATCCGCGCGCCTGCGGCTGAACGCGATCGTTCATCCTCATGTGCGTGCCGAGGAAGAGCGGCGCGTTGACGGCGCCTCCGTTGTTCGTGACGCCGTTATCGTCACGGACGGAGCGCTCCTGATCGAAGGCGGCGCGCATTTGCGATACGACCGCCTCATCGTGGTTCACTGCGCTCCGGAGATCCAGATCGATCGTCTTATGCGAAGAGAGGGAATGGATCGTGGCCGGGCGCTGGATCGCGTCGCCGCCCAGATGTCCCAGGAGGAGAAACGTCGTTTCGCCAGCTTTGAGGTGGAGACTACGGGAAACTGCGCGCTGGCCGATCGGCGGATCGAGAAGATGGTCGAGCGCTTGTTCGAAATCAGCGCGGCGCGCCGCTCCTCGTTCACGTTGTCGCTTGCGCGAGCGATAGCGTGCCTCGGAAGCGGACCGACGACGGGACCGGCGGATCTCCGTCCGCTCGACGTGATGAACGAGATCGAAGCCGCGGGAGTCGTCGATCTCATGCGTCTCGCGCGGCGCATGCGGCCGCCTCACGACGGTCCATGGTACACGGCCGCGCGGAATGAGATACCGAAAGGGCCGGGCCCGGAGGCGCTCACGGCGCCACTGGTCGTCTGGATCCTAGCGCGTGGCCGCGCCGATCGTGAGCGCGTCGTCGCGGCCGCGGCGAGCCTGGCGCGCCTCACGCATCGCGATTCCAGCGCCATCGCCGGCGCGTGCCTTTTCGCCGAAGCGTTGTTCGAGGCGGCGACCGGCGACCGCGGCGGCCATCCTGAGTCCTGGACTTGCTGGAAAACAGAGTCGGAGAAATGGGGCGGCGGCGCGCCGCCGCCGCGCGTCGTTCATGCCGTCAACGCCGCATGGCGACATATGATCGATGCGGGCGCGGCCGTTTCGGTCTGCGCGCGAATTCCTCACGCCGCGGAGTTGGCGGCCTGTGTCGTGGCGCTGCGAGCTGGAGATCCGTCGCGATCCATGGAATCGATCTGGAGCGCGCCGCTTCGCCGCGTCGGCCTGGGCCGCTGAACCGGGAGCTTGCTCGCCGGCCCGGCGCGCGTCAGCCGCGCTGCTTCAGCGAGGCTGAAGACGTCGCGGCAGCTTGGCGCATGCGGCCGAAATCTTGCCCTCGCAGGCTTTGATGAACAACTCCTGCGCGCGCGCGCGGTCTCGGGCCACGCCTTCTCCCTTTTCATGCAGGGTCCCGAGAGCAAAGCACGACGCCGGGAAATCGCCGTCGCAAGCGCGGCGGAAGAGCTCGACGGCTTTCTGGATGTCGCGGGATATGTAACGTCCGTCGTAGTGGTAGACGCCGAGATCATGGCAGTTCGAAAAGAAGCTCGCCTCGCAGGCTTGCCCGTGAAGCGACATGGCCTTGTTGATGTCGCGATTGACGCCGCTCGCGGCTTCGTAGATCTTGGCCAGACGACCGCAAGCATCCATCAGTCCCTTGGAGCATGCTTCGTCGATGAGCGAAGCCATGAGACGCAGATCCTTCACGACTCCTTGACCGCCCTCGTAGAGAAGACCAAGCGCCAGGCACCCGCGGGGTTCGCCGTGAGTGCACCCGTCTCGATAAAGCGACATCGCCTGGGCGAGGTTCCTTTTCACGCCGCGCCCCGTCGCGTTGAAAACGCCGAGCTCGTAACAGCCGCCGCCGACATTGCCCTGGCACGCCTTGGCGAACAGCGTGGCCGCGTCTGTGAAGCTTTGGGCCGTCGCGGCGCCGTCGCGATGCATGAGGCCGAGCTGATAACAGGAGCGATACTCGTTCGCGCCGCACGCTTTGGTGAAGAGCTCACGGGCGAGAGACGCGTTCTTAGAGACGCCCTCGCCGCGGGCATGCGCAAGCGCGAGGTCGTGACAGGCCGGATGGTATTCGCCGTCGCAGGATTTCTTGAAAAGCGTGACCGCTCGAGGGCGGTTAACGGCCATGCCTTCACCGCTCCAGACAAGAGATCCCAGCGAACCACAGGATGGGAAATCGCCGCCGGAACAGCCCTTTTCGAAGAACTCGGCGGCCTTTTTCGCGTCGCGCGGCATGGGAGCGCCCTTAAGATATATGGCCCCCAGGCGACCGCATGATTTGGCCAGCGCATTCTGGCAGGCGCGCTGGTGATAATCGACCGCCTGTCGGAGATCCATTGGAACTTCAGCGCCGATCTCGTAGATCTCGCCGAGAAGTCCGCAACCGCCCGCGTCCTGCATGTCGCACGCGGCTTTCATGTACTCGACGGCGCGCTCGATGTTCGGCGACATGCCTTCACCCGCGCGGAACATCGCGGCCAGCTCCAGGCATGCGCGTGAGACGCGCAACTCGCAGCCCTTCTTGTAGTATTCCGCCGCCTTTTTCGCGTTTTTCTGGACGGCGCGTCCTTCGCGATAAGCGCTCGCGAGCGCGAGACAGTCCTGTCCCTGTCCCTTGCCGCAGGACTTCTTCAGCTCCTTCTCGATCGAGTCTTCGGCGGGCCATGAAGAAGCCGTCAGCGCCAAGACGGCCAGAACGCCGTGCAGCGCCGTGATTCGTGTCCAGGATCGTGGCCTCATGAGTTCTCCTTCCAAGACTGTTTTCGCGATCATAACATCATCGATCGTCAGGTCATGTTTTGGCTGCTTGCCGCCTGGACGACGTTTGCTCGGGGAATGCTTGGGACATGTCGCGAGCATCGTCGCTGACGCGAATGGCGTTCGAGAAGATCCAGGCGCGCGTGCCGCCCAGCATCCGCGACCGGCGAACCTCGACGCGATAAGAGCCGGCCTGGCGCGCCGCCAGCTCCGCGGACCGACCATGATTGACGGAGATCGTCCGGCCGTCGCGGATGAAGCGAATCATGCCGCGCGTCGGTGATTGAACGCGAAGAACGGGCGTATCGCCCAACAAGACCTCGTCGCCCATGACGAAACGGCCGCGGCGCGTTTCGGCCTCGAAACGGAACCCTCGTGGATCGTCGAAGAGGTGCAGGGCCACGAAACAACGGCCTTCGGCCAGCGCCTCGATGATCGCCGCCTTCGCCGCCTTGAAGGAAACGGGTAAATCGTCGTGAAGCAACACATGCGTATGAACCGAGCGCAACGCGGTTCGATAGTCGAAAAGCCTCACTGGGATGAGCCCTCCCAGCGTCCGCATTCTGAATCCATGATTGTCCGAGCCGCCGATGGCCACGACCTTTCTGGCGCGGCTCAACAGATCCCAGACGTCGAGAGTCTCGCGTAGGGGGTCGAGCCGGGCGGCGCGCAGGAAATAGTAGCGAAGAAGCGCCAGAGGAACGTTGCGAGCGTTGGCGCGAAAAAGCGAGGAGAAGTTCCAGATCTCGATTCCGGTGAAACCGTGCGCCTGCCAGTCGGTCCACCCGAACGTCCGTCCCCTGTCCCACAACGGGCTGCCTTTTTCGAACGGATGGGCGATGAAACCCAGTCCGCCCTGCGCGCGAACCGCGTCGATGACGGCCTGAGGTCGCGCCGCGTCGCCTTTGACCTCACGATCGATGTTGTAGGCGAGATAGTGGTTCTCTAGATCGTTGATCTCGCATCCGACGAGCGCCGCGACGCCCTCGATCCAGCCTTCCTTGCCGTGGTAAAGGCCGTCGAGATGATGATGGTCGTTTATGCCGATGAAAGACAGGCCGGCCGAGCGCGCCTCGGCGGCGATCTCCTCGATGGTCGCGGTTCCATCGGAATAGGTGGAGTGCAGGTGCAGATGACCGACGTACTCGCGCATGATGCGATGAATCCTTGGGAACCGCAGGAGAATCCTGGCCAAGCGCGGCCTTCTCGACGGCTGAGGCTATCACGAACGAGCGACGAATCGAGCGGTTCGATGAACGATCCGCGCTAAAGGAGGAGCGTTTCCGTGCTTCAATCGGCAATCGTGGTGACGTATATTGGCGCAAGCAAAGGCGCGCAATCGCGAAAGCTCAACGGGTCAAGCATGAAGCCGGCGCCTTTGAATAATTGTTCCGTTTCCTTTCTCATGGCGGCTGTATTCATGGATGTGCAAGGAGAGTCGAAGATGACGCGACTGCATGATGTTTATCGGCCTTCGCTGGCGTTGTTGACGGACCTGTATGAGCTCACCATGGCGCATGGATACTGGAAAGCGGGCGTCGAGGAGGATGCTGTTTTTCATCTCTTCTTCAGGCGGCATCCTTTTTCCGGCGGCTTTTCCGTCGCTTGCGGATTGGCTGAAGCGGTCGATTACATACGAGAGTATCGTTTCTCGGAAGAGGACATCGAATATTTGTCGACGCTGACCGGCAACGACGGCGCGTCGCTCTTTGAAAAGGAATTTCTGCAAGCGCTTCGAGGGCTCGATCCGTGTTGCGATGTCGACGCGATTCCCGAGGGCACGATCGTGTTTCCGCACGAGCCGCTCATTCGCGTGAGCGGGCCGTTGCTTCAATGCCAGCTCTTGGAGACCCCCTTGCTGAACGTCGTCAACTTCCAGACGCTCGTTGCGACAAAGGCGGCGCGCATATGCCTGGCCGCCCAGGGCGATCCGGTGCTCGAGTTCGGTTTGAGACGCGCACAGTCCGCGGGAGGCGGGCTTGCGGCCTCGCGCGCCGCTTTCATCGGCGGATGCGAGGCGACTTCGAACGTCCTAGCCGGCAGGCTGTACGGCATACCGGTGCGGGGCACTCACGCGCACAGTTGGGTGATGGCCTTCGACGGCGAGCTCGAGGCGTTCGACGCCTACGCCCGGGCGATGCCGAATAACTGCATCTTCCTGGTCGACACCTATAACACGCTCAAGGGCGTTCGCAACGCCTTAACGGTGGGCCGTCGCCTGCGCGAACAAGGCTACGACCTCGGCGGCATACGGCTCGACTCGGGAGATCTCGCCTATTTGAGCGTCGAGGCGCGGCGAATGCTCGACGAAGAGGGTTTTGTACGGACGGCGATCGTCGCCAGCAACGAGCTCGACGAGCGCATCATCGCCAGCCTGAAGGAGCAAGGCGCCGCTGTCGGCGTCTGGGGAGTGGGAACGAGGCTCGTGACCGGCGGCGACGAGCCGGCGCTCGGAGGGGTCTACAAGCTCGGCGCCTTGAGACGTCCCGGAGGCGAGTGGCGCCCGAAAATCAAGCTCTCGGAGCAGGCCGTCAAGACATCCAATCCGGGCGTGCTGCAGGTGCGTCGATATGTCGGATCGGAGGGATTCGTCGCGGACGTCATATACGACGAAACTCTCGGGATCGAGCACGGCCGGACCATGATCGATCCCCTCGATTCCACGCGACGCAAAAAGCTGCCGCCGGCGCCCGGTTACGCGGATTTGCTTGTGCCGATATTCCGATCCGGCCGCGTCGTTTACCAATCTCCCGAAATTCATGCGATACGTGAGCGCGCTCGCTCACAAATGTCGCTGTTGCATTCCGGCGTCAAGCGTTTCGTCAATCCGCATCGATACCCGGTCGGACTCGAGGAGCGTCTGCACGAGATGAAAACGCGTCTGATTCTCGAGGCGCGGGGATTGACGGGCTGAGCGCGGGCGAACTCGGCCGGCCGGCGCCGGCCGGTTTTTCTCAGTTTTACGCCCGTTACCTAGGTAAAGCGGACGCTCACGAGCTTGCTGACTCCCGGCTCTTCCATCGTCACGCCGTAGAGATGATCGGCGATCTCCATCGTTCGGCGCGAATGCGTGATGAGGACGAACTGCGTCTCGTGCTTGAGTCCGTCGAGCATCTTGACGAAGCGACCGATGTTTGCGTCGTCGAGAGGCGCGTCGACCTCGTCCAGGATGCAAAAGGGAGAAGGCTTGTACTGGAAGATCGCGAACAGGAGCGATATCGCGGTCAAGGCTTTCTCGCCGCCCGACAGGAGCATGACGTTCTGCAGGCGCTTGCCCGGGGGCTGGGCCATGACGTCGATGCCGCTTTCGAGGACGTTCTCCTCGTCGATCAGGGACAAGCCCGCCGTGCCGCCTCCGAAAAGCTGGCGGAAAACCTCGCTGAAATGATGATTGATCGTTTCAAAGGCCTCCTGGAAACGCTCGCGCGAGGTGCGGTCGATCTTCTTGATGGCGTGATCGAGCTCGGCGATCGAGTCGAGCAGGTCCTGTCTCTGGGTCGTCAGAAAATCGCAACGCTGATCCTGCTCTTCGAGCTGTTCCACGGCGAGCACGTTGACGGGCCCCATGCGGTCGAGACGCTGGCGAATCGCATCGATCGCGGCGGAGAGGCTCTCCGCGTCTTGCGCCAGATCCTCCTCGCTCAGCGAGGCCGCGGCCTCGGCCGCGCTCTGCTGCAGCGACTGCCAGCACTCGCGCGCGAGATGGTCCATGTCGGATCCGGCGCGCGCTTTCTCGACTCCCAGCTCCGAGATGACGTCCTTGAGCATGTCATGCTCGCGGCGTCGCTCACGGATCGCGTGCTCGCGGCCTTCAAGCTCGTTGCGCAGATCCCGTACGCGATCCTCGCGCGCGCTCACTTCCTTCAGCAGACGTTCGCGCTCGATCAGGCCCCGGCTGACGCGCTGCTCCGATTCGGCCAGATCCGCGCTCAGTTCTTCTCGGCGACGTGACAGGCCGTCGGCGCGGAGACGCGCGGAGGCGATACGTTCCACAAGCTCATCGTTGTCCTTCTCGATACGGCGGAGCTCCGTTTCACAGGCGTTCAGACGCTCGCGAAGCGCGGCCACGGAGCTGCGGGCGTCCGAGGAGAGCGCCTGCGCGTTCTCAGTGGCGGCGCGACACTGCACCACCGCGTCTGCCAATTGTGAGAGTTTCTGAGCGCAATCCTCGCGCTCGACCTGTGACGAAGCGAACGCACGTTCGATTTCCTCTCCACGCGCCAGCGCCGCGGAGCGATCGTTTTCCGCCTGCTCGATCTCGGCGCGAAGAACCACGGACTTGCGTTCGAGACGCACGCATTCCTCGGTCGCCGCGGCGAGATCGTGGCGGATCGCGACAAGATCCTTTTCGGCGCAATGAATGCCATCCTCGATTACACGGATCTCGTCTTGCGCGGCCTTGGCGCGCGAGCGATGCTCCTCCACGCTTAGACGCATCGCATCGAGAGTTCCGGACAGCTCCTCCAGTCGCGAGCGGACTTCTCGGATCTCGCGGCGCGGAGACAGAAGCCCCTTGATTCCGCGACCGCCCTCGATGAGACCGCCTCGCAAGGTCTCTCCCGACAACGTGACGAAGGGCAGAGGGCCTTGTCGAGACGCGATCTCGAAGGCCTGCTCAAGCGTTTCGACGAGAAGCGCGTCGGGCAGTATCGCGCGAATCTCCGCGGAGTGCGGACCGTCGACGCGATAGAAATCGCTCAGGAGGCCCTTGACGGCATGCTCTTGGCGCGCGATTTCGCGAAGCATGGAGCATCCGCTGCTGAATCGAGCGGCAGGCAGGGGCAGGAACGTGCCGCGACCGGTGCCGGATTCCTCGAGATACCGAACGCCGCACAGGGCGTGATCGGCGTCGGGCGTGAGCAATGCCTGCAAGCGATTGCCGAGGAAGGCCTCGAGAGCGCGCTCGTGGGTCGAATCCGTTTCGACGGAGTCGGCGACGACCCCAAGGATCGTCGGCGCCGTCGCGTCCCCATTGTCGCGCCGCGTGAGCAGCATCCGGACGCCTTCGTCGAACATCGAATGCGTCGCCACGATTTCCTCCAGGGAGGCGAGTCGGCCCGCAAGGCTGTCGCGTTCGCTCTGGAGCGCTTCGATTTTGTCGGCCAATCGATCCGCTTGTGCGCGAGCTTCGGAGTCACGAACGGCGGCCTCTTCCTTGCGCTGTCTCATGTCGAGCAGATGCGCTTCGCCTTCCTCCTCGCGCCGGCGAGAAGCGGCGACGAGATCGTCCGTTCGTGTGCGCTCGTTTCGCAGGATTTCGATTTCCGAGCCAAGCTTGACGAGAGCGCTGGACGCGCGCTCGGCGGACGCGCGCGCGGTTTCCATGGAGTTCTGTAAAGCGGCGATGCGGCTCATCAGCTCGACTTGCGCGATGCGTGATTCATCAAGCTGGGCTTCGATCGCCGTTTGTTGAGCGACGCTCCGGGCGACGAAAGCCTCGGCCTCGGCGCAACCGGATTCCGCTTCGCGGAGATCCGTTTCGATGCGGCGGAGCTCCTCACGTTTGGTCGTGAGAGCATCGGCCATGGGGGCGATGCGGGAGGAGAGCTCCTCGGCCTCGCGCAGCAAATCGCTTTCGCGATTCGTGGTTTCGGAGATCTGCTCCTTGCAGAAGCCGGAACGTCCCTGCTGCCGATCGATGCTCAGCGTCAAATCGTTGAGACGCCCGCGTTGGTCCTCGAGGCCGGATTCTTCATCGTAGAGCGCCGCGCGTCGGGCCGCCAATTGAGCGTCCTCGGTCTCGAGCACCAAGCCGGCGGATCGCTCGCGATCGGCCTCCTCGCGGACTTGTCCGTCGAGGAGGCGTGCCTTCTGATCGAGATCGAGGAAACGGCGCCCGTAGTGAATGCGTTCGAATCCGCGCATTTCGTCGCGCAGCGCCCGATAACGACGCGCCTTGCTCGCCTGTCGCTTGAGGTTGTCGAGCTGCTTCTCGACTTCGTGGATGATGTCGTTCACGCGCAGGAGGTTTTGCTGGGCGGCTTCGAGCTTGAGCGCCGTCTGTCGTCGCCGAACCCTGTATTTCGTGATGCCGGCCGCCTCTTCGATGAGCGCGCGGCGGTCGGTGGGTTTGGATGAAAGGATCAGTCCGATCTTGCCCTGCTCGATGATGGAATACGCCTTGGAACCCAGGCCGGTGTCCATGAACATCTCGTGAATGTCGCGCAGGCGGCAGATCTGGCCGTTCATCAGATATTCGCTTTCGCCGTTACGGTAAAGCCTGCGGGTGACGATACATTCCGAACGGCCGTCGGGACTGTTGCCGTTGAGGCCCGAGACTCGAAGGTTCACCTCCGCCAAGCCGAGCGGCTGGCGCGTCTGACTACCGGCGAAAATCACGTCTTCCATCGAGGCGCCACGCAGGCTCTTCACGCTCTGCTCGCCGAGAACCCAGGATATCGCATCGGAGATATTGCTTTTGCCGCAACCATTGGGCCCGACGATACCCGTCACTCCCCCCGTGAAAGAAAGGGCCTGCTTGTCGCAGAATGACTTGAAACCCGTCAGTTCAACGCTTTCGAGACGCATCTGCATAATCGAGAATCCCCAACATCTTGTGAACCGAAAGCAATCTAGCACAAGATTATGGGCCATGTAAAGACCATTGACGCTTCAGTGGATGAGGCATATGATCCTTAAGTCGATGAAAAACAGCGAGATAGGGTGACGAGGTTGTCCGTGAAGCCCAGGGGGACCTCGGATTGAGCGGGTCCGAAGAGAAGGAGAGAGCCGCGATGAAGCGTGGAACTTGGGTCTTGATGATCGTCATGCCGTGGATAGCGGCGTGTAGCGGCGGGAAAGACTCCGGATCGGGGGAAGTACGGAATGGTCGCAAGAATCAGGACTCCCATCTCATCCTGGTGGAACACGACAAGCGCGTGATGAGCAAGGCGAGCGCGGCGGTCAACGAGGTTGTTCGCGGCATTCCAGATTGCGAGGCGGTCAATGCCGCTCTACCCGAGGCGGAGCGCGAGATCGAGCAGGCGCAGCGACGCGTGCGCACGTCGGTGGGACGACAGATGCTCGAAGCGATGCAACATCAGTTGCGCAAGGCGCGGACATTCTGCCCCTGAAAGAATCGGGCGCATGGGCGAGACATGGAGACGGCAAGGATTCGCTGCCTCGCTCTTGACATGTGAAGATTGACAGCTTTAGGGCCGGCGGCTAGAGTGAGTCGGCGGGCAATCTCGGGCCTTGGGAATGGACGCAAAGCGGGTCATCATCACCGCCATGTGCTGGTTTGCGCCACACTTCGTGTGGGCGCAATCGCTGCAGAATGTCGTCTTGCGCAATTCCTTCAACCCCATCGGCGCCGGAGCGCGGGGGGCGGGCATGGGAGGCGCGTTCATTGCCGTTGTCGACGACGGCACCGCCGCCTCGTTCAATCCGGCGGGACTCGCGCAACTCCGCAGGTCGGAAATCGCTCTGGTCAGCTTCGCCACTTGGTCCGCCGCCAAGCTTGCGCGTCCGGACGCGCCGGTCACCGAAGTGGAAAAAGCGCGCGAGAACGTTCCGGAGTTCATCGGCCTGGCGCTTCCGCTCGAAGCCGGCGCGCGGCGTTTGACCCTGCAACTCTCCTATCAGCGCTCTGTCGATCTTTTCGGCAGAGGCGACGCAACGGTGGTTCTGCCGAACGACTCCTGGGAGGCATCGGGCCCGGAGAGTCGCCTGATCCCGGTCTCGCCGCTTGTCAGAGTCGACTCCAATCAATCGGGAGCGTTTCATACGTTCAGTCTCGCGGCGGGTCTCGAGCTCACGGATGCGGTGTCGGTCGGCGGATCGATCAACTCATGGATCGGCGAATGGCAGGCGTCCGGCATGCAGGTGCTCAGCTTGCGTTCTCTGGACGCGAGCGCGTCCGGCGACGTGTACAACGCGAGGGCTTTCTTCGATCAGGATCAGAGCTTGCGCGGCATGAACGCGAACCTCGGCATTCTGCTGCGTTATCCGGCGGTGAGCATCGGGGGAGTGATGCGACTGCCGTTCGCCGGCAGTTACAAGCTCGAGGAGACCATCGTCGAGTGGTCTTCCGCCCGAATGGAGTCGACCGACAATCGAGACGTATGGATGAACAGCCGCCTGAGGTGGCCGCGCAGCGGCGGCGTGGGGATCGCCATACGGCCGTTCCGCGGATTGACCGTCGCCGCCGACTATTCATACGCCGAATGGGCGCGGGCCGTCATCGAGGACGTTCCCGGCGACGCCTTTCTCCCGATGTCGCTGGGCTTCACAGGCGGCGACTCCGAGGCGCGGCCGTACATCAATCGCAACTTCTTCGATCTTTCGCCCGCCTCGGAGACGTTGACGAAGAACGCCGGTCAATTCAGATTTGGCGCGGAGTTCCTGCTCTCGTTTCCGCGTTTCGTCGTTCCGCTTCGTTGCGGGGCTTTTCAAGAGAGATCGCCGGTGCCCGACCTCGGCACAATGACGCCAGATCCTGAAACGGCCAAGGGCCGAAAGATCAGGGGGCTGACGTTCGGGACGGGCGTCAACTTCGATCGGATCGTCGTCGATCTGGCATACGAGATCCGTCACAGCGAGGGCGCCGTGGGCTTCAGGCTGGACGAGGTCGGGGATGCGGCGGAACAACCAAGTTACCCGCGCGAGAAAGTCAAGCAAAGTCGTATCGTGGCGTCCATTATCTTGAGACTGGGCAGCGCGGCCGACGATCCTATCAAGCGATGGCTCCGCTCGATCTTCGTGGGGTCCAAGGGTTGATAAGGACGGGAGCGTCGAGACGCGCCGTCAGGATCTGGCTTGTTCTGACACTGGTTCTGGCCCGACCGTCGACGGCCGAAGAGTGGTTTGACGCCTATACGCGCGGCGTGGACGCGCTCAGGAACAAGGACGGGCGCACGGCCATGGGATTGCTCCAGCGGGCGATCCGGCTGCAGCCCGAGCCGGGAGCGAATGTCATCACATATGGGACGAATCGGATCGACTACTATCCTTATCTGCGTCTCGCCGAGGCTTGCCTTCTCGCCGGGGAGCTGGATCTGGCGCGCAAGGCGCTCGATCAATCCGGCCGAAAGGGCAAGGAGCCGGCCGGGCAGAGAAGGCAGGTCGAGGCGCGACTGGCGGACCTGAGACAACAGGCGCTTCTCGCCAGAGTCACCCCTCTTCCGCCGACTCCGGCGCCGAGCGTGGCGCCGACGGGCACTCCGTTTCCGACGCCTCATGCCGTCGTTTCGGCGGCTCCAGTCTCGGGAACGCTCGATCTGCGATCCGAGCCAGCCGGCGCCATGGTCTTGCGCGAGGGCCGTCTGATCGGTATAACGCCGCTCACCATCGAGCTTGAGCCTGGACTGTACAAGTTGACATTGCGCATGGAGGGCTTCACCGAGGAAATCGTCGCCGTGCGCGTGACATCAGGTCGCAAGATCGTTGAAAGACGCAAGCTCAACGCCATCGACGTCAAGCCGACCCCGTCTCCCTCGCCGCCGATTCACAGCGCGTCGCTTTTCGTCTACTCCATTCCGCCCGGCGCGCTTGTATACATTGATGACGAGCCGATGGGCGTCACCGATCCTCATTCCGGACGATTGGTCAAGGGCGCGATCTCGCCCGGGACGCATCGTATCCGACTCACACGATCCGGTTATCGCGACGTGATCGAGCGCATCGAGGTCGCCGGACCCGGGCCGATCGTCTTTCGTGGAAAGCTTGAGGCGGCGTGGCGCGACGGCGCCGTTTATGTCACGGCCGCGGCGGTCGTGTTGCTTCTGCTGTCGATGCTCGTCGTTTACTATATAAGGCGGCGTGCGCGCTCCGCGACGGCGAACGCGAGGCTCGAGACGCCTTCTCGCTCGGCGGCGGCATCGCGATCGTTGATTCGCTGGCCGGCTGGTTCGAGCGGGGCGTCCAACGCCGGTTTCAACGAACCCGCGTTGTTCGGAACTCCGCCCGAGGGCGGCGAGATTTTCGGCGAGTACTTATTGTTCGAGCAGATCGGCAAGGGGGGCATGGCCGCCGTATATAAGGCCGAGCGGCACGGCGAGGTCGTCGCTCTCAAGCGGCCGCTCGCCGGCTTGCTCGACGACCAAGAGTTCCTGCAACGATTCATTCGCGAAGCCGAGATCGGCCGGACGCTGCACCACCCCAACATCATTCGCATTTTCGAGCGCGGTGAGGCGCTGGGGGTCCCGTTTTTCACGATGGAACTTATCGACGGCGAGAACCTTGGCCGTCGTTTGCGGAATCAGGGCCGGCTCGATCCGACGCTCAGCGCTTCTTTCGTTTACCAGATTGCCGAGGCGCTCGATTACGCTCACCTCAAGGAAGTGGTGCATCGCGATGTCAAGCCGTCGAACATCATGATCACTCGCGAAGGCACGGTCAAGGTCATGGACTACGGCATCGCGCGCGCGCGCAGCTTTGACGGCCTGACGGTGACCGGCGCTTTCCTCGGCACGCCGGATTATGTCGCGCCGGAAACGGCCGAAGGCCGCGGCACCGACGGCCGTAGCGACCTCTACTCGCTCGGCGTCGTTTTCTACGAGATGGTGACGGGTCGCAGGCCGTTCGTGGGGGACACTCACTATGCAACGCTAAAAAAGCATTGCCTGGAGCCGCCGACTCCCCCATCCGACCTGGAGCCGGGAGTTCCCGAGGAGATCGAGGCGATGATTCTTCGCCTGCTTCAAAAGGATCCCGCCGAACGCTACGCGACCGCCGGAGAGTTATTGAGCGATCTGCGTTCCTTCCTGAACCGGCCCGCGTAGATCCATGGTCGATGTCCCGTCAATCACCGGCGTGCAGTCTCGTATCGGGTCCATGCTCCGCGAACAGGGCGGGCTTGGCGCGATCGTCATCGATCTCGTATCGTTGATCGAAATCGAGCGACGCTTCGGAACAGAAGCCTATCTGACGGTCCGGCAGCACATCCAGCCGTTGCTCGACGATCTCCGTGGACGGTTGAGAGATGAAGACGTTCTCGCGGTGGATGCGCGTGAAGGCGACCGATTCGTGTTCTTCCTCTCCGCGGCGCGGAGCCCGCGAGGCAATCTGGCGATGAAAGACCTGAAAGGCCTGGCGCGGAGAATGGAGGATTCTCTGCAGCCGAAAGTCTTCAGGGTGGCTCACCCGTACGGTCGCGAGCGCCCGGCAGTGGACGTCGGGTACGCTTTCGTGCTTTACAGTCCGCTGGCCAGCGAGGAACGTCAGATCGCCCAGCTCATCGAGGAGGCGCGCCGGACGGCCGAGCTCAGTCGCGTATTGCGCGAGCGTCAGGAGCGCGAGCGGCTGCTGCAGATCATCTTCAATCGAACGCTGTGGACCGCGTTTCAACCGATCGTCGAGATCGAGAGTCGCCGTGTCATGGGGCACGAGGCGCTTTCTCGCGGACCGCGCGCCTCCGAGTTGGAGCCTCCGCTCGTGCTGTTCGACGCGGCCTCTCGGCACGGATTGGTCGCGGAGCTGGAACGCGCTTGCCGCCGCCGGATTTTTCAAGACTGGGCCGATTTCGGCGCGCCGGGACGGTTGTTCCTCAACACCGTGCCGTCAACCATCCGCGATCCGTCTTTTCGAGGACGGGGAATGATCGACATGCTCGGCGAGTCGCTCTCGCCGCGTCTCATCACTCTCGAGATCACGGAACGAGAGGTCATCGAGAACATAGGTCTTTATCGGGAAGCGATGCATTCATTCCTGGAGATGGGTTTCAGCTTCGCAATCGACGATCTCGGCGCGGGATATTCCGGCCTCGAGACGCTGGTCACGCTCGGAGCGAGTTATCTCAAGATCGACATGGGTCTCGTGCGTGACGTGCATCTGAAGCGGATCAACCAGCAGGTCGTGCGAGCCATTGCGGAGATGGGCGCCGCCGTAGGCGCCACGGTGATCGCCGAGGGCATCCAGACCGGGGAAGAGGCGGAAACCCTGTTCGATCTCGGCGTCCATTACGGTCAAGGATACTTCTTCGGGCGACCCATCGAAGCGGACGTGTCTTCATAGGACGCGTCTCCCGAGCGCAAGAGCGCACGGATTGACGACGTCAGGTGGGCGGGCTTTCCTACGAAAAAGTGGTGGCGTTTTTTTACGAAGGCATTGGGGATTTAATTAAACTAGATGTTCGGCTGGTTGCTGAGCGTCAACCCGCAAGTCCATGCTCTCGCGACGC
>JAFGSN010000210.1 GCA_016934575.1 Vicinamibacteria bacterium
ATGACTGAGGAAGGCCGTTCAGCCCCGGACGCTCTGAGGAAATCCACGGCGCGTGAATACCTGGAATCCCTGGTCGTCGCGTTTGTTCTGGCGCTCTTTGTCCGAACGTTCGTCATTCAGGCTTTCAAGATACCCACCGGATCGATGGAGCACAACCTCCTGATTGGCGACCATCTGCTCGTCAACAAGAGCGTTTATTCGCCGTCCTTGGGAAGATACGAAGACGTGATCCTGGCCAAGAAACCGATCGGGCGCGGGCATGTCGTCGTATTCAAGTATCCCGAGGAACCCGAGCGTGATTTCATCAAGCGCGTCATCGGTCTTCCGGGCGAAAGCGTGGAGATTCGGGACAAGGTCGTCTACATCGACGGCCGTGGTATCGATGAGCCTTACGTTCACTTTGAAGAACCGTTGATTCGCCGCGACGACCCCGCGTTCGGATCGCGGGAGGAGGGGCGGGACAACTGGGGGCCGCGTACGGTTCCCGCGAATCACCTCTTCGTGATGGGAGACAATCGCGACAACAGCAAGGACAGTCGATCCTGGGGATTCCTGCCATGCGATCAGGTCAAGGGTCGCGCCTTGCTCGTATACTGGTCCTATGCGGCGACGCGCGACGAGTATCAAAGCAGCGGCGGGCTCAGATGGTTTCGTGACACGTTGACGGCGTTCGGAAGAACGCGGTGGAGGCGTTTTTTTCACCTGATCCGATGACGGACCAGGCGCATGAACGGAGATGGATCATGAACGCGAAACAGGAAGGAAGCGCACGTCTTTCAACGTTTGTCTGGTTGGTGATCTTCATCGCGGTCGGTTACGTCATCTACAACATCGCGCCTGTGTACTATGCCAACTACTCCTTCTCCGATCGCTTGACGCAGGTTGCGCGAACCGGCAGAGGTTTTGCAACCGATGATCGCATCAAGGAAATGATCCTTAAAGAGGCTGACGAATCGGGGCTAGCGGGGTATATCATGCAGAGTAGCTGTCGTGTCAACACACAAGAGCATCGCCGGATCATCACCTGTCAATACCAACGTGAGGCCAAGATTCTGCCGAACTGGACGCGTATGTTCGTTTTCAACGTGCATGCGGATCAGCCCATCCTCTAATACTCTGAGCTAATCCAGCGTGCAACGTATCACGACGATCGTTGTGCTTTTGCATTGATGCCAATTGTTCGAAGCCGCGCGAGACTGATATGGCGATTTGTTTGTTTTCAGTTGGGATCGGCGGCTCGACGCGCGATTTCGAGTGATTCAATCGCCGCCGTCAGCGTGGTTCGAATCGCGCCGGCGTCATGCGCGCGGGAAACGAACCACGTCTCGAACTGCGACGGCGGAAGGTAGACGCCGCGCTCGCGCATGGCATGGAAGAAGCGCGCATATCGGCTCGTGTCGGACGTTTTCGCGGACTGGAAATCCGTGACGGGGCCGGCGGTGAAGAAAGGCGTGAGCATCGATCCCACGCGGTTGACGGTGAGAGCGACATCCAGGGATCGAGCCGCCTCGGCGAGCCCCCCGGCCAATTCCCGCGCGCGTTGCTCCAGCGTATCGTACGCTTCCGGAAGCATCAGGACGTCGAGCGTCGTGCATCCGGACGCCATGGCGAGGGGGTTGCCGGAGAGCGTGCCCGCCTGATAAACGGGCCCGTCGGGCGCCACGCGCGCCATGATTTCGGAACGTCCTCCGTATGCGCCGACAGGCAGCCCGCCGCCGATGATCTTGCCCAGACAGGTGAGATCGGGATGGATGTCGAAGATTCCCTGCGCGCCTCCCGGACCGACGCGAAAACCCGTGATGACCTCGTCGAAGATGAGCAATGCGCCGACACGCCGCGCCACTTGCGCCAGTGTCTCAAGAAATCGGGGCGCGGGCGGCACGCAGCCCATATTGCCCGCGACGGGCTCGACGATGATCGCCGCCAGATCATGTCCATGAACGGAGCACGCCGCCTCGACGGCCGAGAAATCGTTGTAAGGAGCCACGAGCGTGTCGGCCGCGGTCGCGGCCGTGACTCCCGGCGATTGCGGGATTCCGAGAGTGGCAAGACCGGATCCGGCCGATACGAGCAAGGCGTCGGCATGTCCATGGTACCCTCCCTCGAATTTGAGGATCTTGGACCGGCCGGTGAACGCACGCGCCAGTCGAAGCACGCTCATGACGGCTTCCGTTCCTGACGAGACGAAGCGAATGCGATCGATGGACGGCATACGACGGAGGATCCGCTCGGCGAGCTCCACTTCCCGGATGCAGGGCGCTCCATATGAAGCGCCTCGCGCCGCGGCTTCCCGGATCGACGAGACGACGTCGGGGTGGGAATGGCCCAGGATCATCGGGCCCCACGATCCGACATAGTCAATGTATGCGCGACCGTCGACGTCCCAGACGTATGCGCCTTTCGCCTTGTCGATGAACAGCGGCGTTCCTCCCACGGCTCCAAAGGCGCGCACGGGAGAGCTGACGCCGCCCGGCATGATCCGTCTGGCTCGGGCGTAAAGCTCCTGTGACCGACTCATCTCACCCAACGGGCGAAGTCCTTGGCGTGATAAGTGATGACAAGATCCGCCCCGGCGCGACGGATCGACGTCAGAATCTCAGTCACGATGCGTTGCTCATCGATCCATCCGCGCTTGGAAGCCGCCTTGACCATTGAATACTCACCCGAGACATTGAAGGCCGCCAGGGGGTGATGGCAGGTCTCGCGAACCGCGCGGATGACGTCGAGATAGGGAAGGGCGGGCTTGATCATGATGACGTCGGCGCCCTGTTCCACGTCGAGTCTCGCTTCGCGCAAGGCTTCGCGGACGTTGGCGGGATCCATCTGGTAACCGCGGCGATCGCCCACTTGCGGGGCGGAATCGGCCGCTTCCCGAAACGGACCGTAGAAGGCGGAAGCGTACTTGACGGCGTAAGACAGAATGACGGTGTCCGTGAAACTGGCGTCGTCCAGCGCTTGACGTATCGCGCCGACCCGCCCGTCCATCATGTCCGATGGGGCGACGACGTGCGCGCCCGCGCGCGCGTGCGAAACGGCCATCTCGGCCAGCAAGGGCAGGGTTTTGTCGTTTATGATCCGTCCGCCTTCCAGGATGCCGCAATGCCCATGCGACGTGTACTCGCACAAGCAGACGTCGGTGATCACAAGGAGCTCGCGACAGGCGGCGCGAATGGCGCTTACCGCGTTCTGGATGACGCCGTCATCGGCGAGTCCGCGGCTTCCGCGCTCGTCCTTGAACTCGGGCAGGCCGAAAAGAATGACGCCGGCAATGCCCTGCGCCTCGACTTCACGCGCTTCACGCGCCGCCTCATCGGCCGATAAGTGAAAGCAACCCTCGATCGACGGTATCGGCTTTCTGACGGCTGCGCCGGGTACGATGAAAAGCGGATAGACCAGGCGCTCCGGCGTGACGTCGCTCTCTCGCACGAGCGCGCGCAAGCGCGCCGTCTGACGTAATCGACGAGGGCGTTCGCTAGGGTGACTCATGAGGTCGGCGCGATGTTCATCGGCGATTTGACGGCTCGGTGCGCGGTTCAGTCATCGTCATCGGCGAAGAAGAACTGCTCCGCGCACTTCCTGCTGCAGAAAGCGCGGCCCATGCTCCGAAAACAGCAGTTCTCGCAAATCCACTTGAAGCAGATGGGGCACTTGTGCAGCCGTTCATCAAGGTCGCTGACCTGGCAGAGCACACACTCCATGGTTGATTTCCCGAGTTCGAGCCTTTCAAATAAAGTATATCCCAACACGCGTGAGCAGGCACTTCGAGGACGTTCCGTAGTACACTTTCGCAGAGAGGCGCAACGGTGCGGTTCGGCCGCATCGTGTCGGCGCGATGGCGGTGTAGCTCAGTTGGTCAGAGCACGCGGCTCATATCCGCGGCGTCCGGGGTTCGAATCCCTGCACCGCCACCAGATCTTGGAGGATGCGCGTGTCGGAGACGACAAGGGGTCCGGAAAAGGCTGTTCGTGAGTCGCTTGCTCGCGCCGGGTTTCCGCAAGCGGGCGACACGCTGGTCAGCGGTCTTTCCGGCGGACCTGATTCAGTGGCCCTGCTCGACATCTTATTGAAAACGGGACGTCGTCGGGGTTTTACCGTCGTGGCGGCGCACCTTGATCATCGACTTCGTCCGGCATCGACCGAGGATGTTACGTTTTGCATTTCGCTCTGCCGGGAGCTTGACGTGCGACTTGTGACGGGTGAAACGGACGTGCTCGGCCGCGCGCGGACGCTCCGCCGCGGTATCGAGGAGACGGCGCGCGAGGAGCGCTACGCCTTCTTGCGAGGAGTGAAGGACCGGACGGGCGCGGTGGCCGTCGCCGTGGCCCATACACAGGACGATCAGGCGGAGACGTTGCTCTTGCGGTTATTGCGTGGCGCGGGGCGTCTGGGCTTGTCCGGCATGCGTCCTTGTCAAGGAGACCTCTTGCGGCCCCTTCTGTCGGTTTCACGGGCGGAAGTGGTCGAATACCTTCGCGACCGGCGGCTTGCATGGCGCGAAGACGCGTCGAATTGGAACCGTACGTTTCGTCGCAACAGGATTCGGCACGAGCTGCTTCCTTATCTCGAGGCGCGGTTCAATCCGCGCCTGCGATGCGCTCTCGCCCGGACGGCGTTGCAATTGGCCGAGGAGGAATCGCTGCTCCGCGAGCTTGTGAATCGGCGGCTTGCGAAAGCCAGTCGCGTCGAGGGCGCCGGGATCGCGCTCTCCCGCAAGGCTCTTGGCGAGGAGACGCGCGCGTCCGCGCGTTTGATGCTGAGGAGCGCCCTGGCGCGTGCCGGCGGGCTGCGCGGCGTCACCGCCGCTCATGTCGAAATGATGCTCGATCTGGCTCGGAAACCGCGCTCGTCGGGCGGATGGCTGCCGTTGCCGGGAGGACGCCGGGCCTTTGTCCGATTCGAGGAGCTTCATATTGGACCACGAGTCGAGAAGCGAGAGCCTTATACGCTGCCGTTCTCAGTTCCGGGCGTCGTGTGCGTGCCCGGCGGTCCATGCCTGTCGGCTCGGACGTGCTCAAAGGAAGAAGCCGTGGGGCCGGACGGCGCGCTGCTTGTCCTGTATGAAGGAGAGGAGTTGGAGGTGCGCACACGACGTCCTGGCGATCGCTATGTCTTTCACGGCAGGAACGTGAGCCTCGGTCGATACCTCATGCAACGCCGGGTTCCGGCCGATCTTCGCGACGATTTGGCGCTCGTCGCCGCTGGTGACCGCGTGCTCTGGGTGCCCGGGCTTCCCGGCGAACCGCCCGGCCAAGGAGAGCGCTTCGTGTATGTCGAGGCCCATGCACGGGACGCAAGGAATCCGGCGGGACTCTTGAAGCGTCTAACGGCATGAAGCAGGGGGCAAAGACGATGCGCGACAAGCCTGCGCTTCTGTTCAGTCCGGAACAGATCCAAAAGCGCGTCGCCGAATTAGGCGCCGAACTGGGTCGGACGTACGCCGGCGAGGAGATCTGCGTCGTCGGACTTATGAAAAGCTGCCTGGTGTTCATGGCCGACCTTATCCGCTCCGTTCCGCTCGAGATGACGTGTCACTTTCTTCAATCCTCGTCCCTGAAAGAGATCGAAACGGCGGCGACCTGCACCGATATCATTTACTCCTCGGACATTCCCTACGAAGATCGGCACGTTTTGTTGCTTGACGACATTATCGACACCGGCATCACGTTGAGTTTTCTTCTCGATCATATCCGCGAACATGGGCCGCGCAGCCTGCGAGTGTGCGTCTTGATCGATAAACCGGGTGAACGCAAGGTCGAGCTGACGCCTGACTGGGCGGCCTTCACGCTTAACGAGCCCCTGGGCCGTTTCATCGTCGGATATGGCATGGCTCTTGATGAGCGATATCGAGAGCTGCCGTATCTCGGCTCGATACCACTGCCTGCTGCGAGGCGCGAGACGGGAGGGGCTTCGTGAGCCACGGGCCAAGGAGGCCATGCTGAAGCCGTGAATAACGCATTCAAGACCATCATGTTGTGGCTTTCGCTTCTTGGCGTCATCTATCTGCTCTTCTATCTGAAGAACCAGAAGCGCGAGACCGAGTACGTGTTCAGCGAGTTCGTGCGGCAAGTCGAGGCCGGCGCGATCAAGGATGTTGTCTTCACCGGCCCCGAGGGCAAAGGACATACCACGGAAGACCAGGTTTTCCGCACGATCGTGCCCGAGGGGTATGACAAGCTGCCGGACCTTTTGATCTCCAAAAACGTGAAGACCGAGTTCGCTCCAGACCGGACGCCGACCTGGCTCGGCATCCTCGTCACGTGGGCGCCCATGCTCTTGGTCATTGGATTTTTGGTTTTCTTCATGCGCCAGATGCAGGCGGGCGGCAATAAGGCGTTGTCCTTCGGCAAATCCAAGGCCAAGTTGCTTGCCAGTCAGCAGAAGAGAGTGACCTTCAAGGACGTTGCGGGAGTCGATGAGGCGAAGGAAGAGCTTCAAGAGATCATCGAGTTCCTGCGGGAGCCGCAGAAGTTCCAGAAGCTCGGCGGGCGAATACCCAAGGGTGTTTTGCTCATGGGCGCGCCCGGCACGGGCAAGACCCTGCTGGCGCGCGCCATAGCCGGCGAAGCCAACGTGCCCTTTTTCTCCATTTCGGGCTCGGATTTCGTGGAGATGTTCGTGGGCGTCGGCGCCTCGAGAGTTCGCGACCTTTTCGAACAGGGCAAGAAGAACGCCCCGTGCATCATTTTCATCGACGAGATCGACGCCGTCGGCCGCCATCGCGGCGCGGGACTGGGCGGCGGTCACGACGAGCGCGAGCAGACTCTGAATCAATTGCTGGTCGAGATGGACGGTTTCGAATCCAACGACGGCGTGATTCTCATCGCCGCAACCAATCGCCCCGACGTCCTGGATCCCGCCCTGCTCCGACCCGGCCGTTTCGATCGGCGTGTCGTGGTTCCTCGGCCCGATGTGCGGGGTCGTGAAGGCATTCTCGAGGTTCACACGCGCAAGATACCGATGTCCGACGACGTTGACATCGCCATTCTGGCGCGGGCCACGCCGGGTTTCTCCGGCGCGGATCTGGCCAACTTGGTGAATGAAGCCGCGCTGCTGGCGGCCCGATACAGCCGGCGTTTCGTGGCGATGGAGGATTTCGAGGCTTCAAAGGACAAGGTCATGATGGGTTCGGAACGTCGCAGCATGATCATTACCGACGAGGAAAAGCGCATCACCGCTTATCACGAAGCGGGACACGCGTTGCTCGCCGTGTTGCTGCCGCATACCGACCCGATTCACAAAGTCACGATCATCCCGCGCGGAATGGCGCTGGGATTGACGCAGCAACTGCCTCTCGAGGAACGTCACAACTACAGCAGGGCGCAGCTCGAGAGTCGGATTGCCGTGGCCATGGGCGGGCGAGTAGCCGAAGAGCGAACCTTCAGTGAGCTGACCACCGGCGCGCAAAGCGATCTCGAGCAAGCGACCGAGATCGCGCGCAAGATGGTCTGTGAATGGGGCATGAGTCAGAACCTGGGCCCCTTGACTTACGGGAAGAAGGAAGAGGCGATATTCCTCGGCAAGGAGTTCAACCGCCGGCAGGATTTCAGCGAGGCCACCGCCGTCAAGATCGACGCCGAGGTCAAGCGCATCGTGACGCAGCAGTACGAGCGAGCCGCGCGCGTTCTTGAAAAACACCAGGAACAGCTCGTGCGCGTGGCCGAGATGCTGCTGGAGCACGAAGTCCTGGACGCGACCCAGCTAGAGAAGGTGTTGGCGGGAGAGCCGATCGAAGTGCGCCGTTCGCGTTCGATCAGCGCGCCGCCTCCGGCTCGCCAGGAGAAGCCGAAGAGCCCGGAGACGATGGAGGGAATCCTGCCTCCGCCGGTGACGGCTCCCAAGCCGACGGCCTGAGGGCGTGAATCTGGAGGCGAACGACTGTCGCGCCGCATTGAGAGCGCCTGATGGCGTTGTGCGTGAAGATGGAGTCGCTTTCCAGAAGGAGGAGGCGATCGGTTTTTTTACGCCGCGACGGCGATACGGACTCCGCATCAGAGGCGAAGAGCGGCTTCTCGGCGAGCGAACCTGGTTGATGGGAGTGCTCAACGTGACTCCGGATTCCTTTTCGGACGGCGGTCGCCACCTCGAATGCGAGGCCGCCGTGGCGCATGGTCTCGCTCTTTTTGGAGCGGGCGCCGACATCGTCGACGTGGGCGGCGAATCGTCGCGACCCGGCGGAGCATGCCGAGTCGACGTCGGCGAGGAGCTGCGCCGCGTGATTCCCGTGGTACGCGCGCTCCGTCGACGGTGTGACGGTTGGATCTCGGTCGACACGAGCAAAGCCGCGGTCGCCGAAGCGGCGCTCGACGCAGGGGCGGATATCATTAACGACGTGAGCGCCCTGCGATTCGATGCGGCTCTCGGCGGAGTCGCGGCGCGCCATGGCGTGCCGCTGGTGCTGATGCATTCTCGAGGCGGCTTCGCCGAGTTGCACGATTCACCGCACTACGAGGATGTGATGGGCGAGATCGTGACCGAGCTGCGACATGCTCTTGGTCGCGCAGGCCGCGCAGGAGTGGCGCTCCAACAAACGATTGTCGATCCCGGCATCGGCTTCGCCAAGCAGGCAGGTCACAGCCTTGAGGTCTTGAGGCGGCTTGACGAGATGGCGAGGCTCGACCGGCCCGTTCTGATCGGGCCGTCGCGGAAGAGCGTCATCGGGCATGTCCTTGATCGCCCCGTGGGCCTCAGAAAATGGGGGACCGCGGCGGCGGTCGCGGTCTGTGCCATGGGCGGCGCGCATATCGTGCGGGTTCATGAAGTCGACGAGATGCGCGACGTCACGCGGATTGTCGACGCCGTTCGCGGGGAGCCTTGAAGCATGAGCGCCTGGTTCGATCAGCTCGCGGGCATCATACGCTCCTTCGATCAGTGGTGGATCGACGCTCTTGACATTCTGGTCGTGGCGTTCATCATTTATCAGCTTCTTCAGTTCATTCGCGGCACGCATGCGGTGCAGGTCGCGCTCGGCGGTGCCGTGTTCATTGCGCTGTATTGGACGGCTCGCTGGCTCAACCTGCAAACCGTGACCTGGCTCGTAAGAACGACCTTGCCCTACGCCGTATTCGGCGCCATCGTCATTTTTCAGGCTGAGATTCGCAAGGTGCTGGCGCACGTCGGAAAGACGCCCTTATTCGGGCTTTTTTCACAGCATAGGACCGAGGAAGTCATCGATGAGGTGGTGCTGGCGGCCACGACGCTTGCCACGAAGAAGATCGGCGCCATCATCGTGATCGAGCGTGAGATGGGGCTACGTTCATACATCGAAACCGGAATCGCGCTTGACGCCCTTCTGACGTACGATCTTCTCGTCAACATCTTCACTCCGGAAACGCCGCTGCACGACGGGGCGGTCGTGCTCCAGGGCGACCGTGTCGCCGCGGCCGGCTGCTTTCTGCCGCTTACAGTGAGCCCCGAGCTGTCGCGCGCCTTCGGCAGCAGACATCGAGCGGCGATCGGTCTCAGCGAAGACACGGACGCGTTGGCGGTCGTCGTGTCCGAAGAAACGGGCACGATTTCGCTCGTCATCAGCGGCCACTTGCAGAGAGGACTGGATGGCCACGCACTGAAGAAGGCGCTTCGCGGCGCACTCGAGACGAGTGCCGATTCCGAGAAGAACGAGTTTCTCGCGGAAGGGCCACGCGGCGCTTCAAGAAAGGCATGAGTCCCGGCATGGCAGGGTCGATCCAATGACAACACCGCGGATTCTGCTCGATCATTTTGGTCTCAAGCTCATCAGCCTCGCGCTGGCGGTGTTCTTTTGGTCCGTCATCGCTGGCGAGAAGACCCTGGAGGTCGGCTTCGTCGTTCCGCTCGAGCTGCAGAACGTTCCGCCGAGCGTGGAGATCGTGAGCGGCGCGCCCGACACGATCGAGGTGCGCGTGCGAGCCGCCGCGGCGATCATTCGGCTCATTAATGTCGACGATCTGGCCGTGAGGCTCGACATCAGCAACGTTACCCCCGGCGAGCGGATTTTTCATTTGACCGACGCCATTGTCCGCCGGCCATTCGGCGTCTCCGTTGTGAGACTGAGCCCCGCGGTTCTCACCCTCATGCTGGATCATACTGAGCGCAAGACGGTGCCCATCAGCGTCAGAACGACCGGCGGAGTCGCGGATGGTTTCGAGGCGATCGACGCGGCCTGCGATCCCGGCAAGATTGTCGTGGCCGGGCCGCGCTCACGGCTCGTGAAACTCACGAGCGCATACACCGAGACGGTCAGCATAGCCGACGCCAAAGAAGACGTGGTCAAGAAGGTGAGCGTCGGTATCGACGAGCCGCTCGCGAGAATCGACGGGGACCCGAACGTCACGGCGACCATACGCGTGCGCGAGAAAGAAGCGACGCGGGTTTTCGAAAAAACGCCGGTCGAGGCGCGGGGCGGTTCGTCGCGCATGCGGCCGGGCGCCGTTCGCATCGTCATCGCCGGTCCCGTTTCGAGCGTAGAAGGCGTCGATGATAAGGCGGTGCGGGCTTTCGTCGACGCGCGCGAGGTCGGGAGTCCCGTGCAAGCGCGCGTCGAGATCGAGATCGCCGGCGAGCGCCCGTCAATCGCCGTGCGATCGATCGAGCCCGAGTTCGTGACGCTGATTCCGGATCAGAAATGATTTCGGAGCAAGAGCCGGCGGACGCGGCACGGAGCGACGTCGGCGTGGAGAGGCGCTGATGGCGCGACTGAGCGTCAATATCGATCATGTGGCGACGATACGTCAAACGCGGCGCGCGAAAGCGCCGGATCCCGTCCATGCCGCGCTCCAGGCCGAGCTTGCCGGCGCGCATGGAATCGCAGTTCATTTGCGCGGAGACCGGCGGCACGTTCAAGACCGCGACGTCGAGATTCTTCGCAAGGTGTCGCAGTCAAGGCTCAACCTGGCGATGGCCGCCGTGCAAGAAATGGTGCGTATCGCGCTCACGGTCAAACCCGACCAGGTCACTATTGTTCCTGAACGGCGGGACGAGATCACGATCGAGGGCGGACTGGACGTGATCTTGAACAGCGTTCAGCTCAAGCCGATCATTCGCACGCTGATCGGCGGCGGGATCAACGTCGGTTTTTTCATCGAACCCGATCTCGAGCAGATCAAGGAGGCGCACCGTATCGGCGCGCTGTCGGTCGAGATCAACACCGGATCTTATGTTGACGCCAACAGCGCTCGTTCCAAGGAAGAAACGTTGAACAAAATAAAGGACGCCGCCCGTCTCGGACGCAAGCTTGGGCTGTCTGTTCATGCCGGCCACGGCCTCGACTATTTGAATGTCGGGCGGATCGCCTCGTTGACGGAGATTGAAGAGCTGAATATCGGCCACAGCATCATCGCGCGAGCCGTGCTCGTGGGCATGGAGCGCGCGGTACGCGAGATGCTCGCGGAGATGCATCAATGCCGTTGATGGCGGATGACGGCATGCAACGTATCGCAGAAACTCGTCCAGTGCGCAAGATCTTGATACGGCCGTCGAATGGGATGACTCGAAACCGCACGATGGATAGGATCGCCGGGGCAAAGCCAGCGAAGGACGCCGCCCCGCAACGCGATGTGGAATGAACGGGACACGACAACGGTCACGGTAAACGGGACGCGATATCGGCGGCTTGCGCGACGAGCCTCGGCCTCGTTGACCCATTCCGATCGAAACCGTATGCTTCATCTCATGTTCGTTCGGTAGGATGGCGGTATCTCTCGCGGAGGGAACGGATGATCGACGCAGTCGGTCGGAGCGACGTCGGCCGTCGGCGCAAGCTCAACGAGGACAGTTTTTACGTGAATGACGCGGAAGGCTGTTACGCCGTCTGTGACGGCATGGGCGGTCACAACGCCGGCGAGATCGCTTCGCAACTGGCCATCGAGACGCTTGCGGCTTTCATCAAGAAAAGCGATCGAGAGAGCGAGATCACCTGGCCATACGGACTCGACGTGAACCTGTCTTTCGCTGGGAACCGACTGACGACGGCGATCCGGTTGGCCAACAAGCGGGTTTTCAGGGCCGCCGACAGTCGTGAAGAGTACACCGGCATGGGCACCACCGTCGTGGCGGCGCTCGTCACCCAGCGCGTGCTCACGATCGGCTCCGCGGGTGACAGCCGCTGCTACCTCGTTCGTCACGAGAATCTGACACAACTCACGCAGGACGATTCCTGGGTGGCCGTGGCGCAATCCGAGGGGATCCTCGGACCGGACGACGTGGAGCATCATCCTTTTCGCAATGTCATCACCAAAGCCGTCGGCGCCAAGGAGACGATTGACGTCGAGATCGTGGAAAAGCCGCTTGAACAAGACGATTTGATATTGTTGTGCTCGGACGGTCTGCACAGCATGCTGAGCGACGAACAGATCCGGCATTTGCTCGTCCCTTGTCCGGATAGCTTGGAGGAGGCGGCGAAGGGACTGATTGACGCGGCCAACCAAGCGGGCGGACGTGACAATGTCACCGTGGTGCTCGCGCGGATCTCCTGAGAGCGGGGCGCGTTACGCCAAGCCGTGTCGGTGAGAAACGTCCTTGTCGGTCGCTTGCGTCATGACGAGTCTCGATCGCTACGAGATCCTAGGACCCATCGGCGAGGGCGCCATGGGCGCGGTTTATCGCGCTCGCGACAAGACGCTGGATCGCATTATAGCCCTGAAGATCATGTCGGCCGATTTGACCGATGATGAAGATCTGATGTTGCGCTTTCGGCGCGAAGCGGAGGCGATCGGACATCTCAATCATCCCAACATCATCACGGTTTACGACATGGGCGCACGGGACGATCGCCTCTATCTGGCAATGGAGCTGCTCGAAGGCGAGGACCTGCGCGCACTGATCGACCGTCGGGCGGCGTTGAAAATGGCGGATCGCGCCCGAATCATGATCGAGGTTTGCGACGGTCTTGGTTACGCGCACTCCCGGGGCGTCATCCATCGTGACATCAAGCCCGCCAACATCATATTGACGCGCGATCAGCGCGTGAAGCTGCTGGACTTCGGCCTGGCGCGCATGGCGAACCGTCCCTCGATCACGCGTCAGGGCGTCATTCTCGGGACGCCCGACTACATGTCGCCTGAGCAGACCACCGGACGGGGAATTGATCATCGTTCCGACATCTTTTCCGCCGGGGCGGTTTTCTATGAGTTGCTCACGCTGAGAAAGCCTTTTCGGGGAAGCACGCTGCACGCTGTGCTCTACGAGATCGTTTCGGGAACGCCCGAGCCCATGTTGGCCTTGAATCCGAGCATTCCGGCGCGTTTAGCGGCTCTTGTCGAGAGCATGCTCGACAAAGCGCCTGAACGCCGCCCTGCCTCTCTCGAAGACGTGCGGCGGGGCATCGAGCGTGTTCCGATGCTGGCGCGGCGCCTCATGGCGCGCGATCCTCTGGCGGCGACGCATGAGCTGCGGCGCCGAGTGAGCGATCACGTCGCGCGCGGTTACGCATGCCTCGACGCCGGGCGTCTGCGCGGCGCGCTTCTCGAAACGCGCCGAGCCCTTGCGCTCGATCCCGCGAGCCGGGAGGCCGGCGATCTGTTATGGAAGACCGGGCGCAGGCGCGTGCGGAGGGACGCGCGATGCCGAGATCAAGCGTTTGCCTCGGATAGGATACGGGCCTTGTTGGATCGAGTCGCCGGCGAGCGCTCGGAGGAGGAAATCCGACAGGCGGCGGTCGAGCTGGCGCTTCTCGCGCCGGATGATCCGCGAGTCGTGGCGTTGTTCGAGAGCCGCGCGGAAAGATGATCTCCGCATTAGTCGATGATCTTTTCGGCGATAGACTTGGCCTGTGTATACAGCAGCAGGTAGTCGCGGCCGCCGGCCTTGGAGCACGTGCCGCTCATGTTAAAGCCTCCGAAAGGATGCGCGCCAACGAGCGCGCCCGTGCATTTGCGGTTGATGTAGAGATTGCCGACGTGGAATTCGCGCTTGGCGCGTTCGATCTTGTCGGCGTCGCTTGTATAGACGGCTCCGGTCAGGCCGTACTCCGTGTCGTTGGCCAGCGTCAAAGCTTGGTCGAAATCACGCGCCTTCATGATCGCAAGCACGGGACCGAAGATCTCTTCCTGGGCGATCCTGGCGTCGGAATCGACGTCGGCGATGAGCGCGGGGCGTATGAAATAGCCGGAATCAGGAAGGGCGTCGCCGCCGCCGGACACGAGGCGCCCTTCGCGTCGTCCGATCTCGATGTAATCGAGGATCGTAGACATCGCGCGCTCGTTGATCACGGGGCCGAGATCGCTTTCGTAGTCGTCGGCGGGGCCGACTCGCAGGGCGTCGGTGAGCGATTGGAGTTTTTCGACAAACTCCGCATATATCGCCCGATCAACGACGGCGCGTGAGCACGCGGAGCACTTCTGGCCCTGATAGCCGAAAGCCGAGGCCACGACGCCGGAAGCGGCGAGATCGATATCGGCGTCGCGATCCACGATGATCGCGTCCTTGCCGCCCATCTCGGCGATCACGCGCTTGATCCAACGCTGAGCCGGTTGGGGGCGCGCGGCAAGCTCGTTGATGCGCAGCCCGACCGCTTTCGAGCCCGTGAAAGACAAGAGCCGCACGCGGGGATGGCTTACTAAGGCGTCGCCGATATCGGAACCGGCGCCCGTGACAAGGTTCAGAACGCCCGGCGGCAGCCCGATCGAGAACATCAGTTCAGCGAACCGATTGGCGATCGCCGGAGCATCGGAGGAAGGCTTGAGAACGACCGTGTTGCCGGACACGATCGCGGCGCTCGTCATGCCCACGAGAATGGCGAGCGGGAAGTTCCATGGAGGAATGACGGCGCATACGCCGAGCGGAATATAGACGATGCCATTGCGCTCTCCAGCGACCGGAGTGACCGCGTGCGTGCCGTCGTAGCGGAGGCCTTCCCTGGCGTAGAACTCAAGAAAGTCGATGGCTTCGTTCGTGTCGGCGTCGGCTTCCCGCCATGTTTTGCCGACTTCATTGACAAGCCAGGCGGAAAACTCATTTTTACGCTTCCGCATCTCGGAAGCGCTCTCGAATAGGATTCTGGCGCGCTCCGCGGCCGGAACGCGAGACCAGGCCGCAAAAGCGCGCTCGGCGGCACGAACCGCTTGGTCGACATGCTCGACGTCGGCGCATGGGAACTCACCGATAACCTGACTCTTGCGGGAAGGATTGATCGATTGAAATGTTTTATCGGCGGTCAGCGCCTTGCCGTCGATGAGCAGGCGATAAGCGCGGCCGAGCTGGAGAGCCACCGTCCGCAGGGCGCGCTCCATGTCGTCCCGGTGTTGTGGAATGCTGAAATCCGTCGACGATTCGTTGAGAAACCCTGGAATAGACATGGCGAGAATCCTACACGATGGATGCTTCTTCGCAAAAACTCTAGATCAAGACGGGTTCCCTGGTTTTGACTTCCATGGCCGCGTCGAAATCGACGCAACTCCATTCACTCTCGATTGCGTCTCCTCGCCACACGATTCGGCGGCTGCGGCGGCTCATATGACAACGAAGCGTTCATTCGGATTCAGCGACCGTTTCCGGAGCGAGGCCGCTGTCGAGGACACAGCGCCGGACGTCGCGCGCCATTTCCACGGCGCAGAACTCCGGACCGCACATCGAGCAGAAACTGGCGTTCTTGGACTCGGGCTTGGGCAACGTCATGTCATGGAAGGCGCGCGCGGTGTCAGGATCGAGGGCGAGACGGAACTGGTCCGCCCATCGGAACTCGGCCCGCGCGCGCGAGATCGCGTCGTCGCGCTCTCTCGCGTTCGGCGTTCCCTTGGCGATGTCGGCGGCATGCGCGGCGATGCGATAGGCGATCAAGCCTTGCTTGACGTCTTCCCGGTCAGGCAGACCCAGGTGCTCCTTGGGCGTCACGTAGCAGAGAAGCGCCGTGCCATGCCAGGCGATTATGGCCGCTCCGATGGCGCTCGTGATGTGATCATATCCAGGAGCGATGTCGGTGACCACGGGCCCGAGCGTATAGAAGGGCGCGCCATGGCAGAGTCGTTTCTGCCGCTCGACGTTTTCCTGTATCAGATGCAGGGGCACGTGTCCCGGCCCCTCGATCATGACTTGGAGGTCGTGACGCCAGGCGATTTCAGTGAGCTCGCCGAGCGTGGCGAGCTCGGCGAACTGAGCCGCGTCATTCGCGTCGGCGAGCGATCCGGGACGTAATCCGTCGCCCAGGGAGAAAGCGGCGTCATACTTTTTCAAGACGCGACAAATGTCCTCGAAGTGCGTGAAAAGGAAGCTCTCTTCACGGTGGGCCAGGCACCACTGCGCCATGATCGAGCCGCCGCGCGAAACGATGCCTGCCAATCTTCGAGAAGTCAGAGGAAGATGGCGCAGTAGAACGCCGGCATGGATGGTGAAGAAATCGACGCCCTGCTCCGCCTGCTCGTCGAGCACTTCGAGAAACAACCCGATGGTCATTTTCTCCGCGTGTCCGCCGGCCCTGTGAAGCGTCTCGTAAATTGGAACGGTTCCGATCGGAACCGTGGCGTTCCGGATGATCTGTTCGCGCGTTTCGCGAAGATCGCTTCCAGTGGACAGATCCATCACCGTGTCGGCTTCCCAGCGCATCGCCCAACGCAGCTTGGCGACTTCTTCCTGGATCGAGGATTCGAGGGGCGAGTTGCCGATGTTGGCGTTGACCTTGACCCGGAAACGAGCGCCGATGACCGACGGCGAGAGCTCGGGATGGCGGGTGCTTGCTGGGATGATCGCCCTGCCGGCGGCCATTTCATCGCGCACGAGCTCGGGCGGAATGCCTTCCTTATCGGCCGCGCGCCGCATCGTTTTGGTAAGCAAGCCTTCTCGGGCGGAACGAAGCTGCGTAGACGTCGCGTCCGCGAGACGCATTCCATTGCTCTCTTTCTCTTGGCGCATGGCGACGATCCTCCTCGTGATCGCGAAGCCGGCGTCTCCTGGCGGCGAACGGCTCTGGTGATTCGGTAAGAGAGGGCTCGTCGGCTCGCCGTTCCTCCGCCGGTATGACCCGGATCAGGTTTCAGGGTGTGATCTCAGTCCGCTGCTATCGGCGGACACCCCCCGCGATCCACGACGATCATAGGCGTGACAGAATGATTTCGCAAGATGCCGCATGAGATCGGTGACGTGGATCTCAGGAACGCGAACATGGATTCTTTATCAATGTATGGTTGAATACGGGCAAGCTGGGGGGTGTAATGACGCGTCCAACTCCGAGGATCAAGCGAATAGCCATCAACACCGGCGGCGGGGATGCGCCGGGATTGAACGCCGTGATTCGCGCCGTGACGCTGGCCGCCATAAACCGCGGATGGGAGGTGATCGGTATTCGTGACGGATATGGAAGCTTCCTGGGCGGAGAACCGATCGTCAAGCTGACCCGTTCCATGGTTCATGGCATCTCCGCGCTGGGCGGCACCATTCTGGGCACGACGAACAAGGGCAATCCTTTCGAGATCGCGATCAAGCTGGATGGGATGAAACGTGCCAGGCCGGGCGCCGAGCTCGTGGTGGAGGGTCTGAGAAAGGCGAAGGTCGACGGTTTGATCGCGGTCGGCGGCGATGGATCGCTCGCGATCGGCTACAAGCTCATGAACATGGGAGTGCCGGTCATCGGAGTGCCCAAGACGATCGACAACGATCTCATGCACACCAACGTGACGTTCGGTTTTGACACGGCCGTGCAAACGGCGACCGAGGCCATCGACAAGCTGCACAGCACCGCCGATGCCCATGATCGTGTCATGGTCGTCGAGGTGATGGGTCGCTACGCCGGATGGATTGCGTTGCATGCGGGCGTTTCGGGCTCATGCCATGTCGTTCTGATCCCGGAAATGCCCTTCGACATCGCCAAGGTGTGCGGACATCTCGCGGCCCGGCGCGCGCGTGGACGTAACTACGCGATCGTGTGCGTCGCCGAGGGAGCGTACGCGCGAGCGAGCGGTCCGATGTTCAAGACGCCCACCCAGAAGGGGCGTGAGAGACGTCTGGGGGGCATCGGTGAATGGGTGGCGCACGAGATACAGAAACGCATAGGGTGGGAAACGCGGTCCATCGTGCTCGGACACCTGCAACGCGGGGGCTCGCCGAGCACATCCGACCGGTTGCTCGGACTGCGATACGGCGCCGCCGCGATTCGTTTGGCGGCGGCCGGACTCTGGGGGCACATGGTGACGTTCAATCCGCCCAACATGGGTCATGTGCCGCTTGAGGAGATCGCTCAACGCACCAAGCGAGTATCGATCGAGGGCGATACGGTTCTTACGGCGCGTGAGATGGGCATTTGTTTCGGCGACTGAGACGTGATTCAGTCGC
>JAFGSN010000211.1 GCA_016934575.1 Vicinamibacteria bacterium
GATCGATCGCATTTCATCCCAGCCTGAAAGGATAGCGAGATCTGGCGATGCGTGCGATCCCGCGAGATCGAGGAGGCCCGCGATGCGGCGCGTCGCGCCGGCCTGTTTCGCTTGAAAGGGCGACGCTTCCGGCCGCAACTTCTCGGAGCGTGAAGGATGGGTAAAAGAAAGCCGAGTGTCCCGCGCCAGCCGCGTCCCGTGAAGAGCGGCTGGGACTATCGCCCGCGTCCCCGTCCGAAACCGACGCGCCAGCCCGCGCAGTGACACGAGCCGTTTCGGACAAAGATCCCGCTTCGCGCGGACGGGGACTGTTGTTCTGCGTTAAACTGCGTGCCGCATGGATCACGACATGACGTGCCTGCAAGCCGCCGTTCTGGGCGCCATTCAGGGGCTGGGCGAGTTCTTGCCGATCAGCAGCTCCGGACATCTCGTCGTTCTCCCATGGCTGTTCGGCTGGAGCGAGCACGGTCTATCCTTCGACGTGGCCTTGCATGTGGGGACGCTCATCGCCGTCGTCCACGCATTCGCCTCCGACTGGGTCCGCATGGGCCTCGCGGCGCTTCGTGGCGCTCGAAGCGGCCGGCCTTTCGCCGAACCCGGAGGCCGCTTGCTCGGCTTGCTTGCGCTGGCGTCGATACCGGGCGCCGTCGTCGGCCTGCTCATCGACGATTGGGCCGAGACGGAGCTGCGCGCGCCGTTGCTCGTCGCGGCGTCGATGGCGATCATGGGCCTGATCCTTTTCTTCGCCGATCGCAGGCTGGGAAATCGCCGCGCTGACGAGATACCGCTGTCGCATGCCATGACGATCGGCCTGGCTCAGGCGCTGGCGCTCGTGCCCGGCGTCTCGCGCTCGGGCGTGACGATCAGCGCCGCCCTGTTTCTCGGCTACCGGCGTGAGGAGGCGGCGCGTTTCAGCTTCCTGCTCGCCACGCCCATCACATTTGGCGCCGCCGTGCTCAAGACGCCGCATCTGCTCGCCGGGGACGGAGTCGGCGCCGTCCTGATCGGCGTGGCCGTGGCTGCGGTCGTCGGATGGTTGAGCATCTTCTGCTTATTGCGCTATGTCCGAGCGCGCAATTATCGGCCGTTCGTCTGGTACCGCTTCGCGTTCGCCGCGCTTGTCGTCGTCGCTCTGGCATGGAAGTAGGGACTTGGCGCGCCAAGCCCTTACGGCGAATTAGCGTCACAAATCGCGGTTTTCGGTTTGAGCAGGCGTTCGCCAACTGTCTTGGACCCTTTTCTCGTGGACCAGCACGTTCTCGACGACGCGAGCGATCGTGCGCATCGAGCGCGCCGGAAGCGAGATCGAGACGTCCGCGTCTTCGGCGATCACCTCGATCGCGAACCGGCCGTTTCTCTTGGCGATGACGACGTGTTCCTCGGGCGTCTCGACCTCCACCAGGACGGCGTCGGGACAGGCGGAAAGCTCTCGTAGAATGTCGCCGATCATGGGACTCAAGCTCGCCGCTTCCGGCGGCAATTCGGGGAGCTGATCCATCGGCGCGAGCAGAGTCGCCGCTTCCACGAAAATCATGGGCACCGGCAGGCGGACGCGAGCGCCGCCGCCGGTCTTTTCGTGGACCGACACGAAGACGACGCCCGCTCGATAGGCCCAGACACTCGCCGCCGTCACGCAGACGGCGAACAACCCGGCGGTGACGCCAAAAACAACGAGGACGATGCGGATGGGGCGAGACATGGCGCTCCTCCTAGTCGGACGTGTTCTTTTCGTCGATCCAGATGCGGACGACGTTCGACTTATCGTTGACAGTCACCAGTTCGCCGGCGCCCTCGCGGGCCAGGGCATGAATCGCGGCCATGATATCCAGCTCGTCGCCGGGACTCGACAACAGCGCGTCGGCGACGGACATCGGGACGCGCACGTCGACGTTTTCGCCTTTTTCGCCGCCGTCGCGAACCTTGATGAGCAGGTAGCCGCCGGACTTGGACACGCGGACGTTTTCATCCTCGCTCTCCACTGTGACGAACTCGCCGTCATCGGTGTCGCGGACCGCCTTCCAGAGCGACTGGAGCCGCGCCTTGTCGAAATCCTCCTTCCCGGCCTTCAACTTTGCGCGCCGGACGCACTTCTCCTCGACGAGCGGCGCCGCCTGTTCGATGATGCTTACGGGCAGGTTGACCTTGACTGTCGTCGGTTTGGCGCCCGTTTCCTCGACCCGGACATGGAGCCAGGCGCCGGACGCGGCCTGCGCCGGCACGGCCAGGGCCAGCATGGCGGCGATTCCAAATATCCATCGTTTCATGACGTTAGCCTCCTTGTTTTCGGCCTCTCTTCAGATAGATACGATTCAAACGGCGAATGGTTGCGTGGTTTCGCGCGTCTTGCGCTGGAAGAGGGAACGAACGCGACGCCGAGCGCCTTGGATCACAAGTCAGGCGACGTATAGGGCAAGAACTTCAAGCCGCGATGCCGCGGAGGGCGCGAAAGAAGACGAGGCGATCGAGAACGAGACGCGTTGGTCGAGTCGCCGCTTTTTTGCTCAGCTTTTCGTTTCTTGGGCGTCGCGCTTCTTCGCGGGATTATCGCCGGACGGCAGATATGTCTTTGTCGGACGCGTGCGATCCAGTTGGCGGAACGTCATCTTGACTTCGCCGATCTGGATCTCGTCGCCGTCTCTAATGTGAAAAAGACCATGCACCCTCGCGCCGCCAACGTAAGTGCCGTTCTTGCTCTTGAGATCGGACACCAGGGCCACGTTGCGGCCGACCCGGATACGCGTGTGCCGCCGCGACACGGTCGAGGAATTGACGACGACCTGGCAGCTCTCGCCGCGCCCCACGATGTTGTCGCCCTCGATCAGTCGCATCTCCCGCCCGTCGATGATCAGGGAAAAAAGAGAGGGCTCGTCGGTCGTTTTCGCATCCTCGTTGACGACGTTGACTTTTGCGCAGAAAGCGTAGCCAAGCCTGTGGACCGTCCGTATATAGCGCGGCTCGTCCGCGGAGTCGCCGCTCGCCTCGCGAATCTCCGCGATCAGATTGGGGATGTTCGCCTCGGAGACGAACGTCCCGGGCCAAAGATGCTCCATGATGTCCTGTTTCGACACGACCGCCGGATGGCGTTCGAGAAGCAGCGTCAAGAGCTCGAACGCCTTGGGCGTGAGATGAATAACGCGGCCCTTACGTCGAAGCGTGCGACTCTTTCCATCGAGATTGCAGTCCCCGAAAATGGCGAAGAGCATGCCCACAATGTCTCCAACGTTCAAATCGGCGTCGGCGCCGCCGAAAGCGTCGGCGGCTCCCGGCGACGTTCCGGACTTCCGCATGGTATAACGAAAACCAGGCGCGTCATTTGAACTCGACGTCCGCGACCCGGCTCTTCGGCGGCGCCACCGTCATGTCTTCCTGGAGGAGCGCCGCCATTTCTCCCGGGCTTGCCCGTCGTCGCGGCGCGTCGAGCACCACGACAACCTCATCCGCGACCATTCTCAACCTCGCTTCGGCGGTTCATGGCCCTCCTTCTGCGTCGGCGAAGCTCATCGCCTCGGTGTCCGTGACAAAACGTATTTCTATTCCTTGAAGCGTCAGAAAGTCTCAGGAGAGTTCTAGGATTTTCATAGGAATCCATGGGATGGATTTTCAACGGCAGGCGGCTGATTAACGACGGTTTCCATCGCTGCGATCCGGAATGATCCGATCATGGCGATGATCTCGTTTTGACGCTGGACGGCGGGGTCGTTGGATCGAATCAGATCTGGCAGTAATCGATGAGCGTATTCCCGCTCATCATGATCGTCGACCGCCCCGGAACGAGCGGACTCGCCGCCTATTCATCCCAGATCGCGCTCTTCATGAAGAAGGGGACGGTATTGCAGACCGCCTCGATCTGCCTGACCGTTCTCCGTCGACCGGACGTCGACGGCCAGCGGCAGTGGGCGGGGATCGCGGGCCGCCAGCGCGTCGAGGAACGAGTCGACGTGCCTCTCGAGACAGACCCGATCGCAAGGATCGGACCCTCGTGCGGAACTCGCCCCGATCGCCAGCGCTGTGATCACGAAGACAGATGCCTTCGCTTGCAGTCTCATGGACCGTCCCTCCCTATCGCGCCGTCTCAGGAAGGGCGGCGGGAGGCGGGTCGATCACGATCGGCTTGCCGGTCAGGTTGATGCTGATGGTGTGGATCCAGCGGTATCGCCCGTTCACCAGCCTGAACAGATGCGAGTCGGGCATGCCCTCTTTGCTGTCGCCGAAGCGGCAGAAGACGTTGACCGTTCCCATCTCTTCGTCCACGACGAACGTGCGGTTCACGATGAACAGCTCGCCGAGAGGCGCGGGGATCTGGCAAGTGTCCTTGTGCTCGTTCTTCGAGTTCGTGTATGCGCCCCCCTCGAGCCTCGCGCAGGGAGCGCCCCAGGGAGGCCTGATGCCCTTGTCCAGAAACACGAAGTCGAAGTACTGATTGGCGGCATCGACCAGGTCCTGCCGGCTGACTCGGTCGTCGGGAGCCAGCACAGTCCAGTCTTCGGCCTTCGAGTACTTCAGATAGTCCTCGGCGTTGAACAGCCAGTCGTCCTTGTCGCTGACCAGGCTGTCGACCTCGGTGACCTTGCCGTCGTCAACCGTCAGGCGAGTGCCGAGAACGTAGGGATGTCCGCCCTCGGTGACGATGACTTCCGTGAAGGTCTTGCATCGCGGAACGTCATAGATGCTGCGGTGAAAGGCAATCGGCAATGCCGTGTTCCAGAGCCCTTTTCCCTTCGTCGTGTCGATCATGTTCTCCCGATACTCGACCTTCTCGGCGAGCGACATCTTCGACGGGTCTCCCGCCGTCTGGGCGGCGATGTAGCTCTCGCTCACGGCCTCAAGCATCGATCGGGAGCAGCTAGTCTCGGCGCGTACGATCGAGGCGCTGCTCAAAAGAATGGCGATGCTCATCAGTGCACGGATCATGGAACCCTCCTTGAGCTTCTTTGGGCTCGCATACAGCTCGGCTATTTTTACACGATCGACACGCCGATTGCCGGCGCCTCGCAAGGCGGGAGCGACCGCCGCGCTCGGGAGGATTGCTGGGGGTCGTCCAACATGGCCGGGCCGAGAGGTCCGTGTTGACGGGCAAGGACGTCGGAGCCAGGTTCGAATGTGCTCGATGCTTGCTTGGGGAGCATCCAGCCAGCAGCGTCGCGGTGCGGATCATGCATATACTACCAGCGCCATGATTACACGCGCGCTGATCCTCAGCGTTCTTCTGGCCATTGCGTTCTTCGTCCTGCTGCGCCTGCGGGCGCCACGCTGGACGTTCCTCGTGCTGGGCGTGCTGCCGCCGGCCATCCTGCTGCTGGCGAACCCCAATCTGCGAGTCTACGGGTATCACGGCTTCATGCAGGCGGGGATCGTCTATCAAATCCTGCAGGGCCACATTCCGCCGCCGAGCCCGCTGCTGGCCGGACAACCGGGGACGTACCCCTGGGCCTACGAGCTGCTCCTGGCCGCCATCTCGAAGGGTGTCGGGCTTTCTCCCTTCTGGGTCAACGCGATTGTGGTCATCGGCTCTCTAGCGATCCTCCTGGTTATCACCTACCGCATCGGTCTGCTTGTGACCGGCGAGGCCACGACGGCGGTTTTTGGCGTGGCGGCCTCGCTCTATGCTTTCACCTTCACGCAGTCGGTGCCGGAGACGCTGCTGCAACGCGCGTTCGTGTTCTATGAGCCGCGCGGCGCACCGATCCTCGAGAAGTTCAACGGGTGCACGGCGTTCCCGTTGGGCCTGGCTCTCTACGGCTTCGTGCTCCTGCTCCTCCTGAGACTGACCACGCAGGAGCGGCCGCGTGGACGCCACCTGGCCAGTCTGGCGCTGGGACTCGTGGCTGTCGGATTCATCTATCCCTTCTTCTTCCCTCCGTCGGCCCTGCTTTGCCTGGTGGCCGGCCTTCTCTCCTGGCGGGCCAAACGCGAGGCGCGGCGCCACATGGCGACACTGGTCGGCATGCTCGCCATTGTGGGGTTGGTCTTGCTTCCGTACTACCTGCAGCTCAAGGCAGGACGCGCCGCGCCCATCCTGCAGCTCGTTCCCCGCGGCGGTCTCGTGAGGCAGGTGGGCGTCCTGTTCGTGACGCTGCTCCCGATTCTGGTGCTCATGCTGTGGGCACTCCGAGCGGTGTGCGAGCGACTGCGCGCCCAGAGCCGCGCCGCGATCGTCTTGATCGCCAGCGTTGTCATGAACCTGTTGTTCTTCACCTTCCTATGGGCGCCTCTCTGGTCACAATACAAGTACCTGCTGCTGGGTGTCTTCGGCCTGGGGATCCTTGGCGGGGTGGCCTTCCAGGCGCTGTGGGCGCGTTCGTGGCGAGTTGCGCTTCCTGTCTTCTCGCTGTTCCTGCTCCCCTTCGGCCTCGACTGTGTGCACAAGGCCACGGACTGGCACGAAGTCCCACAACGCTTTCGAGAGTCCGGCGTCGTCATCGAAGACGCGGACCCGGCCGAGGGCGAGTTGTACCATTGGATTCGCACGAAGACCGAGCCGCGCGCCGTATTCGTCGATGTCAAGCTCACGATCCCGGTCTTCGGCCAGCGCGCGCTCTTCGTTGCCCTCCCCGAACAGGAGGAGGTCAAGCCGCTCACAACCAAAGGCGGAGACGGCTACACGCTGGACCCGCGAATCAAACTCATCGACATCGACGGGTATCCGGAAGGCCTCGTCTCACAACGGAGGCTCATCGCGGCGAGGCTGCTCTCGGAGAACGAACCCAGCGAGGAAGACGTCGCTGCCGTGGCATCCACAGGCTCGAGCGCCTACCTCGTCATGCGACCGGGCCCGACGAATCCGCGGACCAAAAGAAGACCGTCCCTGCCCATCGCGTTTCACAACGCGGCGGCGACCGTATTCATGCTGGTCGCCGGCCGCTGAGTCGGTCAGGTGGAAGTGAACCTTGAATCGAGCCTCGACCGGTCGACAAATGAGAAGATTCGGCTGCTTCAATCTTCGGTTCGACGGAATGCCTTATTAAGGACGCGTTAGTTGCCAGCGTCAGATCCAGATCAGAGAGTCCTCATGCTCGGAGAAGTCCGTCCAAATCCCCACCATCCGGCAGTGTCGAGCAGCAGCTTGAGCCATGCCGCGAACGACGGCGCCACCATCGAATAAAACTCCAAATTAAACTCATGCTCGCTGAAAGAGTGCGCTCGTCCATGGAAACGACGATCGCCGCCGTCGCGAGCACGAAAGTCAAGGGCTCGAGTAGCTTTCCTTGCGCTCGAAAACTCCAGGCAGAAGCCGCTGCGATGTCAGGCCGTCGTGCTCGACTGCCTACTGCTCAATCAGCAGCACAGAATTGGCCACTGACTGTTGCGGAACTACTTCAAGTCTTCCCGGCGAGACCATATAGAATGGCCCGATCACTCCCACTTGAGCTTGAGACGTTTCTTGATCAAGCCGCCGAGATTGATGGAGAGGTATCGTGTCCGGCTACTCACGAAGTGCCCTTGGATCGAATCGATTTCTACGTTGTCGTCCCAATCGAAGCGAACCCGCACAACATGCTCTCCAGGCTCGATCTCGAAAGTTTCCTCCAGACGGCCCTTCCGTGATCTGTAGAGGAGCACTTTCTTTTTGACCGGCGCCGCCAGCGGCTCGTCGAGCACGACATCCTCATCGACCCAGAGGCGAATACGCCCGTTCTTGAGTGAATGCTCCAGATTGACGGCTAAGAGCGACGTCTCCGCTTCGATGGGCAAAACCGCCTCGACCAGGCGATTGAGAGCGCTCGGCTCGACTGACGTGGGCGTCTCCGATGCGACGCTGCTCACCGGTGAAGGCGTCTTCCTCTCAGTGCTGACTACCGCAGGCCGTTTCTCGCGCCCTGGTAGGATGCCTAAGCGCAGGCGCAAGAATAGATCACCACGTCCGCATCGGACATCTAACAGTACGCCACTGACCCGGCTGCATGCAGCCGGGGC
>JAFGSN010000044.1 GCA_016934575.1 Vicinamibacteria bacterium
GGCTAGGCGACGGCGACCAGGCCCACGAAAACCTGATGGCGCTCTTCGCTAGGTCCACCCTGCCCAACCTCTTCGACAACCACCCACCGTTCCAGATCGACGGCAACTTCGGCGGCGCAGCGGGTATCGCGGAAATGCTGCTGCAAAGCCATGCCAGCGAGCTGGACCTGCTGCCGGCGCTTCCACGGGCATGGCCGGACGGCGGCGTCACAGGCCTGCGCGCGCGCGGCGGTTTCGAGGTCGACCTCGCCTGGCGGCGAGGCGTCCTCGAGCGCGCGGTCATCCGTTCAAAACTGGGTACGCCATGCACGGTGCGGTACGGCGAGAGGACGACCCTTCTCACGACACGCGCCGGCGAGACGGCCACGCTTGACGGCAGACTGCAAACGCGCTGAAGCCGCCCGAGTCAAGAATTCGCGGCCTCGCCTATCGAGCGCAGCCTGCCGCCACCATCCTTCGGCCGCTGCTCCGACGCCTTCTGGATGAGTGGGGCCTCAAGGGCGTTGGTCTGATCACAGGTGGACCCGGACCTTCCACCGTGTGGTGATGACTCGAACAAGCAACGGCGCGCGTTACGATGGTTACCATAGTTGCCTTGCGACAAGCGTATGCCTATTCGTTGACCTGGTTATTAGTTAGTGGTAGGCGCGGATCGTTCTCTGGCAGTAAAATGAGAAGAAACCAGAATTGGAGGTCTATATGCGTCTTCGACCGTTGATTCCCGTCCTTTGCTTCCTCGCCATGCTCGGTTGCACCTGCGAGAAATCGGTCGTCTCCGTCACGGTGACACCGAATCCAATCGTCATGACAGGGTTCGCTTGGGGTCATGGCCTGATGACCGAATCGGCCGAGTGGACAGTCGTCGTTTCCGAAAATGGCGGCTGTGGTGGCCGGATCGAATCCGTGAGTACAACGGTTCGCGAAACCGAAACAAATCTCGAAGTTGGACAAGTCATCACGGAGGCCTTCTCGGATCGCCTGGAGGCGAATAGCTCAGTCGCGATCGCGCAGGAATGGCGTGTACAAGTGGACTACTTCTATCGGCCGGCACGCATCTTCTTCGTGAGTGTTCGCTTCAAGAGCGATGACGGTACGACCGAAGAGCTCGCCTTGGATGTGCCAGGCGCCTGGATTTCATGATCTCGCCGCGTTGATGGGCGGCGTTACGCGCAACGTGCCCATGGCGATAGCACGGCGCGCGATCACGGCGCATCCTTCGATGCATCGATAATCTCACATGGGAACGATCGCGGAACGGCCGTCGTGCTCCTGGAGAAGAAGGCCGGCGAGCTCGATCAAGGGTTGGACACGATCCACAAGGGCGAAAAAGCCGCTTTCGCGTTCCCTTTTTCTTCCTGTAAGTCATTGATTTATTTCTGGTAGGCCGTGGGGGGATCGAACCCCCGACTCCCTGGTTAAAAGCCAGGAGCTCTACCACTGAGCTAACGGCCTGGATTTATTTTAACACGCGGCGGCTTGGTGTCGACGCAGGATGGCGCCGCGATCCCGCAGTCGTCGTGCTCGAGTCAGCCGGCGAACCAGGACGCGAGGCTGAATTGCTCGCGTACGATGGTTTGCGAACGATCCGGTCCGGTTGAGATGATGCCGATTTCGGCGCCGATAAGCTCGGAGATCCGCTCGATATAACGCCGGGCGGCTTCGGGAAGATCGGCGTATTTGCGTATGCCGACGGTGGCGGATTGCCAGCCAGGAATGTTTTCGTAAACCGGTTCGCAGCGCTCGAAGAGCGCCGGATCTGCGGGCATCTCGTCGAGCGTTTCGCCTTCGCAACGGTATGCGGTGCAGATACGAATCTCCGCTAGAGCGTCCAGGACGTCGAGCTTCATGAGCGCGAGAAAATCGAATCCATTGACTCGCACGGCATGACGCGCAATTACGGCGTCGAACCAGCCGCATCGTCTCGGACGTCCAGTCGAAGCGCCAAACTCACCGCCTTGCCGGCGGATCTCCTCCTCCAACTCTCCTCCCATGGTCGTTGGAAACGGTCCCCCGCCGACGCGAGTCGTGTATGCCTTGAGAATGCCGACAATGGCATCAATACGCGTGAGCGGAACGCCGAGACCCGTGGCCGCGCCCGCCGCGATCGCGGAAGAAGAGGTCACATAAGGATACGATCCGAAATCGACGTCCAGCATGGTGGCTTGCGCGCCTTCAAAAAGCGCCGAGTAGCCGCGCGCCATTTCGACATGGAGCGTTCGGGCGACGTCCGTGATCCGCGAACCGAGCCTGTCGCCAAAGCCCGCGAGATCCTTGACGAGCGCATCCCAATCGATCATGGGCTCCCGGCCGGCGCCGCGCAAAATCAATTCGTAATGACGACGCGCCTCGGTCAGCTTGTCGGCGAGCGCGGCCGGCCGCACGAGATCCCCCATTCGCAAACCACGGCGACCGATCTTGTCCTCGTATGCGGGTCCAATGCCGCGCAGAGTCGTCCCGATGCTTCGCGCTCCACGCAGCTCTTCCGTGAGAGTCTCGATCTCGCGATGATGCGGCAGGATAAGGTGCGCGCGATCGGAGATGCGCAGATTGCCGTCGATCGTGATCCCCGCTTCCCGCAACTCGGCGATCTCTCTTTCCAGCGCCCAGGGATCGATCACCATGCCGTTGCCCATCAAGCAGAGCACGCCGTCATGCAAAATGCCCGAGGGGATTAGATGCAGTATGAAACGACGATCTCCGACAATGACGGTATGGCCGGCGTTGTGGCCGCCGTTGTAACGCGCAACGACCTGAACTCTCTCCGCAAGGAGATCGACGATCTTGCCTTTACCTTCGTCGCCCCATTGAGCGCCCGCGATGATAATGTTCGGCATGTCAATTCCGCCTTGATCGATCCGATCTTGAGCGTCGATAATCGACGCCCATCAAGACGAGAAGCGCGGAGATCCCGAAGCGTCGAGGACTGAATCGCTCGCGAACGAGAACCCACAATTCGTCACTTCCAGCAGGTCCTCGGCCTGAACGGGAAAGAAGCGACACGAGTTGAAACGCCTGTCATAAATACGACATCGATGTTGCCCTTTATCATCAGTCGTCAAAAAAGGACAGCGAAAGAGGATTCTGCAGCACTCACCGCAGCGCTTGCATTCCCCCTGGCGCCGAGCGACACGACTTTTCGCCTCGTGTTGTCTGACGTTCGTGAGCACGAGTCGCCGAGTCTTGCCTTGCGCTTGTCGCGCGATACGTTCCAATTGCGTCATTTCAGCTCCCAAACAAGAAGAAAAAGGAAATTAATGATACTCGCGATCACGCCCCGACCGCAAACCTAACCTAACCTAGTAGGGGGGCGCACGCCGCCGGGTTCCCGCTCATTCCAGATTGGAATCGATGATTTTGACCAACTCGTTTTTGGAGACGAGTCCGATGCGCTGATCGGCCACCCGGCCGTCCTTGAGAATGAGAAGCGTGGGAAGCGCCGAGATGCTGTATCGATACGGCACGTCGGGATTGTCCTCGACGTTGAGTTTGCCCACGCGCAATCGGCCATCGTACATTTCGGCCACGGCCTCGATCGCCGGAGTCATCGCGTGGCAGGGAGCGCACCAGGAGGCCCAGAAATCCACTAGAACCGGTTGTTTAGAACCGAGAACGTCCGTGTCCCAGCTCTGATCATTAAAGTGCGCAACCTTGTCGGCCATATCGGTGTCTCCTCTCTCAATAGGTAGTATAGCTTCTTGCGAGCATCACGTCATGTCGTGTCTCGAAACGGTTCTTCGACATGCTACGCTGCCTCATGTCGCGCCGTCTGGGACAACACTTCCTCCGCCCGGCGTCGGTCGAGCGCCTGCTCCGCATCGTCGACCCTCGTCCACATGAGACATTCATGGAAATCGGCGCCGGAATGGGTGCGCTCACGTTACCGCTGGCACGTCGCTCCCGGCATGTCACGGCGATCGAGCTGGACCGTCGGCTAGTCGACGTTTTGAGACGACGCGCCCCTGACAACGTGGAAATCCTGGAGGGAAACGCCTTAAGCCTTGATCTGAAAGGTATCGCGGATCAGCACGTGCGCCTTGTCGGCAATCTGCCCTACGCCATCTCCAGTCCCTTGATGCGCCGCCTGCTTGATCTCCGACATCGAATCCGCGACATGCACGTCATGCTGCAAGAAGAAGTAGCGGAACGGCTGGCGGCCGTTCCCGGCTCGAAGGCCTATGGAATCCTCTCCGTGCTTTTCGGCCTCCACGCGGACATGGATATCCCCCAGCGCTTCACTCCCGGCTGTTTCACGCCTCCCCCGGCAGTGCGGTCAGCCCTACTTCGTGTGCGCTATCTCACACTCCCGCGACATGCCGTCTCCGACATGACCGGATTTGAGATCCTCGTCAATCGCGCCTTTGCTCGACGACGAAAAACTCTTGAAAACAATCTTGAAGATAGCTATGCTAACCTCAAGCAACACTTGAGGTTGCTCAATATCGTGGGTACACGACGAGCGGAGACGCTATCTGTAGAGGAGTTCGCGAGACTTGCAGAAGCGCTGAGTGGAGGAAGGCCGCAATATGGATGACCTCGCTTTGCGTTTAATACCAATAGGCGGTCTGGGCGAGTTCGGCATGAACTCCCTTTTCGTGGAGTGGAATGGCCGCCGATTGCTGCTCGATACGGGACTCATGTTCCCTCGGACGGACCATCCGGGCATTGACAAGATCGTGCCTGACTTCGAATCCTTCACTGATCACCGTGGCGATGTGGATGGCATCGTTCTCACCCACGGCCATGAGGACCATATCGGCGCCCTTGTTTTTGCCCACAGGGCTTTCCCGGTCCCGATTTATGGCACGCCCCTGACTCTGGCGCTCGCACGGCGCCGGCTTGACGAGCACGACGTCAAGGCGGACATGCGTCCGATGACGCCCGGCACGCCCGTTGATATCGGGCCGTTCCGTATCCATCCGATCCGCGTAGCGCACAGCATCCCGGATTGCGTGGCGCTGGCGATCGAGACGCCCTGCGGCGTCGTCCTCACGAGCGCCGATTTCAAAATCGAAAACGGCCCGACGCCTGTCGAGCGAACAAACGTCGATGCTCTGGCGGCCTGGGGCGATCGCGGCGTTATCGTCCTTCTCGCCGACAGTACGAACGTAGAGCAGGTGGGTCGCACTCCGTCTGACGACGCGGTGGTGCCCGCCTTCGAGCAGATCTTCGATCGCGCGGAGGGACGCGTCATCGTGTCCTGCTTCGCCACGGCCATCCCGCGAATCGAACGCGTGGCGCGGGTCGCCATGGCCCGCGGCCGTCGCCTTTGCTTCCTCGGTCGCCGCATGGCGGAGAACGTCGGCATTGCGATCGACCTCGATCTCGTGTCGTTTTCACGAGCTGCCATGATTGCGCCCGAAGACGCGGACCGATACGCTCCCGAGAATCTGGCCTTCTTCGCGTCCGGCAGTCAAGGCGAGCCTTTCTCGGCGCTGTCCCTTCTCGGCGCCGGAGAACACCGCGACGTCGCCGTCGAACCGGGCGACACAGTCGTCTTCTCGGCGCGCGTCATCCCGGGCGGCGAGCGGGCCGTCTCACGCCTCATGGGCAACTTCTATCGCCGCGGCTGCGACGTCGTGCATGCGGGAACGGCGGCCGTACACGTCTCCGGCCACGCCGGCCGAGACGACCTCGTCACTATGATCGACCTCGTGCGGCCGCGCCACCTCGTTCCAATCCACGGCGAGTACCGCATGCTCGCCCAACTCGTCCGCCTGGCGACCGAGCACGGTTTTCCCGCGGAACGTGTTCACCTGCTGGAAAACGGCGACATCCTGGCCATCGACGGCGACGACGCCCGCCGAGAGGGAACCGTTCCGGCGGGCTGCGTACTGATCGACGGATCGGGTCTGGAAGGCGTCGACGAAGTCGTCGTGCAGGATCGCCGGCACCTGTCGCTGGGCGGAATCGTGGTGCCGATCATGGTTGTTGATCGACAGACGGGACGACTCGAGACGCCGCCCGAGATCGTGACGCGTGGCGTGTTCGACGCCAACGGGAGCCGACTCGCGGAGGAGGCCGGCCGCGTCGTCGTCTCGTCGATCGAGGGGCAGCCGGCGGAAGAGCGCGGCGATCCGGATCTGACGCGAGAAAGAGTCCGCCGCGACCTGAGGCGTTTTCTCAAGAAGCGGTTGACGAAACGACCGCTGATTTTGCCGGTGGTCATGGAGGTCTGACAAAAATTGGCAAGGTCAACGACGCACGCGCAACAACGTTCCGAAAAGACGAGCGAGTTCCTCGGCATTCTGTGCCTGGCGCTCGCATTGCTTCTAACCGTAAGCATCGGCACATATACGCCGCGTGATCCGGCGGCCTTTTTCCAGTCTCACGCTCGCAACGGGCCGACACAGAACTTCATCGGACCGGTCGGCGCCTTCCTGGCCGAGCTCCTGGTGCCGCAACTGTATGGAGTGGCGGCGCTGCTCATCCCGCTCGCGCTTGCCATGTTGGGTTGGAAGCTTTTCTGGTGCCGGCCGGTCGCCGCGCCCGTCACCAAAATCGTGGGAACTCTCATGCTCCTGCTTTCGATCAGCGCCTTCTTGACACGTACGCTTGGCTCGATCGAATACGGAGGCGAACAACTGCGCTCCGGCGGCGCCATCGGCGAGATTCTCGCCTCGATGCTCATCGCCAATTTCGGCCCGACGGGCAGCCACATCGTGATCTTCACCTGCCTGCTCGGATCGTTGCTGCTGACGACTCACCTTTCTTTCGCCAGCCTGCTGCAGGGCGCCAGCCAACGGCTTCAGAGCCGCATGAGGGACCTGCTCACCGCGTGGGCGCGCTTCCATGAGATGCGGCGCAAGGAGCGCATGCGCCGTGAAGTCATCCGCAAGCATGCGCAACGATCGGCGACGCAGGAAGGCGAGGCCGCATCTCCGCGTGTCCGCAGCAAGCGCGGCGAGGACACGGCGGACGGCATGATCGACCTTCCGCTCACCGCTCCGACGAACGAGGCGCGCAAACCGCTCCAGCGAGAGCTGCCATTCGTGGACGAGAGAGAAGAAGACGAACCCGACAACCGGAAGCCCGCCAAACGCCGTGCGGGTTTTCCGCTTCCGCCGACAACCATTCTCGACGAGATCAAGACCGACAACGCCGTCGACAAGGCGCACTTGTTCGAGAAAGCCAAAACCCTGCAAAGCAAGACGCGCGAGTTCGGCGTCACGGGCGCGGTGGTCGAGATCCATCCCGGCCCGGTCGTGACGACTTACGAGTTCAAACCCGATCCTGGAATCAAGTACTCGAAAATCGTGGGCCTGGCGGACGATCTCGCGCTCGCGCTCGAGGCCGAGTCGATACGCATCGATCGCGTCAGCGGTCGCAGCACCGTCGGCATTGAGATCCCCAATGAAGCGCGGGAAACGATCTCGCTCCGCGAGATCCTGGAATCGGAGGTCTTCCGAAAGTCCTCCGGGCGCCTGACGCTGGCTTTGGGCAAGACCGTGAACGGAGACACGTCCGTGACCGATCTGACGCAGATGCCGCATCTGCTCATCGCCGGCGCCACCGGCACGGGCAAAAGCGTCGGGCTGAACTGCATGATCGCCTCGATCCTGTTCCGATCCACGCCGGACGAGGTCCGCCTCATCCTCATCGATCCCAAACGTCTCGAACTCGGCGTCTACGACGCGATCCCACATCTGCTGACGCCGGTCGTGACCGACCCCAAGATCGCGGCCAACGTTCTGAAATGGGCCGTGGCGGAAATGGAGCGACGCATTCGCCTGCTCGCGACCGAGGGCGTGCGCAATATCGAGCAGTACAACAACATCCTCAAGGCCGAGCAAAACCGGGAAGAGACGAAGGAGGATCTCAAGCCGCTTCATTACATCATGATCATCATCGACGAGCTGGCCGATTTGATGATGGTGTCCTCGAATGACGTCGAGGAGGCGATCACGCGTCTGGCGCAGATGGCGCGCGCCGTCGGCATCCACCTCATCCTGGCGACGCAACGTCCGTCGGTGGACGTTCTCACGGGCCTCATCAAGGCCAACTTCCCCTCGCGCATCTCGTTCCGCGTCGCCGCTCGCGTCGATAGCCGCACGATTCTCGACTCGATCGGCGCCGAGCACTTGCTCGGCCGAGGCGACATGCTGTTCCTGCCCCCGGGCACGGCCCGCCTGCTGCGAATCCACGGCGCATACGTCACCGAGCACGAGATCTCGCGCCTCACGTCCTATCTTCGCAAAGTCGCACGTCCCGTCTATGACAACAGCGTTGGAAAAACCGAAAGCCGCGCCGATTCGATCGAAGTCGACGATAAGGATGGCATCTTCGACGACGCCGTGCGCTTCGTCGTGCAGAGCGGTCAGGCGTCGACCAGCATGCTTCAGCGGCGCTTCCGCATCGGTTTCTCGCGCGCCGGCAGGTTGATCGATACGATGGAGCGCGACGGGATCATCGGTCCGGCGGACGGCTCGCGGCCGCGAGAGGTTCTGGTCGACTCCGGTTTTCTTGAAAGCGCGGATCCGTGACCATGACGGGCTCCAGGCGGCGCCGATCCGAAGCACGCCGACTCCTCGCGCGTACGGTTTTCCTGTGGATCGCGCTTCTCCCGGCATGCCCGGTCGTCTCCATGGCCGCCCCCACGCGGCCTGAGCGCGATCTTTACCTCAGAGCGAAGCGTGAACGGACGCAGCTCGAGTCGTCGTCCAAGCGCATGGCGAAGCACAACGAGTGGGAGAAGGTCATCGCGCGTTTTCAGCGCATCGCCAGCGGCTATCCTCGGAGCCCCTATTGCGACGACGCCCTCATGGCCTGCGGCGATCTCTATCGTGCGATGGCGGACAGATTCAAGCGTCCGCGTTATTTGGACAATGCCGTCAGCAACTACAACCGGGTCGTTTCCGCTTATCCCAGCAGCAGCCTCTGTGAGCCGGCGCTCATCGCGATCTACGAAATCGCCGTGCGACGCGGGAACAAAAACGGCATCGAGAGCGCCGGTAAACGCTACCTGGAGAGGTTCCCCGGATCCACGCGCTCGCAAGCGGTTCGTAACGCCCTCGCGCGCAAGTCTCCCGCACCGCGCCCCAAGTCGTCTCCCGCGCCGTCCCGACAGGATTTGGCGCGCGTCCTGGACCTTCGCTCCTGGAGCGGAAATAACGCGACGCGCGTCGTGCTCGACCTGGAGCGTCCCGTCAAGTATCAACGGGGCCAACTGAAGAATCCGGACCGGCTGTTCATCGATCTCCTCGGCACTCGCCTGCACCACGATCTGACGACGCGCAGCTTTCCCATCGGCGACGATTTTCTCAAGCAGGCCCGCGTCGGCCAGTTCAACAACGAGGTCGTGCGCGTCGTTCTCGATCTCAAGAAGGTCGATCAAGACATGATCTTCTACCTCGCCGACCCGACCCGACTCGTGATCGACGTGAGCGGAGCCGGGAGCGACGA
>JAFGSN010000212.1 GCA_016934575.1 Vicinamibacteria bacterium
CATGAGCTCGATCTGATGAACTTCGGCAAGGAAATCTGGGAGTCCGGGGCCTATGAGAAGGAGGGATATTCGTCGCCGTCCATCGGCGAGGCGATCACTCTCGAAGTCGCCAGTCGATTGCCGATGATCGCGTCGAGGGAACTGGGCTGCCACGCTCCGCGGCAGGCCGAGCGCATCGCTCGCATCCTTGAGGACCTCGACAATATCCGCCCGGTGACCGCGATATTCAAGTGGATCAAGGAGGAGACGGCGGGCCTGTCCGCGAGCGTCTTGAAAACGCTGGACGATGTCGTGGCCGCGGTTTTCAAGGATTTCTCGAATATCAGGTTTGTCGAGGAATGGTCGCGGCGCATCGATCAGCGATTCATCCCCGATGACGCTCCGTGGTTCGTCAAACGCTGGGCGCAGGTCGTCGACCGGGACTTCCACGAGTGGATCCGCGGCATCAAGAGCGTTCGCGGCGCCTCGGACCTGCTCGATCGCGGAACGGCCGCGGATATGGATATCTACGAACGGGTCAAGGAGTTCACGCGCTATTCATTTCGCGCGACCGTCCTCGACCACGACGTCGATTTCTCGAAAGCCCGGGCTGAAAGGCGTTTCTATGTCTACGGCCACACGCACGTTCCGCTGGTCGTGCCGCTGGCCGGCGGCGCTTCGGAGCAGTTGCTCATCAACACGGGAACGTTCCGTCCGCGGTTCGTCGCGGCGGGCGATCGTAACGCCGTCGGCGGTTTCATCGGGCAGCGCACGATGTCATTCGCAGTGATATATCGGAAAGGAGAGCTTTCGAGCGCTGGACATCAGAAAAGCTACGAGTTGTGGAGCGGCCTCAGCGAGCGATAACGCCGATCGGGGATTGTCGCCCAATGGCGTTAGTTCATCTTCTTTACTTCCGTCAGATTGCCCTGCGCGTCGAACTTGAACGTATAGATATAGCCCGGTTTGCAGGTGACGATCCAGTTTCCCGGCGAGCGCATGGCGGGTTTTTCTATGCCGTCGCAGTGTTCTCCCGCGGAGATCACGATCTGTTTGAAAGCGGCGACGCGGGCGTCGTGATCGAGCGGATTGTTTTCCAGGACTAGACGCTTGTTGACTCTGGTAGAAGACGAGGCGTGGGTCGGGCTTGGCGCCGGTGTCTTCATGGTGATCGTTGGCTGGGACGTCGATCCGGGGCAGTGCTTGAAGCCGAGAACCACGACCATGATCAACGCCAGCATCAAGCCGGCGCCTATGGCCAGAGGCGCGGTGTTCCGTCTTTGCTTCGGTTGGAGCCGGCGGGTCTGCGATGCGCGATACGTGAGGTCACGCCCGCAACTTGGACAAGCGCGCGCCTTTTCAGGAATCATTTCACCGCAATAGAAACAAGCTTCCATCGTCTCTCTCCATTCACGATTATCATACGCTTCACTCGCGCTTGCCGGGATTATCCGTTCCAGAGCTCCCTTGTCATGGGATGCGGGATAAGGAAGCGTCTCGGTTCCGTCTCCGCTTGAGCGTCAGGCGCCGGCGGAATGAGCATGTCCGGCCCGGTCGGATCATCGGGGTAGGTTTTCGAGAAAGGCCGGACGCAGGCCGGCCTGGCATATGATCTGCCGAGCGCGTAGTCCGCTTGCCAGATCGCGCGATAGTCAAGCCTGCTAATCTTCCAGACATCCTTTTCCTTGACGTAAGTATTGTCGAAAACGCCGCCTTCCCACCATTGCGCGATCCCCTGTCCTTGCAGGCGCGCCATGGCCAGCAACGAGGAATTCGATTCCACGGGGACGCCCGATTGCACAATGCAGTGGAATCGTGCCTTGGCCGATTGGCGATCCGGCGCCACCTCCACGATGTCCTCCTGTTGAGCATGATCGAGCAGGAAGCCCTGTATCGGAGCCTTCCGATTTTCGGCAAGGCCCCGGCCGAAGTGTTCGACAAACAAGCGGCGGACGCCCTTGTTTTTGCCCAAGAAGACGCCGCCGTTGAAACGCGCCTCTCCGTCGTCGGCGAACAGATTGATGACATCGTCGTAAGCGCCCCGATCGAGACCGGACCCATACGCATGATGCAGCTTGCGGATCGCGTTCATGTCACCGAGGACTCCCAGTTGATCGGACAACCGAGCGACCTTATCCTCCAGAGACTCGTTTTTTACGGCCGTGGGTTTCGATGCGCCCGCCGACGCGGCGGCAAACAGAGCGGTAAAAGCGGCGCCCGTCTTCCAGATGAACGATCGACGCTCCGTGCTCGGTTTCATTGGACCGCCGATGGATCGTGACGTCGTTTCTTCGCGGTTCACTTAATGCTCCTGTCGGATTTCATTTCAGGTTACGGGACACTTTTGCCTCAAGGCGACCGTCGACGTTCACGGATTTCCGCGGTTTCGGGCCGAAGAACCTCTTCACGTCGTAGCATCCGATGTTGCGGGCAAGCGCTCCGATGATGCCGATCTCCAGTCCGTTCTTGCCGCCGGAAAATCCGAAGCCGCAGTCGTGCATGATCTTGGCGTTGATCACGACCGTCATCTGACCGCCGTTGCACGCTTCCTCAACAAGGCTGAACAAGTAGACGTCGTCGCGAAGCTTCACGTATTTGCACGGCGCGCTCCATTGCGCGCCGAGAGCCTGATTGTCCATGTAGATCGTCCAAGAAGCGGAATGAGGCGTGCTGTAGGCGTGCATGGAAGTCATCTGGTCGGAGTAGGACCATGAAAACGCGCGGCCGGCGAGCTCGTCCGTAAGAGCATGGCGCACATATCTGGGAGCCTCCACGCCTTTCATCTCAATGACGCCGAAGGCGATCTGGTACGAGACCTCGTTGCCCATGTACTCCGTGCCCATTCTCGAATTGACGCACGTGGTCAATCCATTGGCGAAGTCCAGAACGATCTTCTTGCACTCGGCGGGTTTGGTTCCGCTGCGCAGGTGGCAGAAGAATATCATTCCATCGTCGGGCTCAAAGGCGCGGTAGGCTTCCTCGCGCCATTGCGCCTCGCCCTCGCGTCGCCAACGGAGCTTCTTCGCATCATCGAATCTGTAATTCCAAACCGGTCCGTCGTCGTAACGGACGGTCAGCTCCTTGCCGGCCAGGAAATCGCTGAAAGGCAGGCTGTGCGCCGCCATGTTGGCGTCGGGGTCGAAGACGGTGGTCTTTTTCAGGCCGGCCTGATGCACCTCGTCTTCGGTCATGTTCGCAAAGCTCTGGAGAGGACGGTAAACCATTCTCTCGCCCTTCTTCGCCGCCGGAGTCATGTTCGGGCCGAAAGCGATCTTGTCGCCATGATCGTTGAAAGGCTCAAGGACGGCGAGCTGGCCGACGATCTCGCCGCTTCCCCTGAACATGTAGTACTCAAGCGCGTCCTTTTCATTGAAGCCCAAGCGCGCGCCGATCTGTGTAACGGAGAACAGATCCATGACGTAGATGGTCATGACGCCGGAGAACTCGCACTCGACTCGGTCGTAGATGTACATATTGTCGTTGATCATGATGAAATCGGAAGGAGCGCAATAGGTCAGCTCGTCCCCGCGTCGCGTCAGCTCGACAAAGGATGAGGATACGATTGACGGATAGAATTCCAGCGTCTCGACGCCCGTGTCCTGAATCCAGTGGAAGCCCTTGCCCTCGATTCTGTTCGTCAGGTGATGGCGCGTTGTCGGCGATTCTTTCCCCGGGATCTCGATATAGCCGTAATACATCTGGCGCTGAACTTCCCGGTTGTCCTTGTAGCCGCTGAACCACACTTCGAAGACCGTGGCGAGATCGTTCGTGAGGTCGAGAACGACGTTAAATCCCTTTTGCGTTCCGGGCACCATGTGGGAGAAGAAAACGACATGCTTCAGCGTCAAGGCGCCGTAGCCTGATTCGACCGTGGTTTCGCCTTTTTCAGCCAGGACGAGCCTGTTCTTGCTCTTGAAGGCGTAGCTCAGAACCGGACCGTTGTCGGTCACGATCTTGAAGGTTTTCCCGGAAAGAAAGTCGGAATACTCCGACATGCAGATCGGTCCGGCGGCCGTAGGGACGAGTTTCCCGTCGATCGCTTCTTTTGAAAGCTTCGTATATTTGAATCTGTGCATCGGCTCATTCATCGGGCGATCTCCTCATGAATGTCGTCTGACTTTTCAATCCGCGACAGCGCATAGACTACTCTCTCACGCTGAAGAGCGTCAATCGTCTAACATGCTTGTTACGGGCGAAGGGCGGCGCCGGAAACGGCGGTCCGGCGCGCAAGCATCCCTGTGGTAACGCAAACGCCAGGCGCCGGCAGCGTTCCGGGCGGAGACGAAAAGCCAAATGGCGCTCGAATCGCCAAAGAGCGGCTGGCGTGTCGTCCGTGAGACGCGGTACTATTCGTAGGACGGACGCCTGGAATCAACGCCAATCTTCGGTTGATACCGAGACGGAACGTAAACGACTCGCATCATGGAAAGAGCGAACATGAAAAAACGCGCCGCTGTCATCGCCCTGATGATTGCGTTTACTGCCAGCCTGGTCGCCGTGGGATACGGTGCGTTCAAAATCGGCCGAGCGTGGGAGCGTTCTTTGATGCTCTACTACCTGGGCATCGGCGCGTCATCCCGTGAGCCACAGCGAGCTAAAAGGGACGTCGTCTCGTTGCGGAAGGCCCTGATCCGGTACCATTCCTGCTGCGGCCAGGACCAATGGATCGCCGAGGAGGTCTTTCCCGGCGTCAGAGACGGCTTCTACGTCGATGTGGGTGCGGGCGATGGAGTGATCCAGTCGAACACAAAGGCACTCGATGACATGGGATGGAAGGGGATCTGCGTCGATCCATTCCCCACGAACATGGCGAGCAGAACCGCAAGTGTTTTCAAGGACGTCGTCTACAGCGAGCCGGGACACAAGGTGACTTTTCGGGCCTCCGGGTTCATGGGAGGAATCGAGTCGCTCTTCAAGAGCACGAAGGACTGGGATGCGCACAGGAAGGCCGGCTCCGTCGAGCTGGTGACGACAACATTGGATGAGATCTTGTCGAGGGCGAACGCACCCAAGTACATTCATTACATGAATATCGACATCGAGGGGGCGGAGTTGGAGGCATTGAGGGGCCTCTCGCTCGGAAACCACAAGGTGGGGGCGTTTACCATAGAACACAACTGGGAGGAACCGAAGCGGGGGCTCATCCGGCGGTTGCTCGAGAGCCAGGGGTATATGCGCGTTTTTGGGCTGGATCGTGACGACTTCTTCGTCGGCTCCGAGCTTCTTGGCGTGCCTGAAACGCACCCGCATGCGGAATAGAGGAGATCCCTCGGACGCGTGCCGGCGCCGTCATGTTATCGTGAAGATGCCCCGTTTCCTGTGCGGCGTGTTATCAAATACCGCGAAATGCCGTTTGGCATGGCGCAGTCGGCGGTGATTGTCGAGCACGTTCGCCGCGGTCTCGATGAGATGGAACGGCCGAGCGTCGCCTCAATCGCGGAAAAGCGCGGAGGCATGAGAGCGCGAAAACCGCTTGAAGGCATCCCGTCCGATGGAGTAGTCTACGTCCGTGAAAGAAAAACCAGAACGATATGTCGAGCATGCCCGAGGCGTGGTTCCAATGGCCATCGAATCGGTCATGAGCGTGTTCGTCATGGATGATTGGGCCGTTTCCAAATCTGGGATGATCCAGCTCGCCGCGCGGACGGCGTAAGGAAAGTACTGCAGGTTAAACATATGACAACAATCCCACAGCAGATCGGCAAATACCGGTGGACCATATGTGCGCTGGTTTTTTTCGCAACCACGGTGAACTATTTTGATCGGAATGTGTTGGGACTGCTGAGGCCGATCCTGGACAAAGCCGGAGTTTTTGGGGCCGATGTGGCCAGTCGCGAGTTGTATTATTCATGGGTTGTCATGAGTTTCCAGATATTTTATGCAATAGGAATGATACTCGCCGGAAGATTTATAGACTGGATAGGCACTAGAAAGGGTTATGCTTTTTCACTTCTGGGGTGGAGTGTCGCGGCCATTGGTCATGCCATGGCGTTCAATACTTTTACATTTGGCGTCTGGCGCGCGGCATTGGGATTCACCGAAGCCGGAAACTTCCCGGCTGCCAATAAGACCATGGCGGAATGGTTTCCGAAAAAAGAAAGAGCGTATGCGACAGGAATTTATAATTCGGGAGCAAATGTAGGCGCGATAGTAACGCCACTGTTTGTGCCCTGGATGGCGGAGAAATGGGGCTGGCAAGCGGCCTTTATTTTCGTGGGAGCCATCGGCCTGATCTGGCTTTTTTTCTGGTTCCGGATATATGCATCACCAGAACAGAAACTCAAGGCTGGTGTTTTGTCTCAGGCGGAATATGAATATATACACAGTGATCTCGATGAACAGGCGGAAGAGAAGAAAAGCAAGGGAGAGAGGATATCCTGGTTTAGACTGTTGAATTTTCGCCAAACATGGTCGTTCTTTTTTGGAAAGTTTTTAACCGATGGCGTATGGTGGTTCTATCTTTTCTGGCTGCCTGCTTTTTTGAATGGCGAAAATGAAAGAAAGGCCGCGGCTTTCAAGGCGCTGAATCCTGGATTTGGCGGAACATTGTCCGATATGCCGGGCGTAATAACATGGACGCTGGCCGTGGCTGTTGTTTATACGATATCTACCATCGGTTCGGTGTACGGCGGATGGCTGCCCAAGAGGTTTATTGACGGAGGAATGCCGGTTTATAAAGCGCGCAAGACATCGATGTTCATGTATGCGCTAGTCCCTTTGTCAGTACTGTCGGCCAGTTGGTTGGGCCAATTCAACACGTGGTATGCCGTTCTGGTGATCGGATTGGCCTGTGCGGCCCACCAGGCGTGGTCGGCGAATATCTTCACGACGGTAACTGATATGTTTCCCAAAAAGGCGGTTGCATCCGTTACCGGGATTGGCGGTTTTGCCGGCGCTGTCGGCGGCATTTGCGTGTCACAGTCGGCGGGGCTTTTGCTCAAGCATTATGCGGCATTAGGAAGAATCCATATTGGTTACGGCTTCATGTTTATCTTCTGTGGTGTTGCCTACGTTGCCGCCTGGATCATCATGCATTTCTTGGTGCCTCAGTTGAAACGAGTTGAAGATCTGTAAATCATGATGCCGCGACAAGCCAAAAGTGAGGCATGACCGATGCGCACGCGTCTCTGGAAAATCTTTAAAATCACCGCCATCACCATCCTTGCGGTGATCGTGGTCGTCGTGGGCCTCGTCGCCACCTGGACCTACACTCAGATGCGGCCGCAGGACATCACGGCTGCACGAGTCGAGTGGGAGAAGAACCTGAGCGCCGAGGCGGCGGATCGCGCCGCCCTGGATCTGATCTCCAAAATGACGCTCGAAGAGAAGCTCAACGAGATGGCGGGCTCGGGCTTTACGCCGATGATGCTCTCGATGATCCTCAAGCAGACGGCGGCCCCGGTCTACTCGGGCGGGAACGAGCGGCTTGGCATCCCGCCGCTCTCCTTCACCGATGGTCCGCGCGGCGTCGTCTGCGGTAAGTCCACGGCCTTCCCAGTCGCCATGGCACGCGCCGCCTCGTGGGACCTGGGTCTGGAACGGCGAGTAGCTGACGCCATCGGCAAGGAGGCCCGCGCCCAGGGCGCCAACTACTGGGGCGGCCTGTGCATCAACCTGGTGCGCCACCCCTCGATGGGCCGCGCGGAGGAGACCTTCGGCGAGGACCCGTGGCTGATGGGTGAGATGGCGGTGGCTACCCTCAAGGGCGTTCAGCGCCACAACGTCATGGCCTGCGCCAAACATTTCGCTCTCAACAGCATGGAGACGGCGCGCTTCAAGAATAGTGTCGAGATCGACGAGCGCACGCTGCGCGAGGTCTACCTGCCGCACTTTCGCAAGGTGGTCGAGAACGACGTGGCCTCGTTCATGAGCGCCTACAACAAGGTACGGGGAGAGTGGTGCGGAGAGAATCGCTACCTCCTGACGACGATCCTGAAACAGGAATGGGGCTTCCAGGGCTTCGTCACATCCGACTGGTTCTGGGGTGTGTACGACGGCGCGCGAGGCGTGCATGCCGGTCTGGACATCGAGATGCCGGCCGTCAAGCACTACGGGGACGGCCTCATGAAGCTCGTGGAAAGGAACGCCGTTCCACTGAGCGATATCGACGAAAGCGTGCGTCGCATCGTGCGGACCAAGCTGATCTACCTCACGCGCGAGGATCCGCAGGAGTACCCGCCGGAGCTGGCGGTCGCGCCGGAGCACACGGCACTGGCCCGCGAGGCGGCGGAGAAGGGCATGGTCCTGCTCAAGAACGACGGCCCGTTGCTCCCGCTCGACCGGTCGAAGACGAAGAAGATCGCCGTGGTCGGCCACCTGGCGGATGCGGAGAACACCGGGGACCGCGGCAGCAGCAATGTCACGCCGCCCTACCGCACGTCCGCCCTGAAGGGCATGCGGGACTACCTGGGCGACGACGCCGCGGTCGCGCATGCGGACGGATCCGACCTGGCCGAGGTCAGCCGCGTGGCCGGAGAGGCCGACGCTGTCCTGGTCGTCGCGGGCTCACGACACGACGAGGTGGGCGAGTACATCAGCGACGAGCAGGGGCTGCGGCCGAGCGGTCCCGAGCAGAAGAAGCCCATTGTCATCAAGCGGCCGTTCCAGGACGAGCCCTGGGTCATGGCCGGCGGGGACCGTTTCCCGCTCGCGCTCAAGGAGCGCGATCTGAAGGTGATCCAAGCCGCGGCCAAGGCCAATCCGCGCTGTGTCGTGGCGCTGGTCGGCGGCAGCGTCTTCACAATGGAGGAGTGGAAGGAGGATGTGCCCGCCATCTTGATGGCCTGGTACTTCGGCATGGAGGGCGGGCATGCCCTGGCGCGTGTCCTCTTCGGCGGCGTCAACCCCAGCGGCAAGCTGCCGCTCACGGTGCCGAAGAACGAGTCGCAGATGCCCTTCTTCGACGAGTTCGCCGACACGATCAAGTACGGTCCCTACCATGGCTATACGCTTTTCGAGAAGGAGGCGCGCGAGCCGGCCTTTCCGTTCGGCTACGGCCTGAGCTATACGACCTACGCGTATGAGAACCTCTCCATTGCCACGCCAAGAGTGGCGCCTGACGGGCGCGTCGAGGTGAAGGTCGACGTCACCAACACCGGGAAGCTGGCGGGCGAGGAAGTGGTCCAGCTCTACGTCGGCTTCAAGGGCTCGAAGGTCGAGCGACCGGTGAAGCTCCTGCGTGCGTTCGACAAGGTCGCTCTGGCGCCTGGAGAGACGAAGACGGTGCCGCTGGCGGTCCACGTGAAGGACCTTGCCTGGTATAACTCCGAGCACCACGCCTGGGAGATCGAGTCCATGACCTACGGCGTCTTCGTCGGCCCGTCCTCGCGCGACGCGGACCTGCTCAAGGCAAGTTTCACGGTCACGAGCGCAAAGAGGCCGTAGCGCACAAGACCACGCTGGGGCGCCACAAGCGGTGCCCTCTGCGCTCGTGGACGTGCTTGGAACCGTGCTCAACATAACATGGGCACGTAAGAAATCCTCAACCGGGCGGGCATGGGGGCCTCTACGAGTGCGAGATCTGGAAGCTCTCGTCGACCACTACCTGACTGAATGGAGCAGCTCGGGCTGGGCTCATGCCTTCCACAGCCTGGTGGAGCTCGGGCCCGTGGCTCTGTCTGAGCTCGAGAAGCGTTTCTCTTCCACACGGGATGATGCGCTTCGGGCAGAGATAGTCGTGATCGTTCGTCATCTGCACACCGACCTTTCGGTGCCACTGTTCGAAGCGGCGCTCGCCGACCGCTCGCCCGAAGTGTGGAAGGCGGCCCTCGACGGCCTCGTGGATCTTGCATCCCCCGAGGCGATAGCGCTTCTGGAGAGAAGCCGGACACAGCCGCCTGCAGGAACGGCAGAAGCTGAGTGGGAGAGTTGGGTCAGCGAAGCACTCGACCAGGCTCGCGATCAGGATGCCACGCGAGTTTGACGACGCCTCTGGAGGTGGGATCAAGGGCCCGACGCCGATGTCGACGCGGCACGGCCAGGAGCCCCGCTGTTGATCCGATACTCAGATTGGGCTTCAACGACATGCCGATCGATGACGAGTCAGAGTTCGAGCTGACGTTTACGCTGACGAATACTCATCAGGCCCCCGGTTGTCGCCAGATGAGCTTGTCGCCGACGGATATGGAGTATCGAGCCGGACGTCAGTGGCGCTGTGGAAAATCCGGTCGCCGACGATCAGTGAAAAATGTGCGTAAGAACGTGGGGAAGATGTTCGCCAAGGTCGTGAAGGCGGCGGGACTGCCGCGTCACTTCTCGCTGCACGCGTCAATCTTGCTTTCGCGGGGCGTCAGTCCCGCCTACGTTCAGCGCTAGCTTGGGCACGCATCCATCACGCTCACCGTGGACACCTACGGCAAGTGGCTGCCGATGGAAAACACGGACGCCGTGGATCGGTTTGGGGACGGTTTCGACGCCCTTGAGGAGCCGGAAAAAGTGGCCGCAATAACAAATGGTAGCAAAATGGTAGCAAACTCCCGCCTTCGTCTTCCGCGCCTTCTGCAAGTTGTTGATTTGTTTGGTGACCCGCCAGGGAATCGAACCCCGAACCCAGAGATTAAGAGTCTCAAAAACGGCCTTCTTGGGAGTTCCCACGAGGTCATGAAAACCTACAAAAACAAGGAAAATACTTCACAATTAGTCTCTGAGTTACACTATAATTCCCGTTATGGAGGTTCCCAGGAGGTTCCCGCGGAATCACGGAGGATCGCATGAGGGCCAAGATCACGAAGAGGCAAGTTGACGCGCTTCGCTCGCGCGAGGGCCGCGACGCGTGCTTGTGGGATTCCGAAGTGACGGGCTTCGGCGTTCGTTGTCGCGGCGGTCAGAAGGTCTACATTCTGAAGTACGGCACGGGACGTAGTGGACGCTCGAGAAAGCTCACGATCGGCCCGCACGGCTCACCCTGGACCGTCGAGAGCGCACGTGAAGAAGCGAAGCGACTCCAGGGACGCATTGCTGACGGCGACGATCCGGCCGCGGCTCGCGCCGCCGCTCGTAAGATGCCCACGATCGAGTGGCTCGCCAAGACCTACATCACGAAGCACGCTGAACTACACAAACGTCCGAACAGCGTCGAGGGCGACCGTTACATGCTCACGCGCTCCGGCATCGCGGACGTGAAGCCGAGAGTCAAGACCGACCTGCATGCCGGTCAGGCGGGGACGAAGGTCACGCTGGAGCCGATCGCGCGTCTCAGGATCGACAAGGTCCAACGCTCCGACGTCGCCGCTCTGCACTTCAAGAGACGGGACAAGCCGACCGACGCGAACCGCTTGCTCGCCTTGCTCTCGAAAATGTTCTCGCTTGCGGAGGTCTGGGGCCTGCGTTCTCCCGGCTCGAACCCGTGCAAGGGCATTCGGCGGTATCGAGAGAACAGGCGTGAGCGTTTCCTGAGTGAAGCCGAGCTCGCCAGGCTCGGAGCTACGCTCGTGGCCTTTGAGAGACCCGCCGAGAAAAAGCGGCCGCTCGTGGATCCCTTCGCGATCGCCGCTATCCGTCTCCTGATCTTCACTGGCGCGCGAGCGAGCGAGATCAAGACCGCGAGGTGGGAGAACGTAAACCTTGAGGCGGGCGTGCTTCGCGTGCCGCTCCCGAAGGAAGGGACGCCGAAGAACATCAGGCTCGCGCCGCCGGCTCTCTCGGTCCTGAAGGTGCTCCCGCGCTTGGCGGGTAATCCCTACGTCATCGCCGGCAGGTTGCCAGGGACGCATCTGACCGACCTCGAGAAGCCGTGGCAACGCATCAGGAAGGCCGCAGACCTCGAGGATGTCCGGCTTCACGACCTCCGCCATGGATGGGCGTCAATCGCGGCGGCGGGCGGCGCGTCGCTGCCGATCCTGGGCGCCGTGCTCGGGCATTCGCAGCCGACGACGACGCAGCGTTACGCGCACTTCTCCGAGGATCCGCTGCGGGGCGTCGTGGACCAGACGGCGCGGAAGATCGAGTCGGCCTTGAATCGCGACGTCGTCAAGCGCATCGACAACGTCGTCAAGCTGGGACGGGGATGAGGCGCGTTGAAACGGTCCCGACAGGGCCGGCCCGCGTGCGACAATTCCGGGCGGCGGATAGGGTCGCTCCCGAAGAGCTGGTTTCCGCGCCGGCCTGCCGCCGTTCACCCCTGCGGGCTCCGGCGGGGAGCATGGCTCACTCACCGAAAGTCGTCGTTGATTACGGTACCGCGGGGATCGATGCGGTAAAAGAATTCGGAAACGCACTCCCCGAGCGCGTCGGCTCGCCAGCATTTATTGGCTCGTTGATGCGCAACGATAGACGACGCCACGTACATCGACTCGTGCGAGATCTTACTCGTCGCGGCGTTGATTTGCGTCCTGTGGGGACCGAGATTTTCATGGCGAGGTTAGAGCGCGCTGTCCGCGAGGCAGGACCACGGCGGGAACAAGAAAAAAAAGACTCGGCTGCATCTGCCATGCTTGACGATGCGATCACGCGTAAATTGGGCACGATGGAGTACAACATCAGCACCGAATGGACGGCGGAATCTGGTAACGTGATAACGCGTACACCGGTAGACCGTGAGTTGTACGAATTACTGGTGAATCTCCAGAACAAGATCCGCGAGACCACGCGCCATAGAAGTCCGAAGCGTCCGCGCGGGCGCCCGTCGTACCGGCGCGACACACTTGTCCGACGGCTACGAGCATTAGGCGTCCCCATCACAGAAGCGCGCTTTTTAGTAGCCAGCCTGAAGCCTTTCCCCGACTGAGTTTTCATACACACATCAGCGCCGTCGAAAAATAGGCGGCACGAACCCCTTTTTCCGGCGGATGCCTGATCTTACATTCCCATCGTGAACCTAGGGGGTCCACGATGACGACGACAGACACACACGATACATACCTGAGTGCGAGAGAGGCGGCAGCACTCATCCACATGAGGCCGAAGACTCTGGCCAACAAGCGGGTCTATGGTGACGGCCCGCCCTACATCCGCGCCGGCGGAAGAGTCCTCTATTCGCGGCGCGACCTCGATGAGTGGCTCCGCGCGCGGCGACGCCACTCCACATCCGAGCACCCTGCGGCCGCATGAGACACGCCGGCCCGGCGAAGGGCGCGGCGGAAAGGCTATCGAGATGTCCGATAGTACCACACCTATAAGTGCACAAGGTCCGCAGACAGTTGACGGGTATCGCCGACGCGTACGCGTATGGGTCGCGCGCATGTGCGTGGCCGTGGCGCGTGCGGCCGTGGCGGTCGCGCGACGTTTCACGGACCCACGACCCGGCGACCCATGGGACGCGATGCAGTCGTCGACGGTCGACCATGTCGTGGCGGCGGGTGACGACGTCGACGACGTGGCGCGGGCGGTGCGACAGTGAGGCCACGACGTAGTGCCGTCATCACGGTGCTCGATGTTCTGCGGTCGGAGTCGACGCTTACGGCGAGGGACCGGCTCACCCTGGTTATCGTCGCGGACCGAATCGGCCACGACGACGGCGCATGCACCGCAAGTCTCAGGACGTTGGCGGTCTCGTCCGGATTGTCGCGCGCAAGCCTCCAGCGGGCCGTCAAGGCGCTCGTTAATGACGGATGGCTCGCGCGCGAGCGTCGTGGTCGCGATCATCCCGACATTCTCCGGCTCGGTTCGATCCTCAAGAGGTCTCACGGTGATACCGCTAGAGCATGCAAGAGGTCTCACGGTGATACCGCTCAATCTACCAAGAGTTATCACTGTGAGCGCCAAGAGGTATCAATCAGTACGTCCAAGAGGTCTCACAGTGATACACAAAGCTCTCCTATAAGCTCTCCTGAAGCTCTCCGTTCCCCCCTACCCCCCAAAGGGGGTGAATCACCGTCAACGTCGAACGGCAACGGATCCCCTTCCGCGATGAACGAATCTCTCTCACACACCCTTACGGAAATCCGCCGTTCTGCGAGAGACCACAAACGGCTCGCGCGCGCGCGCGGGACCCGGGGTGCGGGACGCGCGGCCCGGGACATGGATCCGAATCTCGAAGCGGCGGCCCAGCGGTTCGTCGATGCCTACAACGGCACCTTCAAACGTCGCGTGACTCTGACGGCCGATTTGGCGCGAATGTTTGCGCGTCGGGTCGAGGAGGGCCATGCGCCGGAGTCGCTCGTGTGCGTGCCGATACTGACTCACTCTGGCGATCTCGATGTGGGCATCCGCCGCAGGGTCCAGGTCGGGTGGTTGCTGCGCGACGGATCAGGCTCATACGAGCGCGACGGCATACGGCGTCCAACCAAGAACTGGATCGGCGACGCGCTCCAGAATGCGGACCGCGCCGTAATCACGCCGCGTCTCCGGGAGGTTGCGGAAAAGGTCGGCGTCGTTGAGACGCTGCAAGCGCTGGGCGCGACGTTCGCGGAGGAAGACTAATGCGATATGACGGCTTCCTCTCGCGGCTCGAAGGCGTCCACAGAACGGGCGACGACAAGGCAACGGCGAAGTGTCCGGCGCACGACGATCAACGCGCATCACTGAGCGTCGGCATCGGCGGAGACGGACGAATTCTGCTGAAGTGCTTCGCCGGTTGCGAGACGTTGGCGATCATCAAGGCGCTCGGTCTCACGATGGCCGACTTGATGCCGGCACGCGAGCCGAAATCGTCGCTCGGTGAAATCGTCGACACGTACGACTACGTCGACGAACGGGGCGAGCCGCTCTATCAGGTCGTCCGGTACGCTCCGAAAAACTTCAGACAGCGACGACCGGACGGTAACGGATGGACTTGGAATCTTGAACGCGTCCGACGTGTGCTCTTCCGTTTGCCGACTGTCATCGAGACCGCGAAGAAGGGCGGCATGGTCGTCGTGTGCGAGGGCGAGAAAGACGCGCTCACGGTCGAGAAGCTCGGCTACGTCGCGACGACCAACGCGGGCGGCGCCGGCAAGTGGCGGCCCGAATACACGGCGTCACTCTCAGGTTGTCGCGGAGTCGTCGTCCTGCCGCATCGTGACGAGCCGGGGAGAAAGCATGCGGAGGCCGTCGCGCGGTCGCTCCACGCGCGCAACGTCCCGGTCAAGATCGTCGAGCTGCCCGTGAAAGACGTCACGGACTGGGTCGCCGCGGGTCGCGTCAAGGACGAGCTGGACGCGATCATCAAGGCGGCGGCCAGATGGACTCCGATCACGGGACTCCGCATGCTCCACGACGCGGTGCCTGACGCCGTTGCGAATCTTGAAAGATTCCACAAAGGCGATTTCTCGCGGGCGATACCTTCCGGGCTTGCGTCTCTCGATTGTCGTCTCGGCGGAGGGCTTCAGCGTGGGCAACTGCTGCTCCTCGGCGCTCCGACGGGAAACGGCAAGACCACGATCGTCTCGCAGATCGCGATCTCGGCGGCGCAACGCGGCCCGGTCCTACTCGTGTCGCCGGAGATGAGCGCCGGCGAACTGGCCGAGCGGGAAATCATCCGGCGATCGCGCACCAGGAAGTACGCGCGAGCGCCGTGGGGCGCCGGCGACAGAACCGACGCGAAGACGAGACATGAATCAGCCGCGAACGCGATCGGGGATGAGTGCTTGCCGATAGCGATCTTGGACAAGCCCGACGCGACCATGGAAGACGTCGACCAGGCGGCGAGCGATCTGCATAAACAGAACGGCGGGCTCAGTCTCGTGCTGATCGACTACGCGCAGCAAGTCGCGCCGATCGATCCGAAAACGCCGCGATACCTCTCCGTCGGCAGCATCGCGACGAAATCGATAGAGCTGGCGCGCCGTCTGGATTGTGCCGTTCTCGTTGCGAGCCAGGTCAACGTGGTCAAGGAGCGTTCGTCGCCAACGAGCTACGTATTCCGCGAGACAGCGCTGCTCGAGCACAAGGCGCACACGGTGTTGCTGTTCGTCGTGGAGTGGAGCACGCCGGACGAAGACGGCGACCGCTACGTGAAGGACGCGCGATTCTGCGCGTCGAAGATGCGCAACGGCTCGTGCTTCGATTTGCCGGTGAAGTACACGCCGAGTCTGTATCTCATCGAGGAGAGCGCATCGCGATGATTCAGCTACGCCCCTACCAGCACGAAGCGGTTGATGCCGTTCTCGCGGCGCATGAGCGAGGGCTCCGGCGCGTGCTGGTCTCCCTGCCGACAGGTACCGGCAAGACGGTTGCCTTTACCGAGCTGCTCCGACGTCGTGGCGGCCGTTCTCTCATCCTTGCGCATCGAGACGAGCTGATATCGCAGGCCGCGGCGAAGGTGCGCGATGTCTGGCCGGAGGCGCGCCCGGGTGTCATCAAGGCCGAACAGAACGACGTCAACGCCGACGTCGTCGTCGCGAGTGTGCAGACGGTTTCACGGCCGTCGAGACTTGAGCGTCTCATCGATGCCGGCGGATTCGAGACGGTGGTCATAGACGAGGGGCACCATTCCACGGCCGACAGCTACCGTCGCGTGCTCGACGGCGTCCGCTCGTTCGAGGCCGACGGCCCGCTCACGCTTGGCGTTACGGCGACGGCGTTCAGATCTGACGGTGAATCGCTTGGCGACGTCTTCGAGGCGGTCGTGTACGAGGCCGGCATCCTGCCGATGATCGAGGCCGGCTATCTCTGCGACGTGCGGGCGAAGCGGATCAAGCTCGAGGCCGACTTCGGGTTTCACTTGCGCGCTGGCGACTATGCCATCAACGAAGTCGCGGACGAGCTCATGAAAGCCGACGCGCCGAAGCACGCGGCCGGCGCTTACCTCGAACACGCGGCCGGAAGAAAGGCGCTCGTGTTCACGCCGACGGTGGAAGTCGCGCACGCCATGGCCGAGGCGTTCCGCGCTCAAGGCGTGGCGTGCGAAGCGCTCGACGGCGGGACGCCAGATGACGAACGCCGCGCGATCCTGTCAAGGCTCAAGAGCGGCGAGACGGCCGTCGTCTCCAACTGCGCGGTCCTGACCGAGGGCTTCGACGAGCCTTCAATCGACTGCATTGTCATTGCTCGGCCGACGCGGTCCAAGGGCCTGTACTGCCAGATGGTCGGACGCGGGACGCGCATCCATCCGGGCAAGGAAGACATGCTCATACTCGACCTGGTCGGCGTGACCGGGCGTCACGACCTGATGACGGCGGCCAAGCTCTTCGACGTGCCCGACCGTCGCCTTGAGCTCAACGAGAGCGTGACGGAAGCGCTCGCCGGAGAGCGAGAAGAACAAGCGGCGCTCGATGGCCGACGCGTTGCCGTGGACGTCGATCCGTTCCGGACGCGGCGTCTCCTGTGGACTCCGACAGCGTCGGGAAGCTACGCCTTGACGTTGGGCGAAAAAGGGACGCTCTTCCTAGTTCCGCAGGGCGAAAGGTGGGACGTCGTGCGAGCGACGCGAGAGCGCGCCGTCGAGAAGCTCATGACCGGACTCTCGCTCCCGTATGCGCAGGGTTACGCTGAGGACGTTGCGCGCCAGTTCAAAGCCGAGATCCTGTCTCGACGTGATGCGCCTTGGAGGCGTGGGCCTGCCAGTGAGAAGCAGCGGGCGACGCTCGTCAAGTGGCGACGGTGGAAGGACGGCATGACCAAAGGCGAGGCGAGCGACGCCATATCGGCCTACGTGGCCGGCAAGGCCGCGTGGCGCCTAGAGGACGCGACGATGCGCTCCGGAGGAGCGGCGGCTTGAGAGAACAGTCGGACGACATGCGGAAAGGGAAGGCGGCAACGATGAACACGAACCTGATGGGCGAGGCCAGGGCGTACATGGTCGAAGTTCTGTCGCGGAAGGCGGAGTTGATCGCCGAGATTGAAGCGGTCAAGCGAGACGAGGCCGCGCTCGGGAAACGATGCGACGAATTCACGGAACGCGTCAGACGTTGGACTCACGACGTCACTCGTTTGTGTGCTGATGTTGTCAACCGCGTCGACGCACGCGCATCGAGCACGGCGGATGAGCTGTGGGCCGAACACGACGCGCTTGAGGCGCTCAAAGACACGCTCACCAGGGAAGGCGAAGAGCTGACGCGACGACGTCAGGAGTGGAACGCCCACGTCGACGCCTTCGAGGCGTGGGCGCTGGAGCAGGCCGGCGTTCTGGACGCGTCCTGCGCCATCGAGGGCGTCAGCATCAGACCGCATGCTCTCGAGCGCGAAATCGAGGGGGCGCCGTCGTGCTGAACGAATGCGTGGACCTTCGAGAGATCGCCAAGGCCAGGCGGTGGCGCTGGCGATACGAGGCGAGTTACAAGGCGGAGAAGAATCCGGAGGTCCGCGGCGATGGCCGATGGTACGTCGAGCTGGTTTGCCGGCGCGGGACGGTCTACCCGTACGGCGGCGACGAGTTGGCGGCGTTCACGGATGTCAAGAACGTGCGGAACGAGTTGCTCGCGATCGCGGGCGTGATGTCGCATCAGGTGGGCGATGGGGAATCCACGGTTCGCTTCCCGGTGAGGTTGCTCGACCAGGTTGCGGGAGTGCTCCATCCCCGGCATCGACGGATGTTGGCCCCCGAGCGTGCTCGAGCCATCGGCGCGAAGACCGCGTTTCGCGGCGTACAGATCGACAAACCGCCGCAGGAATCGACGATCGCGGCCCAGGACGACCCCAAGGCTACCCCAGGGGGGCGATCGTCGAAATTAGGACGCGGGAGCGCACATGAACAGGGCGACGACAAGGCGGCGTGACGAGGCCGGGCTGCTTCTCCGGGGACTTCTGGGACATGGCCCTGTGCCAGTCTCGGACATCATGGCCTACGCCACGGCTGCGGGCCTGGGGTGGGAGACCGTCAGGAAGGCCCGGGTCCGGCTCGGAATCAAGAGCGCGAAGCACGGCGGCCGGTTCGGAGGCGATCCGCGTTGGTTCTGGGAGATGCCTGAAGAGGTACGCGTGGCCGAGGATGCGTCGATTCGGCCGGAATCAAGCGTTTCCGCTAAAGAGGTACGGCAGGACGGGGTGACGGAGCCGAGTGAAGAGCTGAAGGCCGAAGGCTCTCCGGCCGAGGTCCAGCCGGACGCGGCCGGGAAGGATGTTCGCCCGACGAATACCCCAGAAAAGGGTGTCACCATTTCCGACACCCCTGTATCGGGCAGAACCCTTGATCCAAGGGTTCAGGATGAAGGGCATCGATTTCAAGTCGATACCCCTGGCGACGAGCTGCGGCGCCTTTACGGCAGAGAGGCGGACGCGGCGGCCAAGTTCCTGGCATCACGAGAGTCCGAGCTATACCTGCGTGGTTTGACGCGGTTTCACCTTCGGAAGCGCGGCCTGCCGTCCGGCAAGGACGACGTCTTGGCCGTGATCGAGGGATTGAGGGGGAAGATGTCCCATGAGCAAGCGTGACGCGCTTGATGTGCTGGTTTCCGAGATGACGGCGTCTCCGGTTCTGGCGTCCGAGGTCTTCTCGCGAGCCGATGCCGCGGGGCTGTTGGGCAAAGGTAAAGCGGACAGCCGATGGCGACGGCTACGCCGGGCGGCGGATCGGCTCGGAGTGCCGGCCATGCGTCGCGGATACCCTGCCCGGGTCGCGTGGGGACCGTACGTGCGGGCGGCGTCCGGACTGGCGTCAAATGCGGGCGTCATCACTCCGGACATCCCCACGAACCTCGTAGAAGCGGACGAAGTGTCCGGACTGACGGAACCCGCGCCAATGCCCAGTCCGGACACGGTCGGGGAGATGTTCGGTGACAGTCCTGGAGAGTCAGGGGACACGGCGTCCGGTGATGTCCCCTTCGAAGCAGATACGGGGGTCGAGAACGTGAGCGGCAACCCAGGCGACACGCCCAGGAATCCGGACGGCACTCCAAGGGAGCCCGGCTCGGACGACGACGAACCCACGCCCAGCTATCCGGGCGACGCCGAAGTGGCCAGGATCAAGGCGCTGCTCGAGCGCGCTCCGTGGACGGCGCGCCTTCCCCTAGGACACGAGAGGAGAGACGCGGCGTGAGAAAGACGCCTGCTTGCGCGTCTGCCGGCCAGGCAGACGATTCCCGGCGTGATTGGCTCGTGGCGAAGCGCATGGCACTGGCCGAGGAACGTGAAGCGCTGCGCGCCGAAATCGAGAGGCTTGACGCGGCGGTCGAGAGGAGCGAGGAGCTTTCGAAGCGCATCCGGCGGATTGACGAGCAGCTCCAGATGCCGGACAAGAGGCGCGTGGGATAGACTCATGACCGTGATTCGACGCGTACCTACAACGGGGACAGGATTGACGATCCGACGAGAACGCCGGACGGTCATGGTGTGGGTCTGCAAATGCGAGCGCTGCGGGTATCAGTGGGAGAGTCAGAAGTCGGAGGCTCCGACAAGCTGCGCACGCTGCAAGGCCCGCGCCTTCGACAAGTCGGCAAGGACCTACCGAAAGCGACGCGCCCTGGCGAGGAAATAGACTCGCCGCACATCCTCTCAAAATAGTTCTTGGAAAATTACAACCACGGTAGTAATATCTCGCCATGACGCTCCTGGTTCTCGGCCTACTGCTCGGCGCCGTCCTGGCGCTGTTGTGGAAGATCGAGCGTCACCTAGCCGAGATCAGGCGGGCGCTGAGACGTCAAGACTGACCGCGAGCGCCAGCTCGCACGAATGCGCCAAGCGCGCAGGAGGGGTTGGAAAATGGCACGCTACAAAATCGAAGGAACAATCGTCGACACGAAAAATGCGTCCGCGTCGTGGGAAGAGGAGACGGACTGGAACGGCAACAATCACATCTCACGGGCGACCGGCTCTCAGTGGGATCACCAGCGGCTCTATCGGTCCCGTCGTGGCCGCTACTACCTTGAATGCTGGAGTCAGTGGCAAGGCTCGTTACCTCACGTCGAATGGGTGAGCCCGCAGGAGGCGGCGCGCTGGCTGCTCTTGATGGATGAGGATCTGCCGGAGGATCTCAAGGACGTCGCTGAGTCAGTGAGCGATTAGGTCGTCGTCACCGAATCACCGAAAACAACCAAACACAGGAGGGGACCATGGATCTCGTATCGCATGCCGTGGAGTTACTCCGGAGCGATCCGGCCTACCTGGCCGACGCGAAGAAAGGCGCGCCAGTCGGCAATTCAATCGTGGGAAGCGTAATGAGCCTCACGACCGGCGCCCCACGTTGGGCGACCGAGCAAGCCGTGATGGCCGCGCTCCGGCAATTAGCGCGTCGTCGTCCGAGGCAAGAGAGATGCGTGGACGAGTGAAGCGCGGTCTGCTTTGGCACTGTGCCTGGTGCGCTCCGGCGTCGTCATCCCCTGCGGCCCGCCAAGGGTGTCGCTCCTGGCTATACCCTAAGCATGCGCGGGCACTGCGCGGGAAAGGGGCTGACCTCGGCGTTCAGCTCTCACGCGCGCGCGAGGAGTGACCGCCTCCAGGGGTAATCTCATTGAGATACCCCCTAGCTCTCACGCGCGCGCGAGGAGTGACCTTGGGGGTTATTCTCAGAATTGAGAATAACCTCAGGCGCAGCTCTCACGCGCGCGCGAGGAGTGACTCGACTACGAGACCGTACTCAATTCTGAGTACGGGGCGCAGCTCTCACGCGCGCGAGGAGTGACGCCAGGGGTAAGCTTCACAGATCGTCCGGCCTGAGCCCCGTTGCTTTTCCCAGCATTGCCAGGCGTACCGGCCCTATCTCGTCTCCGTCATGGAATGCGAAAACGTAGTCCGGCCATCCTTCGCGTTCCAGGATGCGATGAGAGCCGCGTTGGCGTTTGACCCGCCAGCCAATGCGCTGGAGGGCGGCCAGGATACGCGAAGCCTTGCTAGCGCGCCACGGCACGAAGTGGGGTTATCTCCAGTTGCAGCGGAGAGAGCGTGGCGACTTTGGCGCGTTTGCGTGGCCGGCCCGTGCGAACATCCTCGCCCCGATCGATGCGGTCGGCGATGACTTCCAGCGCGAGCTTCTGAACCGCGGCATAGGCTTCGCTTCGCGTGGCGCCGTATGCGCTGATGCCGGGAATCCGCGGCACGTCGGCGATCCAGCGGCCGTCAGTTTCGCGAAGGAATCGGACTTTGAGATGCAGCGCCATAACACAAGGCTAGCATGGCCAGGAGACGTCAGTCACGTGGCAGGCGCACGAAGAACACTCACGGCTTCGAGGCCACTGGCGGGGCCTGTCGCCCTTTCCGCTCGGTCGCTGATACCAGTCACGAACAGCAGAACGAGCGTCCCCTGGGTCCGCAGCGTTGGGGCGGGGCCGCTCCCAAGCTGAAGGTCCGTGTTCGCGACCGGTGGAGCTGATGCCGGGCCGCAGCGTCCACCCCGTCCCGGCCGGCGTCGCGCCGGACGAAATCAGTGTAGCAGATCTGACCCCATGGAAGCAGGACACCCATGAGTGTGTGTCAAAATTGCCACACTCCACAGGGCAGCGTATTCGGCGGATCCTTCGACCTGTTGAAAAGTGCCCGAAATGACTCCTGGGAGTTCCCAGGGGGTTCCCGCTGATCTCTGATGTCCTTGTAAGTTGGTGACCCGCCAGGGAATCGAACCCCGAACCCAGAGATTAAGAGTCTCTTGCTCTACCAATTGAGCTAGCGGGCCACGGCAGACCGAAAAAGTATAGCGAAGACGGACGAGTGCCGCAAGCTTTCGACGTCCGCCTCGTCTGCCTAGTCATCGGCGGAATGCGACCCAGACGAAGGAGTCTATCTGTCAGCTTACTCGGCACAGGCTGCCTGGCACGATGCCGACGTTCAGAGATACGATTGTGACGGTTGGGGGCGCGGGAGAATCCGCGCTGGGATGATAGGTAATGGTGGAAACGCCTCTCGGCGGCGCGATCGTGTCGGTTTTCATCGGGCTGTTGCTCGGTCTCGAGCGCGAGCATTCGCAGCGAGATGACGACGAGCGTCTGTTCGCGGGCGTTCGCACGTTCCCCCTGCTTGTGATTCTGGGATACGTGGCGACTCTCGGCGGCGCGCATGGTTTTGTCTGGGTTCTGCCGGTCGTCGTCCTCGGCGTGGCCGGCCTGGCCGTCATGTCCTATCTCCGTGGAGGAGCTCGTCACACGGGCGCCACGACGGAGACGACGGCGATCTTGGCTCCGCTTCTCGGCGCCGTCGTCGCCTGGAACGAGGCTTTGTTGGCCGCGTCGCTGGCGGTGATCGTGACGTTGCTCTTGACACTCAAGGCGCGTTTACATCGCATCGCCGGGGCAATCACGCAAGACGAGATCGTCGCGATTCTCAAGTTCGGCATCGTGGCGGTGATCCTGGCGCCGTTGCTTCCGACAACGCCGATCGGGCCGTACGGCGCGCTCGTTCCACGGCAGATCGGAATCGTGGTCGTGGCGCTTACCGCCGTGAGCCTGATCGGCTACGTTCTCGTACGTGTCGTCGGCGGACACGCCGGCTGGTCTCTCGCCGGGTTACTGGGAGGACTGGCCTCCTCGACGGCCGTCACGCTCTCTTTCTCGGGCAAGGCCCGATTGCTGGCGCATCAGATACGGCCGCTGGCCGCCGGAATTGTTCTGGCATCCGCCGTTGTTTATCCCCGGAGCTTCGTCGTCCTTTCCATGTTCGACCGGGCGTTGGCGATGAAGTTGATGCCCGCGTTCGCATTCCTCTTTCTGGCCGGGCTGGTCATGGGATATGCGCAGATTCGACGGACGAACCATGATACGCATGCCACGGAGATGCGTCTGGGCAATCCGGTCGAGCTGGGACAGGCGCTGGCGCTGGCTTTGTTGTTCATGGCGATTCTGCTTGCCGTTCGCTTCGCCGAGAATACGATCGGTCCGCGCGGTCTCTGGATGACCGGACTCTTGGGCGGATTGATCGACGTCGATTCCGTCGTCGTGGCGACCGCCAATATTCGCCGTCATGATCTCGTCTCCCTCGATACGGCGGCGGTGATATGTCTTCTGGCCACGTCGTCGAACCTGGTCCTGAAACTTTCACTCGTGCTCGGGATCGGAGGAAAATCGCTGGCGCGAAGGATTTTGTGGCCGTTTCTCGTGTTGATGATTCTGACGGTCTTGATCATCGTTCTTTCATGACATGGCGCGAAACTGGAGAGCTTTAGCGATTTCGCTCCTGTGGATCGGCGCCGTCGTTTCGATGCACGAGGCGCTGAATCCGCCCGGTGGAATACTACGGGTCGATTTGGGCGCCGGCGACGAAGCCCATGCCGGCGGCTTTCCGGGCGGTTGGGAGGCCCATGAGCGCCGTGGCAAGACCACGTACCGTTGGACAGGGAAGTACGCCCGGATCGACCTGCCAGTTGCCCGGGTTCAGGGAAAGCCGAAACTGAACCTCCGCTTCGCGCGATTCACGGATGCGACGGCGCAAGTCGCGGTTCACGTGGGCGCGCGTTCGGACTCGTGGATCCAGGGACGGTCCGGCTGGCGCGAGCGCGAGATCCCGATCGATTCGGAGAGCAAGCGCTTCGCGATTCATTTCCATTCGTCGTGCGAAGGCTCCTTTCGTCCCGGGATCGCTCTCGATTGGATCGAGATCAGGGAGGCGCGATCGATCCGGCCGCGTGTACGGGAGCTCTTTGCCATGGCGTTGCTGATCATCGCCGTGCCCGGTCTGCTCGCGGCGACGATCGGGCGCGGCGCGCCGTTGCTGTACGGAAGTCCGCTGCTTCTCGCCGGATGCAGCTTCCTCGTTCGCGCGGATCCGCTCGGCGGTCTCACGATGTGCGGGATCGCGGGCCCGCGAGCGTTCGCCGCCGCCGTATGCCTCGTCGGAGCATGGCGTTTCGCCGCGCTGGGGCGTAAGGACACGCCTATCGATCCGCGGATGCTCCTGGTCCCGGTGTCGTTCGTCGTGCTGGCGGCCTCCGCGCTTTCGTATCCTCGCTTTCACTATCCGGACGTCGACACCCACGCTCGTTTTCTCAAGGCCATCCGAAGCGAGCCGTCACTGGCGATCGATCCAACGCCGTTTCAACGGAGAAACCGGACGTGGACGCGTTTCATCGACGGTCGTCGCGTCGGGTTCCCTTACTCATCCGCATTCCACGTTCTCGCCTGGCCGTGGGCGCCGGCGCTCGGCGAAATCGGAGCGATCAAGGTCACGGCTGTCTTGTGCGTCGCCATGTCGATCCTCCTCGTGAACGCACTGGCTTTTCGGATGGGCGCCGGCCGGAGACAGGCGGTCCTGGCCCAGTGCGTCTTCGTTTTTCTTCCGGTGACCGCTTCACGGCTGTCGCTGGCTCTTTATCCATCGCTCCTCGGACAGATGCTCGAGATCGCCCTGCTCTGGCGGCTCATCACGCGTCTCGATCGTGTTTGTTCCTGGCGAGAAGCGACGTTCACCGGCCTGGCGGCCGCCATGTGCCAGATCGCTTATACCGGGTCGCTCATGAACGTCGGCATGATCATCGCTTGCCTTCTGCCTCTCGAGATCGCCGCCGGATCGCGTCGGAGAGCGTTATGGCTGGGCGTGGTCTATTTTGTCATGACCGTGCTCATTATCACGATCCAGTATCATTATTTCCTGCCGGCGCTGTGGCGCGAGATCCTGCCAAATATCGGAGATGCGGCCGCCTCTCCGGATCCGGGCTTTGCTCCGCGACAGGCAAGCGCGCTGACGTGCGCCGCCATACGGCTGCGGATCTTTTACGGCGCGCTGGCGCCGCTTCTGGCGCTCGTCGGCCTGCTCGATCTACGGCGCGCCTCCCGGCCTGCGCGGCGCGTGACGGCCGCGGCGCTCGTGGCGAGCGGTCTTTTGGCCTGGCTGCGCTTTGCTCTGCCCGCTGTTTTTCAGGATGTCAAGGAGGTCGAGTTGCTGGCCGCGCCATCGTCGGTGTTGATCGCTCTGGGGCTCGGGCGGCTTTCGAGAGGACGTGGGATAACGCGATGGGCGGCTCTGGCCGGAGCGACCGGATTTTTCGCATGGGGCGCATGGCGCGCGGTCGGCTATTATTTGGCGAGGATTGGCTGAGCCGGTAATCGCCGGTCTTCGTCCGGTGAACGAGCGTGGAAGTCGTCGGCCGTCCCGGCGTTGTTCATTTTGGATCTGAATCCATCGACTCTGCCCAGGAAGTGGATGGAGGTCAGGCGCGGTGCAATCGTCCCGGTGAAAGATGAGATCGCGGCATGCGTGTCAATAACGACGCATTGCGGATCACGACGTCATGGCACGCGTTCGTGCTCGATGGGGCTGGCGGTCAAGGACGAATGACGACGATGTCCGTGTGCTCGAGCGGCAGATCGAACTGCAGCGCGCCGTCCTCTATTCGCGCGGCGCGTCTCCCCTGCGACAGAGACTCCACGGAAACGGCTTTCGAATATCCGGCGAGGCGCGCCGAGATGCTCGGAATCGCCTCGCCCGTGACGTTGTTCAGGAATAGAAGCGCGGCGCCTTCGCTGTCCATGACGGACGTGTAGATTCCGGGGATCGAAAGCTCGGCGGGCTTCGACAGGCCGGCCCGCTCAGCCATCGCGAGAGCCACGCGTAGGACGTCCTTTCCGTTCTTGACATCCGAAAGGCGGCTTTCTCCCGCTGGATAGCGCCGGCCCATGTAAGCCTCGCCGAGAAGAGCGCCGACAAGCATGGCTTCGCCCTGGCCATATGCGTTCATTAACAGCGCCGGAGAATCGTCCGAATAGACTCCCAGCACCCGAGCTGTGTCCGGCGCGCACTTGAGCGTCATGCCCCAGGCGGGAATCCGGATTTCTTCTCCCAAAAAATCTCGGGAGATGCGCAATGTCTCGAGTTGTCGATAATCGTACTTCCGAACGGCGCTGCTGTACGAGGGCGTGACGAGCTGGAGTCCGCCGGTCTGAACGAGCGCGACGCGACCCTTGACGCCGAGGACCGGATCCAGGACACGGCATGCTTGACTGTGCTCATCCCAGCAGGCCCCGCCGACGCCGACGAAGAGACGTCCGCCTCTCATCACCCATGCGGCGATCTTTTTCTGCACTTCCAACCGGACTTGCGGATCAGTCACGTATAAAACCGCGTATCGATCCAGAGCGTCGTCTCCGGCGATCTCTTGCTCGAAGACGACTTCGACCGGCAGATAACCGTGCTTGAGAGCCATGTGGATGTTCTGGCGCTCGGGACAGAAGTAAAGCCCCTGGCGTTGCATGATGTCCGACGTCGTCGCGACGAGCAGGGCGGCCCGCGAAGGGCGAACGACTCCATGCGCAAGCAGATCCTCCACCCGCTTGATCTGTCTCGTGAGATCCGCGACTTCGGCCAGCGTATCGGGATCGTCGCCCCATGCGGGGCCGATGTTGCTGACGGGGCCGTAAAGGTAGAGGCCGATCTCCCGGACTCCATGCATGAGATAGGACTGAAATCGGGCGCGGACTCCGCGGCCCACCAGATATACGGCAAGGGGAAGTCGATGCTTTCTGGCGGCGGCTCGCATCATCTCGACGCCCAGGCCGATGCGGCCGACGCACCAGTCGTTGGACGGCGTCCAATCCTCGAGCATCACGCCTTGCAGGGAGCGTTCGCGGCCGTAGTGAAAAATGTCGAGCATGCCCTTGTCGGTGTCGTTGTTGTTGCCGACGAACCCGAACTGCATCGGGCCGGCCTGATAATTCACCGTGATCAACCTGCCGTTCGGGAAGTGCCGCCGGACGGCCTCGACGGCGGCGCGGTAGTAGATAGCGGTGTAATGATCGATGAACCGGCGCGTATGGTAGAAAAGACGCGCGCCCGCGATCGTGCCTTGGACGAGCTGCGCTTGCGAACGATCGTCGATGGGGCGCACTTCCTGCCAGCTCGCGGCGCCGAATATCGACGGATTCAGTCCTTCGCCGGCGAGCCAGTCACGAAAGAAAGCGAGGAGCGGAGGCGATTCTTGAATCGCGCGCGCGGTTGTGGCCGAATGGATCTCGTCTCCGAGATTGATGTGCGTCGCGAGCGAGAAGGCGAAAGGTCGATCTCTTCTCGCCTCTTCCGACCGTCGGGCGTAGTGGTCGTCGAACACGCGTCGCCAGCGCTCATCGAGCGTGCTCGCGTCGTCTTGCTTGGCGCACGAGGCCAGGCTGGTCCACTCGGTGAGCGTCGTGTCGATCACGTGGTATTTCTTGGCCATCTCCGCCATCGTCGTGTCGCTGACGCCGCCGACCGTCACGCTGTTGACGCCCAGGAGAGCGAAGGTTTGAAAAGCCAGATCCGCAGTCCGGTTCGACGCAGGACCGCCGCCGGCGCGATAGTTCGACAGGTTCGCCCAGGTGCCGACCCTGATCCGTTTCAGCTCCGGCGGCGGACCATTCGCGGCCGCTTTTGCCAGGGATGCGCGGCGTTCCGCCCATTCACCGTAACTCTCGAGCATCTCGAGTCCGGCAAGGCCGCCCTCCGAGGGCATCCGGATCGACACGACCCCCGCCGCATCCGTCGGCTCATTCACGACATGAAAGATGGCCTGTTCCGAGGCCTCGGTGGCGAACTCGAGTCGAACGAGGAGCGGCTGCGAAGGAGTCTCGGCTCTGGTGCGAATGAAGAACGCGGTATGCCACTGGGCGGCGGAAGACGCGGGCAGTTCCACCCAGACCGAGTGGCGTCCAGGTCTCAACCACTCCTTTTCGGCGGCGGGCGGAATCCAGGCCAGAGGCCGGCCCCAGTCGTTGTCGTTCGTCCAGCCTCTCGGCTGGAGGCCGCTCGCCGTGATGGTGCCGGTCGCCCGGCGCATGGGCGTGTAAGGATTGGTTTCGCTATCCACGATGACGGCATAGAGAAGCCCGGGCGGCCCGTTGATCCGCACGCGAACCCAGACGCGGCCGGTGAATGATTCCGGTTCGTGGGTCTTGCGCCAATGATCGAGCCAGGGAGATTTCGCTTCACAGACGCCTGACGACAATGCGATCAGTAGACCGATGTCCGCCGGGATCAAGCGCAGGATCTTGCTGATATTACGACGTCTCATTTTGTTCGAATGAAGATGATGCGGATCTCCCCGGGGCCGAGCTTGACGGTCGTCTCGTATCCGGCGAGGGTTTTGCGCCAGCCGATTCGGATGGGACGAGTGTGGTCAAGCAGCCATTCGTTCGGGTATTCCCACGATTGCGGCTGTTCGCCGAGCCACTCCTCCGTCTTCATGGGCTCGAGCTCGAGTCGCAGCGTGACTTCCGACGCCTGGCTTTCATCCATGACCGCGGGCTGGTGCGATCGTTTCACGATCCCGTTGTTGTTCTCGATCATGACCACAATGCCGTCTTCGCGGAGGTTGACGGAGTGATGGCAGTCTCCGCGCACCTCGACGGGCAGAAGCCCGCTCGTCAGCTCCAGCATCAAGTGCGCGAGATAGGGCATGGCGACGCCGTCCAGGCCGATCAGATACGAGGCCGTCGTCAGAACGACCCGCCCTTTTCCGAAGCGGTTGACGAGCGCCAACGGGTCGCTTCCGGCGCGCGCGATCACGTCCGCGGTCACTGGTTTCACGGTGAGATACTTGAAAATCGTTCCAGCCAGTTTTTCGCCGTCACGGACGCACTCGACCGTATCGGCCTCCTTCCATTCATGACCGAGCGACGTTCCCAGGAAATCCTCGTCAAAGAATCCACGAACCTGCTCGACGTTGATGGCCAGGACGCCGCCCTCCGCCACGTATTTTTTGAGAGTGTCGGCGGCCCTGGCGTCTAGGCGAACGTCGCCCGCGCAGAACACGAGCTTATAGGACGCCACCGCTTCGAGACGAGTCGGAGACGTGACGAGGACGTCAAAGATGTCGCCGAAGAAGCCGTGCGGCCAGGGCACGTTGAGATCATCCACGGGATCTCCCTCGTTCCTGGGGAACGGAAAGTAAACGACGTTGAAGAGCTCGTTGATCATACGGTCGGAGCGTTCGAGCGGACGTTCCTGAAAAAGGCGCATCCCCTTGTAGGTGTATTTGTCCCAGCCATGCGCGTGATCCAGCAGAATCGCAACGGGAGTGGCAATGACGCCTCGATCCGGACGGCGGACCGCGAGGCGCGTCATTTCGTCAAAGGGCCATCCCATCGGATTCAACGCGCCGGATGTATCGAAGAGATCGTAGCCTTGCTCCGGATGAAAGAATGAAGCGCCCTGCATGTATGCATGGAGAAGCGTGCGTCGGATGTGAGCCAGGCTCGGTCCCACTACGTCGTTTCTTTCGTCCACGCGCAGGCCGTCGCTTTCCAGGAAATACGGCGGCTCCGTGATGAACGTCCGGATGGCGTCGCCGAAAGACGCGCCGAAATACCACAGCCATCTTCTGCCGTATTGGCGCGCCGCGCCGCGGACAAAGGCCGCTTGCAGCGGAATATAGGGCATGGCGGCGGCCGTTTCGCATGCCAGCACCTGACAGCCCGCCTCACCCAAGCGATGGACCAGCGGAAGAGTTCCGACGCTGGAGGCCAGGATGAGCTTGCCAAAAGGGTCCGCGATGTCCGTGTTCCAATCTTCTGAAAGTCTCAGGCGCCACTCTTCGCGTCCCTGCGACAGGAGCCATGAATGACGGGAAGACTTGAATGACGATCTGTCAGCAACGGGAGCGGCCGGCCAAAACGGCATGTTGAGATACGAGTTCTCTCCGGAGACGACGCCGAGCCAGAGATCGCCGAAGGCTTTCTGCACTGTCTTGTAGGAATCCTTGATCTTTCCCGCGGAGCTGTAATTGCCGACGAGCACGAACGGCAGCCTGTTCTCCAGAATGTACAGACGCATCGGGTCGGACGGATCGCAAAGCCGCTGAACGAAGTTGACGCCGAGCTTGACGGCGCTGACCGGCGAGCCGAAGACGGGCGCCGAGGCGGGATTGGCGCCGTATCGCTCGGCGAACGCTTCAATCGTCGGTTTCGCTCCCCGTATCGAGACCGCGCGCGAGTATCCCGGGACGATTTGAGAGGCGCCGGTGATCCAGAAGTCCCGGCCGTGTGTGTCCGGCAGCTTCCAGGCGGGCGGGATGCGGACGTCGGGCATACCGTCGGCCACGAGCGGCTTCAACGGTCTGCGCGTCTCGGCCCATTTCGAGAGATACGTCGCATATGCGTAGGGAGGGAAGCCGC
>JAFGSN010000213.1 GCA_016934575.1 Vicinamibacteria bacterium
CTTCTCCATATCCTGACGATCGGGCCGCCGCGCGTCACGGCCTTGAATCCCGTATACGGAAGATAGAAGGCGTCGCCGTCATGAAAGAAGGCGCCGCCCTCTCGTCCAGGCACGAACGGATCGAAGTCCGCGATCTTTATCCAGCGCGGCGGGAGATGACGATCGAAGTATCCCGCAGGCTTCGACCATGCGAGCGTGGGATGCTCATGAGTCACGAGGAAGGGCCGATCGACCGCGGCGAGAGATCCCTCGCCGCAGTCGACAAGTCGCGCGCGATGGATCGGCCCGCGCCTTGGGTCGCGATTCCATTGAATCGCGCCGTACCCGTCGCAGACCGCGATCCGCGTTCTCGCGGGGATATGCGCCTCGATCCACTCCGCCGCCATCACCCGCGTGTCCTTGCGGCTCGCCAGCCGATCGTAGGATACGGCGGCGACAAGGCTCTGGCCTCCGAGCAGCGCCGCCGCGACGATCGCCGCGCGTCCTCTCGACCGCCGGAGCCATCCCACCGACGCTTCAGACGCCAGAAGGGCGAGCACGGGCACGAGCGGCAGAACGTAACGCGGCACGACCCATCGCGCCGTGCCGATGACGGCGTAGAACACGACAACGAAAACAAGCAGCACGACATGACGTCTCTTGTGACGCCACAGAGCGACGATCGCGCCGGCGACCGAAGCCGCGAAGAAGAGATGGCCGAGCCCGTCAGGCAGCGAGATCTGGAGATGCGCCACGGCCGCCGGAGGACCCTGAAACCGTTGCAGCAACCAGTGCTCGTATTTCAACACCCCGATCATCTCGCGCGCGCGAATCAGCGAATACGGCGCGCCCAGGACGAATCCGGCGAACGCGATCAGGCCCGCCAGGAACAGACGGCGGATCGCCCGCGCGCCGACGCATGAACGTCCGCGCGCGCGCTCCGAGAGCATGATCGCCGCGGGGATCGCGATCGATACGATGCCGCCGTTGTATTTCGCGGCGGCGGCGAGCCCCGACGCCGTCGCGGCGAACGCGAGATCAAGCGCGCGTCCCGACTCCGCCAGACGGATGGAGAACAGCAGACTCAATGCGACGAAGAACGTCATGGCCACGTCAGTCGTCGCGAAATGCGAGTCCCGAACATGCAGAAAACAGACCGCCGTCAGCCAGGCGGCGAGGAGGCCCTCGATCCTTCGCGCTCCGCCCGCCGACGCCATGAGATACACGACGACGACCGTCATGGCGCCGAAGACCGCGCTGACGGCGCGGCAGATCAGGTAATGCAAGGCCGGTCGACTCACTTCGACGTCGTGAATGAAATCATCGAATGTCTGATAACGGCTCGCAAGGACGTAAGCGCGCAGAACGATCATGTCGACGTACTTGATGAGGCCGGGATACATGAAGCCTCCGGGATGCCACTCGAGATTACCGGCCATGATGAAAGCGCGGTGGGCGATGCGTTCTTCATCCGGACGTGTCATCGTGTGCGGTAGGCCGTAACCGATGCCCCAAAGGCGAAGCAGCAGCGCTGAAAGAGCGATGAGTGACAGTATCAATATTGCGACACGCCGGGAGACGTCGTCGCGGCATGGATTATCCGGATCCGCCATGCCTTCATTCTTCAAGGAAGGCGCCTTTCAATGCCCCCAGATGCTCTTCAGGTCCGCATTCCCTCGCATCGGGATGACTTATTTTACTATCGCGCCCTTCGACTCCGCTCAGGGACGCGGTTTCGGATTCGGTTCATCGCCCTCGGAGACGGCCGCCGGAACAGGCCGCGACATGGTCGGCTCGGCCAAGCTCTCTGCTGCAATCCCTAAGGACGACCGGCGCGCCGAGACGCCGAATGGGCACATCTCAATTACAGGCAGTGATTTGCTCCAGATCCGGATAGGACGTGACCGGAACCGTGATCACCGCGGGCGGCGGCGCGCCGCCACGCAACGCCGTCACCATCCGCTCAACGGCCTTTCCCGTCGTGGGAGGCATGACGACCGTGGCGGCCAGCGTTTTCTCGTTGACGAGCCGGATTCCGTATTCGGGCGTTCCATCGACGCCCGTGCTCGGAATGTCGCGTAAAGCCGCCTGATCGAGGATTTCGGCCATTTCCGCCGCCGCCTTGCGACCGCCGACCGCCATGTCGTCGTTCTGCGCTCCGATCAGATGAAAAGGAACGAAGCCCCTCGTCGTCTCTAACCAGATCTTCACGGCCGAATATCCGCTCTTCTCCGTCCAGTCGCCGATCGTCTGAATAACCGAGACTGAAGCGCCCCGAGCGGCTTCCATTCCGGCGAGACGCTGTTGCGCGGTCTCCGACAAACTGGGACCCATGATGTAGAGAACGGCTCCTCCTCTCGGAAGAAGCCGACGGTACTGATTGCCCTGAGCGCGTCCGATGCCCTCCTGGTCGGCCGTGACGCAGAAGGACAGCCCGCGGAGAGCGCGCGCCTCATCAGCCACCCACGGCGATTGACGATTGATGAGCGCCCAGGCGACGCCATTCCGCAAAGCCTCGCCCGCCACGAAACGCAAGCCGGCGTCCTCCACCGGCTCGACGATGACTCCCGCCGGCGGCGGAGACTGTCGAATAAACGTGAAGATCTGTTCGCGTTGCTTGGCGCTCTTGCCGCCGGCGAACTCGACATGCAATGAGACATGTAATGCGCGCGCCACGGCCTCGGCGTCCGCCTTTTGTTGGATCTGGAACAGACTATCGGTGTTGATGAGAAAAAGGCCGATTCGCATGTCTTCAGCAACGGCGTCCTCCCGCATGACGCTGATCTTAACCTAAATCTGAAATCCGACGCCATCCTTGACGGCGGCTTTTCTCTTATTTCGTTCGAGAAATCGTGCGCGCGCCGGCGCGCCGGGCGGCGACTTGACGGCGTCCAGCGAAACAACTACTCTTTTTTTCCGCTGCATTGAAAGGAGTCATTCGATGTCTCGATCACTGACTGGAGTCGTGGGATCGATCCTGCTTGTCGTGGCTTGCGCCGACGCCGACGCGAAACCCGGTTTCCGACAAAGCGCCTTTGGGAAAACGGCGGACGGCGCCGCCGTCGATCTCTACACGCTGACGAACAGCAACGGAATGGTCGCCAGGATCACGAATTTCGGCGGCATCGTGGTCGCGCTCGAGACGCCCGATCGCGACGGCAAGACCGCGGATGTCGTGCTGGGATTCGACGCTCTGGACGCTTACCTCAAGAGCAATCCCTACTTCGGCTGCATCGTCGGACGCTACGGAAATCGCATCGCCGGCGGCCGTTTCACGCTCGACGGAAAGGCATACACGCTGGCGCGAAACAACGGCGCGAACCATCTGCACGGCGGCGTCAAGGGCTTCGACAAGGTAGTCTGGAACGCCAAGCCCAGAAGCGATGCTAACGGCGTCGCTCTCGAGTTGAATTACTTGAGCAAGGACGGAGAGGAAGGCTATCCCGGCAACCTCGCGGTCACCGTCACCTATACTCTCACCGACGATAACGAGCTTCGAATCGACTACTTGGCCACGACCGACAAGCCGACCGTCGTCAATCTGACGCACCACGGCTATTTCAATCTCGACGGCGCCGGCGCGGGCGATATCCTGGATCACGTGCTGATGATCAAAGCCTCGCGCTTCACGCCGGTCGACAAGGGGTTGATCCCGACGAGCGAGCTGCGCGACGTCAAGGACACGCCGATGGACTTCACCAAGCCGGCGGCGATCGGCGCGCGAATCGACGCCCAGGACGAGCAAATCGCGTTTGGGCCCGGCTATGATCACAACTGGGCGCTCGACCGCGAGAGCGACGACCTGTCGCTCGCCGCCAGGCTCGTCAGTCCCAAGACGGGTCGCGTAATGGAGGTCTTGACAACGGAGCCCGGTGTCCAGTTTTACTCGGGGAACTTTCTGGACGGCACGCTCACCGGCAAAAACGGCAAAATGTACGGGAAGCGCGCCGGGTTGTGCCTCGAAACCCAGCACTTCCCCGATTCACCCAACCAGCCGAGCTTCCCTTCGACCGTGCTCAGGCCGGATGGTAAATACAAGTCGACCACGGTCTACAAGTTCTCCGTCTTGAAGCCTTGACAATGTTGACAAACCCCCTGTATCGGCGGTAATTTCTCGCAACAAGGGCCAGCGGAAACGCTTCGATTCTCCGTGCCGGACGGTCGACAGAGAACCCTCTGGGCCCAATCACGCGAGCACTGGAGGGATGCGGACATGACCGCGCTGCACGCTATCGACTGGATCGTCATTCTCGTCTACTTCGGATTCGTCTTTGGCATCGCCTGGTGGGCGTACCTCAAAGAGAAGCAGTCGGAGACCTCGACAGAGTACTTCTTGGCCGGCCGGAACCTGGGTTGGTGGATCATCGGCGCATCGATCTTCTCCTCCAACATCGGCTCGGAGCACCTGGTCGGCCTCGCCGGGTCAGGCGCGACGGACGGCGTGGCGATGGCCCACTACGAGCTGCACGCCTGGTGCCTGCTGGTCCTCGGCTGGATCATGGTTCCCTTCTACATGCGCTCCAAGGTCTTCACGATGCCCGAGTTCCTGGAGCGGCGATTCTCCCCGGTAAACCGAACCGTGCTCTCAGCCATCTCGCTCGTGGCCTACGTCCTTACCAAACTGGCCGTGGGGATCTTCGCCGGCGGAATCGTCTTCGCCGTGTTGATGCCTGATATCAGAATAGGATCCCTCGACAGCTTCTGGGTAGGTTCGATCCTGGTCATCGTGCTCACGGGGTTCTACACCATCCTGGGCGGCATGCGGGCGGTAGCCTACACGTCCGCTCTTCAGACGGTCGTGCTGGTCGTCGGCTCCGCGCTGGCAACGATCTTCGGGCTCAAAGCGCTGGGCGGCTGGAGCGTTCTGCGCGAGGTCTGCGGCTCGGAGATGTTCAACCTCTGGCGCCCCATCGTCCCCAAGGGCATGCAGGTCACCTGGGCCCCGGTCATGGAGTCGGGCCGCATGGCCTGGTACTTCAACAGCAACTACCCCTGGATCGGCATGCTCTTCTGCGCTCCGATCATCGGCCTCTGGTACTGGTGCACGGACCAGTACATCGTCCAGCGCGCCTTGGGGGCGAACAACGAGCGTGACGCGCGGCGCGGCTCGATCTGTGCCGCGGTGCTCAAGCTCCTGCCTGTTTTCATCTTCATTATCCCCGGCATGATCGCCTACGCTCTGGCCAAGACCGGACAGAATCCCGCTCTACAGCAGACCATCTTCGATGCCAGCGGGCAGGTCATGCGCGATACCTCGCAGCAGGCCTTCCCGATGCTCGTGGCGCAGGTCCTGCCGATCGGAATCCGGGGGATCGTCGTGGCCGGGTTGCTGGCCGCCTTGATGAGCTCGTTGGCGGGCGCCTTCAACGTCTCCTCGGCGCTGTTCACCATGGACTTCTACGCGAAGTTCCGGCCGGCAGCCACGCAGCGACAGATCGTCTGGGTCGGCCGAGTGGCCACGGGCGCCATGGTTCTTATCGGACTGTTGTGGATTCCCGTCATCCAGGGCGGCAAGGGTCTCTACGACTACCTGCAGGGAGTCCAGTCCTATTTGGCGCCTCCCATCTTCGTCGTCTTCTTCTTCGGGGTCTTCTTCAAACGACTGAATTCCAAGGGTTGCCTGGCAACGCTCATCGTGGGCTCCCTGCTCGGCCTCTTCCGGCTCGTGGTGGACACTCCGGTCGCTCTTTTCGGCAGAGGAATCACCTATCCGGAGAACTCGGTCCTAGGGTGGCTCAGCCGTGCCTTCTTCCCGGACGGCTTCGCATATGCCGAAGGAACGTTCTTCTGGATCCTCAGCAAGATCTTCTTCCAGTACTACAGCATCCTGATCCTGCTGGCGAGCATTACCGTCATGTTCGTCGTGAGCTATCTGACGGCGAGGCCGGACTACGCCAAGATTGAAGGCCTGACCTACGGAACCGTCACTCACGATCACCGTTCGACCTCCCGTGCGTCCTGGAATCGCTGGGACGTCATCGGCTCGGCGGCCGTCTTGGCGGCGATCCTCGCGTCCTACCTGTACTTCACGGGCTGAGTTCGGGATCCGAAACGCCCGTCGGCCCTCGCCGGGACCTCTTGTCTGGGCGAGGGCCTTTTCACGTTCACAGTCTGTAGCCGAGGAGTCCGGCGAGTTTGCGACAAGGAAGGGATCACGGTGGAACTGCGGCTCGATGAGCGCTCGTGGAGGCACGGACTATTGTAGCCGCGCTATGACGCCTTGCGCGTGGACTTGCGTTTCGGTTTCGCTTCGAGAACGTACTTGCGGCGCATCTCCTCGATCGAGATTCCGCCGCGCGCTTTGTACTGCACGCGACCGCGCTCGATGATCTCAATGAACTCGGGATTGTTGACCAGGCGCATGCTGAAGTAGTTCTCGTCGTCGAGCGGTACGACCGCCGCGACGGCTTTACCACGTTCAGTCAAGACCAGTGTCTCGCGCCGTGCCTTGCTGGCGTACTCGGAAAACGAGCTTGTCGCCTGAAACAGCTCCACCGCCTTCATCACTCGATCTCCTTGCCCCCTATCGTCAACCGCGATCAAGTAACTCTGCGCGTTGAAGAGGCACGAATCGGAGATCATCGCCATCGCCAAGGGCGCGCGTTACGAGGTCGTTCGTTTTGTCGCGATCCTCGGCCTTGAGAACGACAACGAAATGACTCGCTTGCTGAAGACGCCGTGGACCTTGTGCGCTTGGGAGTCGCCAAGAAAAC
>JAFGSN010000045.1 GCA_016934575.1 Vicinamibacteria bacterium
CATGCGGGTTATTCTAACCGAGAATCGCAATCGTATGCACTGGAGCCGGCTGCCGTGACCTTCAGTCGACCATTAATCAACGGCGCGTGAAACGACGATCAGATCCAGCTTGGGCCGTCCGAAAAAAAAGCCCCGCCCCTGCGGGTTCATGCGATAGAGCGGCTCATATCGGATCAGTCGATCCGCCAGAACGCGAATGAGGCGGCGGCTGCGTTCCCGCAGCATTTCGGCGTCGGCGACGGCCGCCACGAGCGCGACTCTCTCGTTGATGACGACGAGGAACAGCTCAGCCGCGTTCCAGCCCTCGAAAACGTCGGCCATCTGATCACCGGAGTCGAGTCCGCGCGGGATTGCGAGCAACGCGCCACGTCTCTGCTCGACAAGACGACGAAGCGCCTCGATGTCTCCGCCGATGCCGTCCGCCAGGGGATCCTCGAATTGAATCCCCTGCGAATCGACAAGGCAGGCCCAGCGGCCTTCAGACAGGTCGCGCACGGCCGTCAGACAGCTCACGATGTCACGCGACAGACTGCGCCGAGATTCAAGCATGCAAACCGACGAAGACGGAAGCTTCGCGGATACCGCAAATATATGGACACGGCCGTGAACGAAACCGCGACGCTTTCCCGAGGAGACTATAGCACGGTATGATGTTTGCTAAACCCTTCCGAGCGAGAAGCGGTCGCCCGTGTGACCCGCCGCATGGTAACGTCGTCTCGGAGGGTGTTGAACGGCGGAGACATCAGTGGTAGAAGGATACATAGTGGTTTTCGCGATGCGGTCCCGGTTCGGCGGGCTGCACCAACAGACGCCGGTTTTGTCTGCGGCCGGCGTGTGGAGCGAGTGCAGGGCCGGGGCTTGGGAGGAGTAAACGCCATGCTCAGAAAGATCCTCGCGGTGGACGACTCCGCGCTGATCCATCAGATGTACAAGCTCTTCCTCTCTCGCTACAAGAACTGCAAGCTCGTGAGCGCGATGAACGGGCTCGAAGCTCTCGATAAGCTTTCTCAGGAGGAGGGCATCGACCTCATACTGCTCGATATCAACATGCCGGTGATGAACGGCCTCGAGTTTCTACAACGCATTCTCAAGGAACAGGCCTACCAGAACATTCCCGTCATCATCATTTCCACGGAAGGCAAGGAGGAGGACACGATCCGAGGTCTCAAGATGGGCGCCAAGGGATACGTCAAGAAGCCGTTTCAGGCTTCCGAGCTTCACAGCCTGATCGAGAAAATCGCATTGAGCTCCTGAGGAAGAATCACGATGCGTATCCTGGCGTCCCGTTCGTGGTGAAAGGCAATGAGCGAATCGTCCATCTCGCCGGAGCTCATCGCCATTTACCTCGACGACGCGCGCGAGCACCTCGAGGCTCTTGATCACTGTCTGCTGGCCCTTGAGCGCGAGGGCTTCGACCATCAGACCGCGAACGGCGTGCTCGGCCCATTGCACACCCTCAAGGGCAACAGCGGAATGCTCGGCTTCTCTCGGATCAAGGAATACGTCCACAAACTGGAAGATGTGTTCGCCCGTATCATCGATGGCCGGCTGAGCTTCGAATCCGGAATCTTCGACGTGCTGTTCGCCGGCGCCAGCGCTCTCCGCGACGCGGTCGAGATGGCGTGTCAAAAAGGGGCCGAACAGCGAGATCTCGCCGACCAGATGGCCGGTCTCGACGAGTTGCTCTCCACGGCGACACTCGCCGCCTCTCGGTCGCCAATCCCAAAAGGAGCGGATGACGGCGCTCAAGTCGTTTCCGTCTCGACACAGCAGCCGCGGAAAGGCTCGGCTGCTCACTACCTGGTGGCTCCCTCGAACATCCTGCGCGTTGACTTCACTCAGCTCGATCATCTGTTGAACCTCGTCGGCGAGCTGGTCATTTATCGCACGAAGCTGCAGCAAGTCGGACACAGGCTGGCCGGACACTTCGAGAAACGCGAAAGCGCGGAAGAGCTTCTGGCCGCGGTCGATCAGGTGACGGACGTCAGCGCGCAACTCCAGGGCACGGTCATGCAGCTCCGCATGCTGCCGATCCGTCACGTCTTCGAGCGCTTCCCGCGCATGGTCCGGGACATGGCGCGCCAACAGGGCAAGGACATCGAGCTGATCATCGAGGGCGAGGGCACGCGAGTCGACAAAGCCATCATCGATGAGATCGGCGAGCCGCTCGTTCACATGATTCGCAACAGCGTCGATCACGGCATCGAACCCCCCGATGCGCGCGCGCGCCAAGGCAAGACTCCCACCGGAACGATCCTCCTGGCGGCCGCGCAGGAATCCAATCATATCGTCGTCACGATCATGGACGACGGCCGCGGCGTCGACGCGAACGCCGTGCGCCGCAAAGCCGTCGAGTGCGGCCTGATCAAGGCGGATCAGTCGTTGTCGGACCGCGAGGCTCTCCAGCTTCTTTTCACGCATGGATTCTCCACCGCGGAAAGGATCACTGACGTCTCGGGTCGCGGCGTCGGGCTCGACGTCGTGCTCAAGGCCATCGAACGGCTGAACGGCTTGATTGAAGTGGAGTCGGTCCCCGGCGTCGGCTCCAAGTTCATCATTCAGTTGCCGCTCACCCTGGCGATCATCACCACCCTGCTTGTCGATGTCGCGGATCGGACTTACGCCATTCCGCTCTCCTCGGTCGTCGAGACGATCCGATTCGGTTCGGACGACGTGCATCACATTCAAGGCCGCGACGCGCTGCGCATGCGCGATCGCATCGTCCCTCTCGTCCGACTGGCGGACGTCTTCGGCCTGTCGCGAAACGAGAAAGAGGGACGGATGTTCGCGGTCATCCTCGGACGCGGAGACAAGCAGATCGGCCTCATCGTGGACCGGCTCAACGGTCAACAGGAAGTCGTCATCAAGGGCCTCGACCAGATCGTGACTTCCGGCGCCACGGCCGTCGCGGGCGCCACGATCATGGGCGACGGCAGCGTCGTGCTGATCGTGGACGTGCCGGCGCTGTTCGAAAATCGGCGCCTGGCACTCGTGTCCGACCGGAGCGGCAAGCTGCCGGCGGCTTGAGCGTTCGTGATGCATGAGTCCCGACACGGGCTCCGCGAGCAACTCTCCCGGAAAACGCCGGCATGCGCTCGAACGAGGCCGTCCATCGGGAATCTTCTTCTGACGTCGTGGGGGCCGTGATGGAGAGTCGTTATTCTTCTCAGGAGGCACGCTGATGGGACGCATAGCGAGCGCCCGAAAGACGGCTCGGAAAAAGACGGCGACACGAGAGGCCGCCGAATCGATCCGGACCGAGAGCCCCGAGGAG
>JAFGSN010000214.1 GCA_016934575.1 Vicinamibacteria bacterium
GCGACCGGCTCTCGCAGACCATGGTGTCATCGAGATCGAAGAGCACGGCGACGATACTGGACACGAGCGATCAGTTACGAAGAGCGCCCTCTGATCCGTCTCGGAGCAGAACGCGGATCGCGCGTTCCCAGGTATGCGCGCGTGAGTCCGCCAACGCGGCTTGTCCCAACCTCTCGGCAAGCGTCCGATCCTCGCCAAGCGCTTCGAGTTTTTCGGCGACTGCGATCGGGTCGGGCGCCACGATAAAGCCGTTCTCGCCGTCCCGCACCAGTTCGGTCGGACCGCCGCTGTCGTTCGCCGTGAGCACCGCCTTGGCCGAGCGGAAGGCTTGCAGCGTCACAAGTCCATAATCTTCGTTTTTCGGCGCAAAAAAAACAGCACGGCAACGACTCAGCTCCGTGAGGAGAGCGTCTTCGGAGATCGGTCCGAGAAGCTCAACACGGCTTTCAAGGCCCAATTCCCTGATTCGCGCGCGCAGGTGGGACGCCTCGGGACCCTCGCCAGCGATGCGAAAATGCAAGGATCGGTTTTTAACATGGGCGGCGGATTCGACGAGAAGATCGAGCCGCTTCAGCCGATCCAGACGCGAAACCGCGAAAATCGACTCGCCGTAATCATCATTCCGGTAATTGCGCTCCGGCGCCGGAGGATGGAGCACTTCGGATGGAATGCCGCCGAAACGCTCCAGGCGGAACTGGATCGTGCGCGACTGGGCCACAACGCGCGTGACGTTCCGCGTGAGAAGCCAGCGATCGATCGCGTGGAACATTCGGCGCCGGATCCGCTCCTTGATCCTTCCCTTACGCCCCAGCCCACGAACGAGGTCCTCCCACAGATCGTAGTACTCGCGCATGCGGTGATTGATCCAGCATACGTGAAACGGATGGCGCACGGCATACGACGGGAACCGCAAGGAGACGACGCCGTCGATGCCGCGGCCGTCGGCCGTCATTCCGACGTCCGTGAGCCGGCTCGCCAGATAGGCGGAAAGCTGACGCCCGAAGCGGTTCTGCGGCGTGACGAGCAACTCCGCTTCGCGATCCTGCCGGCGCAGCGCGGCGACGATCTCCTCGGCGATGACGAGATGCCCTCCACGCACAAAAAGAGCGCCGGAGGTCACGACGAGGACGCGTCTCATGCGGGAGCCGGACTCTTCTTTCGACTGCGGGATACGCGGGCCGGCATGCCCACGGCGATGACGTCGTCGGGAAGATCGCCGTTCACGACCGCATTGGCTCCGATAATGACGTTGGAGCCGATGCGCACGCCGTCAAGCACCTTGGCCCCGGCGCCGATCCACACGTTGTCGCCGAGCGTAATGCCGCGCGAGGAGCGCCCTTGCTCCAGTATCGGAAGATCGTTTCTATCGAAATCGTGGCCTCCGCCGACCAGATAGGTGTAAGCCGCGAACAGGCCGTGAGCTCCGACCGTGACGTTCGATCCGGAGAATATCTCCGAGTGAAAGCCGATGTTGACGTGATCTCCAAGGGCGATGTCGCCGTTCTTGCAGGAAAGAATCGTTCCACGTCCGAGAAACACGCCGTTGCCGACGGCGATTCCCTTGTTTGTTTCGCCCTTGGCGTCCAGCACGACGTTGTCGTCGACCACGACGCCGTCCCCGAGACGAATCTTAGCCGGATGCCGTAAAACGACCCCGTGTCCGAAAACGACGCCTTTGCCTACCGAACCCAGTAGCAACGGGTAGGCGAACCGCCGCAGCGCGATCCCCAGGGCGCCCGGGACCCATGACGTCGCCGTCACGACGCACTCGTGCAAGAAAAACCGCGCGAGGCTCCTGGATCCGACCACGAGATCCTGGTATTTCTCGAGCGCCGTGCGATCGCCGTGGCTCAGGTTTTCCTGGATTCCGATCGCCGGGTTTTCGCTCATTGATTCCTTGGTCATGACTCCCGATTATGACGTTATAGCGGGCCGATTGACCCGCCAGCGTAGGCTACTGTAGCATGCCTCACGCCCGGGTTCCGACCGAAGTTCTCGGCTCCTGACATGCGCTTGGCGGCCGAGACGCCGGGTTGAAGGGCGTTGTGCGGCGTTTCAGTCTCCCGCGGAGCGGACTTGAAGAAACTCAAGCAGACGGCGACGTTCTTCATCAAGATCACGGTCAGCCTTGTCCTTTTGGTCTATCTTTTCTCTACGACCGACATGCGGGCGCTCGCCCTGCGGGTTCGCGGCGGAGACACTCTGCTGCTCACGCTGGCGATCGGTCTGTACGCCGTCGTTATCGCGGTCTCGACGTGGAGATGGCGCGTGCTGTTGCGCGCCCAGGGATATCCGGCGCCGCTGCGTCACCTCTCGGCTTCGTATCTCGTGGCGACCTTTTTCAACAATTTCTTGCCAAGCAACATCGGCGGCGATCTTGTCCGCGTCCGTGACGGCAAGCAGCTCACCGGATCGACCACGTCTTCTCTGGCCGTCGTGGCGATTGATCGCGTCCTCGGCTTCGGCGCGCTTTACATTCTGGCGGCCCTGGCCTATCTCGTCGGCGGCCCCGCGGTCCGTCGTCTGGCTGGCGCGCATGCCGTCATCCTGCTGCTTGGACTCTCGTTCTCCATTCTGGCCTACATCTTTTTCCGGCCCGGAACGGCTCGAAAACTCATGGCGGTCTCCCGCCTGTCCAGGATTCGCTGGGCGCAGGATCGTTTCGAGACGGTCCAAAGCGCCGTCCACGTCTACCGCGAGCAGATCGGCTCCGTATGGTTGGCCTTCCTGGGCAGCCTGGCGCTGCAGACCGTCCTGGTCGTCTACTACTATGCGGTGGCGCATGCCCTTCGCATCGATCTCCCTCTGGACGCATGCTTTTTGATGGTCCCGCTCTGCAACCTGATCCAGGCCGTGCCGATCTCTTTCAACGGATGGGGATTGCGTGAAGGCGTCTTTGTCGTGTATTTCGGACAACTGGGGCTGACGCAAGAAAGCGCCCTGGCCTTCAGCATTCTGGGCGCCGGACTGATCGTCCTGCTCTCTCTCTCCGGCGCCGTGGTCTGGACGACACGGCGCGCATGCGCCGATCCGGAGGTCGCGAATGACTGAAACGCCGATATCCGTCCTCCACGTCTGTGATAAATTCGGAGTCTCCGGATCGAGCATCCACGGCGTTTCACGCCTGTTTTCCTGGTGGTTCCCGCGTTTCAGTCCGGCGTTCCAGGTTTCGCTCTGCGGGCTCAAGTCTCCCGAGCCGGCCAGCCGATGGCTCGAAGAACAAGGCATTCCGGTCGTTCACTTCGGCCGCGGCCCTTTCGATCCAAGAATCATATGGGATCTTTTTCGCCTTGCGCGGCGCAAGAAAGCGCGCATCCTGCACGTGCATGGTTATGCGGCGGCGAACTTCGGCCGGGTCGTGGCGTCTCTGATCGGCGCCCGTCTCGTGCTCCACGAGCATTTCGCGGATCCTTGCATGCCGTTCTACCAGGGACTGGCCGATCGGATGCTCGCGAGTCTCGTCGACGGCGCGATCGCGGTAAGCGAATCGACACGCGAGTTCCTTGCGCGCGAGCGTTTCGTCCGACGCGACTACATACGTCTCATATACAACGGCTCTCCCCTGCGAGACTTCGCGCCGGCGCCGCCCGCGCCCGACCTGCGCGCGTCCCTCGGTCTAAACGTCGATGATTTCGTCATCGGCACGATCGGACGCCTCAATCTTCAAAAGGGACATCGCTATCTGCTCGACGCGGCCGGCGCGGTGATCGCGAGCCGGAAGAACGTCCGTTTCCTGATCATCGGCGATGGCGACCAGGAAGACGTTCTCAAAGAACAGTCGCGGCGCCAGGGCATCGCCGCGAACGTCGTATTCGCGGGCCATCGGACGGATATTCCACAGCTCCTCGCCGCCATTGACGTTTTTTGCATCTCGTCCATTTACGAGGGAACGCCGCTGACGCTCTTCGAAGCCATGGCTGCCGCGAAACCGATCGTTTCGACTTCGGTCGACGGCTGCCGGGAGATCCTCAATGACGGTAAAAGCGGCCTGCTTGTGCCGCCGCGGGACCCGAACGCCCTGGCCGAAGCGCTGATGCGCGTCATTCGATCGCGAGACCTACGGGAAACACTTGCTCAAGGCGCCCGCGATGCATCGTCCAGATATGAGATCGAGGATTGCGTTCACGGCATCGAGTGCCTTTACCATGACCTGATCCGAGGAAACGGGGGGAGATGAGCATGCCTTACAAGCGTCTCATCGGCCAGGCGGGCGAGATGTGGGAGGTTCCGCGAGACCTGCTTCTCGGCCGATACCCTGAATTCATCACGGGTGGGCCGCTTCCCCAGGGACACGTGCCGGTCTTCTGCTTCCACGGCGCCGAGCCGGAATCGTTCACGCGTAAACTCCAGTATTTATCGGACAACGGTTACGCGACTCTTTCGGCCAGCGAGTACTTCCAGCACCTGATGGGCACGCGCCACGTCCCTCAACGCTCCGTCGTGCTCACGTTCGACGACGGTCGTTGCAGCGTGCGCACGGTGGCCGAGCCGCTCATGCGACGATATGGAATGAAGGCCGTCGTCTTTCTCATTCCGGCGCGCATGGTCTCCCGACCCGGCCCGCTCCCTCCAACGCGGGATGACGCGTCCGGAAAGCGCGACGCCACGGTCAACGTCCTGGATCGCGAGAAGGGCGACGACCCCTTCCTCACCTGGGAGGAAGTCGACGCTCTCGCGCGGACGGGGCTTTTCGATTTTCAAAGCCACACTCTGTCGCACGGCCGAGTGCACACCGGTCCGCAGGTGGTCGACTTCATGCATCCCGCCCTCCGGCGGGGCTTCGCTCCTCTCGACGTCCCCCTCATCCGCGATGACGGCGGCGACCTGCTCGGACCGCGCGTCCCCCTGGGCGCGCCTCTGTTCCGCTCCGCGCCGCGAGCTTCGGAAGCGCTTCGATATTTCGAGGATCCCGACGTGCGCGCGGCGTGTGTTCGCGCGGTCGCCGCCGAAGGCGGCGATGTGTTTTTCACGAAGAACGGCTGGCGCCGTTCCTTGAAGGCGCTCCTCAACGGCCGCTCTCTCGGAGGGCGCTACGAGACGCCGGAAGAGCGAGCCATGGCCATTCGTGACGAGCTCAGGCTGGCAAAAAGTCTGATTGAGGAGCGCACCGGTCAGGAAGTCGTTCATCTCTGTTATCCATGGCACGTCGCGGGTCCAACGGCGCGGCGCATCGCTCGCGAAACGGGTCATCGCACGTCTTTTTGCGGCAAGGTTCCGGGCGTGCCGATCACTCTGCCGGGAGGCGACCTGCAAGCCATCGCGCGCATCGGCGAAGATTACGTGGAGCTTTTGCCCGGTCGTGGCCGTGGAAATCTCGGCTCGATTCTGAAGATGAAATGGCAGCGGCGTGTGGCGGCCGCCGCGCATCACGTCGGGCGAGAAAGATGAGCTGGCCCGACGAAAGCGATGGCAATCGTCTGTACCCCGTTCTTCCCTTGCGCGATACGAGCCTTTTCCCCAAGGCTTCGCTCACCGTCGTTGTCGTCCGACCCGGCGTTCTGAGAGCGCTCGACGTCGCCGTCAGAACGGGAAACATCCTGCTGGCTCTCTCGCAACGCGATCCGGACACGCCCATGCCCGGGCCGAAGGACTTCAACGTTGTCGGCACGTTGGCTCACGTGGCGAGCGCCGAGACTCGGCCGTCCGGCGAGCATCATCTAGATCTCGACGGCCTGGCGCGCGCACGCGTCATCGAGATTCTCGGCGTCGACACGCTCGTCGCCGAGACGCAGTTCCTGGAGGAGGGAGGGGCGGAAGAGGAATGGGGTCCGGCAGTCGAAGCGCTCGCGCGCTACCTGCATTCCCACTCACAACTGCGGTCATTTCTCGAAGGACAACGTCGTTCAAGCGAGCCGCTGTCTTGGGTCAATCTCGCCTGCCAGCATCTGCCCATCACGGCCTCCGCGCGCCAGAAATTGCTCGAATCGAACGCTCGCGAGCGATGCCTCAAGATCAGTCGCGGGCTCGACGCTCTTTTGCGCAAGGAGCAGACGCTCTGATTTCAGATCAGGGCGCGCACGGCGGCGTCGGCGACGGCCGGCCGAATCTCGCGGATCTTTTCATTGGATCGATCGGGGTGCACGCGGTTCGTCAGCAGAACTAAAAACAGATCTCGCATGGGATCGATCCATAGTGATGTTCCGGTGAATCCGACGTGGCCGAACGACTCGGCGGAGAAAAGCGCGCCGGCCGTCGAGTAACCGCCGCCACGATCAGGCGTGTCCCAGCCCAGGGCGAAGGTCGATCCTGGAACGTCCGCCCGTCGCGTGAAACGCGCGACAACTTCCTCCGAGATGAAACGCTTTCCCTCGAATCGGCCTCGCCCCAGCATCATCCGCGCGAAACGCGCCAGGTCGCCGGCGGTTCCAAAGATTCCGGCGTGCGGCGCGACGCCGCCCATTGCAAAAGCGTTCTCGTCGTGCGCCTCTCCGCGCAGGATTCTTCCACGCCAGGGGTCCCGCTCCGTCGGCGCGATGTTTATACGACGCGCATCATTCGGAAGATAGAGCGTGTCATGCATGCCAAGCGGCTCACAGACGCGCTCCCGCATGAGCGATTCGAAATCGACGCCGGCGGCGGCCTCAATCACGGCGCCAAGCAGAATAAAGCCCAGGTCACTATAGATGGATCGCGCGCCCGGCTCGTATTCGAGATCAATCGCGCAGATTCGATCGATATATGCCTGACGCCCGGACACCTCCCGGTACAGCGGGCGCCAGGCCGGCAGTCCGGAAGAGTGCGATAGAAGCCGGGCGACGGTCACTCTTTCGCTGATTCTCCGCCGCAGTCCCCGCAGGTATCGGCAAACGGGCGATTCCAGATCGATGACGCCATCGTCGACCAGGATCATCGCGATCGTGGCCGTGGCGACGACCTTCGTCAGGCTGGCGAGATCGTACAGCGTGTCGCCGCGCACTTGCGTCGCCTCGGGTTCGTAAGTCAGCTTTCCAAACGATGCGAGATGCGCGATTGACCGCCTCCGCCCCAGCGCGATGACGGCTCCTGGAAATGCTCCGCGCGCGACGCCGTCAACCAGGATGCCGTCAAGCTCATCGACGGCGTCCGCTCGAAAGTCGGATTCGCCGCGGTTCACGGAGTTATCGGGCACGGCGCCGGAGGCCCGCAGGCGATCTCGGCGGCGAACACCTCCTGCCGAAGTCTCCGTCGAAGATCCGCGTTCAGCCATTCATGAGAAAAGAGCAAAACGCCATGCGCTCCGGCCGAACGGGCCAGCCGCACTTTGGCGAGCACTCCCTCCGCGGAGAGACGGTAAGCGCCGATGCCGGCCCACAATGACTGATCGGTGCGCAACGCCAGACGAACGTCCTCGATCTGATTGCGAAATATCCTATCCTCGGTCGAATAGGCCATCGGGCACACCGCATCGAGAATCTCGCGCGCAAGCCACCGCGGCCAATCCTGGAACTTGTGCGAGTAGGCGGTCGCGCGATCAGGAACGACGGCGGCGGATATGACGATCTTTGGACGCGTCTCCCGCGCCGCCCGCGAGAGCCGGGACGTGAGATCGGTCAATGAGTCTCTGAGGTACGACTGCCATGCGCGCGGCTCTCTTGAAGCGGCTGCCAGCGGATTGCCCGCTACGCCTCGCAGTACGCCGAAACCCCGCAGCGCCGCCGCCGAATAGTCGTACTCTGGGCTCGGATAACGAATAAAATCCAGGTGCACTCCGTCGACGGCATAGCGCGTCAGCAGCTCGCGCAATACGCGCTCCAGATGCTCCGGCACTCCCGGCGCCAGGGGCGAGAGGTAGTAACCTTCGGCGTCGCCGTCCTGGCGCGCGCCCTCTCGCACGATTCTCGGAAGGCGCGCGCGATTCGCGCCGCTTGCCTCCCGCGCCACGGAACGCGGAACCATGATCCATTCAGGACGCCGCTCGAGCTCATGCCCGCGCGGTAGCGGTTGGCCGAAATGCGCGGAAAGCAAAACGTTGAACCAGGCGTGCACCCGGATTCCGCGCGAACCGGCGCGCGCAATGACGCGCGAGAGAGGATCGAAGTGGATCGGCTCTCCGGACAGCAGCGGGCTGCGCGGCGTCATGGCCGATGCGTAGAACGCGTCGCCGCGCCCGCGAATCTGAACGAAGAGGGCGTTCAGGCCGGCCTCATGCGCCTTGTCGACGACGGCGTCCACGCTTTTCTCGGACGTCAGGCCCGTGCGCACGACCCACAAACCGCGCACCTCTTCGGCGCCGGAAGATGAAGCGAGCACGAAAACGAAAAGAACGAAACAGCGTTGCATCATGTCGACAACGCGATCGTAGCAGCGTGTGACCTCTCCGGCAACCGGCGCGCTTCTTTCATTCAGCCTTGGTATCACTAAACTAAACCGCCACGGTGGCGCGAAGAAAAGCTAGGCGACCGAGAGCGAACCGAGTTGAAACATGAAGCGCGATTCTCCGAGCTGGAGCACGGGGGTTCTCGTCAATAGGCGACTGCGTCAATCAAATCAAACGCTTGGCCGCTTCTCAAGCAACCGGCCGAACGTAGATCTCTTGACCTTCTTGTAGCGAGAGGTCTTCGAAGACGTCACGCGACAGGCCGGCCTCGCCGGGCGGTCCGGGCGCGAACTGCGGGCTCAGTCGCCGGTTACGGCCGTTGGGCGAGCGCGCCTCGACGAGAAACACTCCGTATGTAAAACGCACGCCTCGTTTCCAGTCGTCGAGCAACGAATCGCTCAGCTCAATCGCTTCCCGCCCCAGTTTCCGGCTCGTCCGCGTTTTTAGCGCTTTCGGCGGCTCGCTGCGCTCGACGAATCCGCGTTCAATGAGTTCGAAGAGAACCGCTTGCGTCTCTTCCCGGGAAAGCTGCGTCGCCTCGACGACGCCGCGCACGTCGCGCACGCCGTCGACCGCTCGGATGACGCGCCACTCCCTTATTCCGATCTCGAAACGCGTCTGATCGTCCTTCGGAACCGCGGCGAGCTGGAACACGAGCCGGTCGGACGAGATGATCTCGCGCATTCGGTGAAATCGTCCGCCTTCCCTGAGCGCCTCCTCGATCAGCGCCGGCGTGCTCTCGCTTACGTTCGCTTCGAAAGGATGATCTCCCGCCAGAAATGTGACGCTTCCTTGCTGCCATCCCATGATGTCCCAGACGGCCTTCTTGCCCTCGAGACGACTCGCCGCGGCGTGCGTGATCCGTCCGAGATCCATGTATATAAGCGCCTGCCGATTGCCGTCCGTCACGCGCAAAAGGCCCGTCTTGCGGCCCTCGATGAGCATGCGGAGCACCTGCTCGACCGAGATCTCATCGAGCGTTCCGAGCATCGACATGGCGGGATTCGTCAAGACGTAACGAATGTTATCATAACGATTCGATGAATCGATGGCTCGCTATCGTGATCGCTCCCGTCTTCCTTTCCGCTGCTGGAGACGCTCACTCGCTGGATGCGAACAGGGTCGCCCGACTCGTCCAAGAGCACCATTCCAAGCTCCTCGACCTGACGGCGAGCTTCTCCCAGACCTTCCGCTCGGGTGCGCTCGGCCGCGAGATCGTCGAGCGCGGCGTCGTTCACATCAAACCGCCGGGGCGCATGCGCTGGGAATACCGTGATCCCGAGAAGAAGCTCTTTATCTCCGACGGCGAGAACGTGTATTTCTACATGCCCGCCGACCATCAGGTCGTCGTGCGCGGCCAGGACGCGCGTCTCGGGCTGGCGTTCGCGCTGCTCTCCGGTCGAAGTCGCCTGCTCGACGAGTTTGACGTCGATATCGAAACCTCGTCGACCGGCGCGCATCGCTTACGGCTGACGCCGCTGCGGGACGACGCCGACGTCGCGTTGCTGCATCTCGACGTCGATCGCGATGGCCGCATCTTGTCGATCGAGATCCTCGACCCGCTTGGCAACCGCAACCTGCTGCGCTTCGAGGCGATCCGCGAGAACCGCGGTCTCTCTGATCGTTTGTTTCAATTCAAAATACCCGGCGGCGTGGAGGTCGTGCAGGGATGAGGAGCAATTTGCTTTTGTTCGCGGTCGTCTTATCGACGGCGGGATGCGCGACCACTTCCGGCGCTTTTCGCGCCGGCACGCGCGCGGAGGAGCGACGTGATTTCGATCGCGCCGCTCTGGAGTACTCGCGCGCATTGCAGGCGGATCCCGGCAACGCCCAATATCGTCGTCGTCTGGAAATCGCTCGGGCGCGCGCCGCCACCGAGCATACGCTCATCGCGCGCAGGCATCTCGCTCGCGGGCAAACCAAGGAGGCGCTCGACGAGCTGCGACTGGCTTACGATCTGAACCCCGGCGATTCCGCCTTGCGCGATCAGATCGCCGCGATAGAGAAACGGATCCGCGACGGACGGCGGGAGTCGTCCATAGAGGAGATCAAGGCCCGCGCGCGCGAGAGGACGCTGCCGGGCCTGAGTCTTGCTCCGGAGGCGCGTAAGCCGATGACGCTGCGTTTCTCCGATGCCCTGCTGCGCGAGGCTTATCAGGCGCTCGGGCGCGTCGCGAAGGTCAATTTTATTTTCGATCCGCTCTTCGTCGACAAGCCCGTCGATCTTGACCTGCGCGACGTCTCCTTGGAACAGGCGCTGGAAGCTCTGGGCAGCATTGGCGGAACCTTTCATCACGTCGGCTCCGCCGGACTCATCACCGTCGTTCCCGACAGTCCGACCAAGCGCCGCGAATACGAACGCCACGTCGTCAAGACCTTCTTCCTCTCGAACGCCGAGATCAAGGAAGCGAGCGATCTTCTGAGAATCGCTCTTCACGCCCGGCAGATCGCTCCGGTTCCGGGAGCGAACGCAATCACGATCGTCGATACTCCCGAGAAAGTGCGCGCGGCCGAACGCATCATCGCGACCATAGACAAACGCCGTTCCGAAGTCGTCGTGGACGTCGAGATCCTTGAGGTCAATCGCTCGCTTCTCAAGGATTACGGAATCGAGATCACTTCCGGAATCGAGGCGGCCACCGGAGTCGCGGGCGGCATATTCCCGCGCGGTATCGTCGAGGAAGACGAAAGGGACGCCGCAGGCCAGATCATCCGGGATTACCAGGGCCGCGCCGTGCGGCGCGAGCGCGCGCTCACGCTCGACGACAATCCGTATGATCCAAGCAACCTGCTCGTCAGCAACCTGCCGGGAGTGATCTACCGCCTGCTGCGAACCGACAGCGCGACTCGCTTGCTGGCGAATCCGCGCCTGCGCATCAGCGAAGGCCAGTCGGCCGAGGCGCGCTTCGGCGACCAGGTTCCCGTTCCGGTGACCGTCTTTGCTCCGGTCGCGCAAGGCGGACTGGCCCAGCAACCGGTGACCTCCTTCGAGTACAAGAACGTCGGCGTCAACATCGACATCTCTCCGCGCGTTCACCATGACGGAGACATCTCGCTCACGCTCAAGCTTGAGATCTCTTCCGTCGGCGGATCCGGCTATCAAGGGCTGCCCACTTTCAACACCCGCACAGTGAAGAGCACCATTCGCCTGCGCGAAGGCGAGACAAACGTTCTCGCCGGGCTCATCAGCGACACGGAGCGCACGAGCCTGTCGGGTCTTCCGGGACTCTCGCGCATTCCCTTGATCGGCGCGCTCTTCTCGCGCAACAAGATTGATTCCGCCCAGACGGACATCGTGATGACGTTGACGCCGCGCATTCTCGGCTGGCCCGAGATTTCGGAAGAAGACTTGCTCTCGTTCGATATCAACGATGATGGATCCGCTCTCGTCTTTGAAGTGCCGTCGGCTCCCGTAACAACCGCGCCTTCCGCGCCTCCCGTATCTTCGACTCCTCCAGCCGTCGTCGCCTCCCCGACGCCGGAATCCCGGCGAATCGAGCCGATCCGGGCGCCCACGCCGGAATCTCGATGATCGTGTCGCGAGCGGTCATGACGGGCCAGTACAAGCTTTTACGTTTTCGCAAGCAATGCTCGCATCGCGACCGGATCGGCGTGGGTAAGGACGGCTTCTGACCTTGTGGTGCGTGGCTGACGGGCACGGCCTCGCGACGTCGATTATCGTCTACTGTCTCTTTGTCGTTTTAACGATCGTCGGTCCCGGGACGGCCCTTCTGCGCCTCCTGCGGCTCAAGATCGATCCGGCGCTCGTCCTTCCCATCGGGCTTTGTTGCTGCGCCGTCATCTACTGGCTCAGCTTGGTTCTTTCGTCTCCTTGGCTCTTTCCGGCGGCGTCGATCGCTCTCGATACCACGCTCGTGTGGACGCTCCGCGGCACGCGCCGCGCGCCCGGCCCGAGCGTACGCGGCGCCCTGCCCGTCTTCATCGCCATGGCGGCGCTCTTCGCCCTGACGCAGTATTCCGTCAACCGTTGCGGCTCCAAGGGCGAGTTTCTGCTCGACACGACGGAGCGTCACGACACCGCTTTCCATGTCGCGCTCACATGGGAGCTGTCCCACAGCCACCCTCCCCAGGTTCCGGGCCTGGCGGGAACGCCGCTTCGTTATCATTACGGCGCGCATCTCGTTCGTGCCGCCGCTCTCAGGTGGGCGGGAATCCATCCCTATGATGCGCTTGCCCGTTTCGATCTCACGCTCTGGGCCGGCGCATTGATGATTGCGATGCGCGGCGCTATCCACGCCATGGGCGGATCGTCCCGAATTGTCGCGCTTGCTCCATGGACGCTTTTCGCAACCGACTTTTCGTTTCTGTTCGCCGGCATTGAGCGCGCGCGACTGTGGGCCGACATGTTGGGCGCGACTTTTCTCTCGTGCCTGTTCTTCGCCAATGCGGCCGTTCCGGCTCTGATGTTGTCGCTCGGATGCCTCATCGCCGTCGAGCGTCATCTTGCGGGCGAAGGTCGCGGTTGGCTCGCCGTGGCCTGCCTGCTCGGGGCCGCGACGCCGGTTTTCAAGGTCTTCATGTCGTTGCAGCTTCTCGCCGGCTTCGTGGTCGCCTTCCTGGCGTTGCGTCGCGCGCGATTATCGCTTGGCGCCGTCGGGTTAACCTGCGCTCTGTCCACGGCCGCGCTCGTTCTCTGGTCCGGGGGCGATCGCACGGAGATCGCCTTGGATCTCGTCGCCCCGATTCGCGCCGTCTACGACTATCTCGAGCTGTCGCCTTCGGGCGACCTGTCGCTCTTTTTCTGGATGCCGGCATGGCTCATCGCGTCTCTCGGATTGCGCGTTCTGGGACTTCGCGCGGCCGCGTCGGCGGCAGCCTCCCAGCGATCCTGTGCCGTAATCCTGGGCGTCATCGCGCTTTCAGCCTGGCCGTTGCGATTGACGCGGATCACCGCTGACGGACGTTTCAACGAGTCGTCCTACTTCACGGTACAGGGCGGCGTCATCCTCTGGATCTTCACCCTGATTGCTCTTTCACGTCTGGCGTCGCGACTGCGCTCTCCCTGGACCGTGTCCTTGCTGTGCGTGGCGATCAGCCTTCCCTCTACAGTCGAGTTCGTGACGAGAAAAGCCCTGACTCCGCTTGTCCGCGAGGCGGCCGACATCGTTCTCGCCATGACGCTGCTCGATCGCTTGAGCGAACCGGGCGATGTCGTCCTCACGCCGACTTACTCCAGATATCCGCCTCCCCCGATCGTTCTCATTGGACGGCGCATCGCCTTTTCGGAGTTCCTGCCCTATCGGCGGCAGTTCTCTTCGGACTCGGATCTCGAGGCCCGCTCGCGACAGGTTCGCCGATTCTTCAAGACTGAAGATGTGCGCGAGGCCGCCGGAATCGCCGATGCTCTCGACGCATCCCATGTCTTTCTTTATGGCAAGCAGAGCTTTCGCTTCGCGCCGGAAACGTTGCTCGATCCTGTTCATGAAGGCCGGGAGGCGCGACTCTACAGAATCGTGCGCTCGAACGCTCAATAGTTCCAGCCGCGACGTCCGGCTTCAGCGTCGTCGCCGGCCCTGAATGGCGCTGACGATCCAGATCCCGAGAATCGCGAGCAGAATCGCGCCGATGACGGCGACTCCGGTCCAGTTTCCCTGCCGCGCAAGATCGAGACCCGCATTGATGAGCAGAACGGTCAGCCCGACGAGGCAGAGCCCCAGCAATAGATGACGCACCGACGCGCTCGTATTCGAACGTCGACGTTTATAAAGCCGTCTGCCCATATGTGCGATCAACGCGACGAGGTTGCCGCCGGGATCGGCGATGACGGCTTCGTAATAGCCGTCGCTCTCATATAGGCCTTGGATGTTATCGTCTCGCGCCTGGCCATTCAATGGCAAGGCTCAAGCGCAGGAATCGAGCATCGGAACCATCGTCAGTGAAAATCCCGCGATGAAACGCGCAGCCCTGCGTCAAATGGGCGGACCTCCTCGGCGCGCAAGGAGAGGCCCTCGCGCGCCTGAACGCGGCCGACGACCTCGAGAACGGACGCGTCCACGAGCGTCGACTTGAAACGCGCGAAGAGGTCGGGGCGGACGATGATGTTGGCCAGCCCGGTCTCGTCCTCGAGCGTGAGAAAGAGAAAGCCTTTGGCCGTTCCCGGCCGCTGGCGGCAGATGACGGCGCCGGCCACGGCGGCGCGCGCGCCGTCGCGTAAACGAGCGAGCTCGGCGGCGCTTTTGACGCCGCGCGCGCGCAGCTCGCCGCGATGGAGCGCCAGCGGATGCTTCCCCGCCGTCACGCCCGCTCCGGCAAGATCGGCCGCCAGACGCTCGGCGTAGGTCATCTCGGGGAGCGGCGAGGCTCCGTCGTCATCCGGCTCGACTCCTCGGAAAAGCGGACCGGCGGCCCGGCTCGCCCGCTCGACCTGCCAGAGGGCGGCGCGGCGCGTCAATCCGAACGGCGCGAGCGCGCCGATCTCAGCCAAGCGCTGCAACTCGTCGCGACGCACGCCTGCGCGGTCGGCGAGATCCTGCAGCGAGGCGAACGGGGCGCGTCCGCGTTCGGCGACGAGTCGCTCTCCGGCTTCCCGCCGCAAGCCTTTCACGCTGTGAAGTCCCAGTCGCACCGCCCCGTCTTCCAGCGTGCAGCGCCATGCGCTCCACGTGACGTCGATCGGCCGCACCTCGACGCCGTGACGCTGCGCGTCCTTGACGAGGGTCGGCGGCGCGTAAAAACCCATCGGCTGGTTGTTGAGCAAAGCGCACAGAAACGCCGCCGGGTGATGCGCCTTGAGAAACGCGCTGGCATAGGCGATGAGCGCGAACGAGGCCGCATGCGACTCGGGAAAGCCATAGAGCGCGAAAGACGATATTGAGCGCAAAATCGTCTCGGCCGTCTCCCCCACGATGCCCTTGGCCTGCATCCCCTCGCGCAGCTTGACCTCGAGCGCCGCCATCCGCGCGCGCGAGCGCTTGTGCGTGAGCGTGCGCCGCATCTCCTCGGCCGCGCCGCCCGAGAAGCCCGCCACCGTCATGGCGACGCGCAGGAGCTGCTCCTGGAAAAGCGGCACGCCGAGCGTGCGCTTCAGGATCGGCTCGAGCGCGGGATGCGGATACGTCGTGGGCTCGCGTCCCGCGCGCCGCGCGAGATAGGGATGAACCATCTTGCCCGCGATCGGCCCGGGGCGGATGATCGCCACCTCGACCACGAGGTCGTAGAAGCGCTCCGGCTTCATGCGCGGCAGCGTGGCCATCTGCGCCCGGCTCTCGACCTGGAAGACGCCCACCGTGTCCCCCTTCCGGAGCATGCCGAAGACCGCGGAATCGTCCGGCGGCAGGCGCGCCAGATCGACGTCGACGCCGGTTCCGCGCAGCAAGACGATGGCGTCCTCGATCGCCGCGAGCATTCCCAGGCCGAGCAGGTCGACCTTGACGATGCCAAGATCGCCGCAGTCGTCCTTGTCCCACTGAATGACGACCCGCCCCGGCATCGACGCCGGCTCGAGCGGCACGATCGCGTCGAGCTCGCCCTGCGCGATGACCATCCCGCCCGAGTGCTGCCCGAGATGGCGCGGCAGATCCTGGATCTCGCTCCACAGCCGCGCGAAGATCCGAACGCGCCGGTCGTCCTTGTCCCAGCGCGCCTGCTCGATCGCACGCGCCAAGGTCTCCTCGGAATCGGGATACTCGAAGCGTGAGAGCAGACGCGCCAGGCGGTCGATCTCCACGGGCGGAATGCCCAGCGCCTTGCCCACTTCGCGCGCCGCGCTGCGCGGCCGATAGGTGATGACGTTGGCCGTCATCGCGGCGCCGCGCGGGCCGTACTTCGCGTACACGTGCTGAATGACCCGCTCGCGCCGCTCGCCGCTCGGCAAATCGAGATCGATGTCGGGCCACTCGCCGCGCTCCTCCGAGAGAAAGCGCTCGAAGAGCAGGTCCATCCCCACCGGATCCACCGCGGTGATCCCCAGGCTGTAGCACACGGCCGAGTTGGCCGCCGAGCCGCGCCCCTGGGCCAGAATCCCCTCCCGCCGGCAGAAGTTGACGATGTCCCAGACGATGAGGAAGTAGCCGGAGAGTCCGAGCTTGCCGATGAGATCGAGCTCGCGCGCGATCTGGCGCCGCGCGCGTTCGTGACAGGGACGATAACGCTCGCGCGCTCCGCTCTCCGTCATGCGGCGAAGATACGAATGCATCGTTTCTCCGGACGGCACGGGATAGTCGGGAAAGCGATAACCGAGATCGTCGAGCGTGAAGACGAGACGCTCGGCCAGCGCTTCGGCGTTTCTGAGCAGGTCCGGCCGGTCGCGAAAAAGCGCCTCCATCTGCCGCGGCGACTTGAGGTGCCGCTCGCTGTTCAGCGCCAGGCGACAGCCCGCGTTCGTGAGCGTCGTTCGCTCGCGGATGCACGTCAGCACGTCGAGCAACGCGCGCTCGCGCGCGCTTCCGTGGCGGACTCCGTTCGTGGCCACGGGCGTGAGCTTCCGCGCCGCGGCGAGATCGAGGAGCGCCGCATTCGCCACGGCTTGATCGCGGCGGCGGTGGCGCTGGACGTCGATCACGAGATGCCGCGCGCCGAAAAGACGAATGAGCGCCGCCAGTCGATCCTCATCGATCGGAAACCCGAGCGTCTCCTCGCCGGCAAGAGCCACGAGGCCCGTCGCCGTTTCCGGCGCAAGCGCTTCGAGATCGAGCGCGGCCTCGCCTTTCGGCGCCCCGGCCTTCATCTCCGTGATGAGACGGCAGAGACGGCGGTATCCCTCGCGGCTCTCGACGAGCAACGGCAATGCCCCGCCGCCGCGCAGGCTGAGCGACGCGCCGACGAGAGGCCGAACGCCCCCCGCCTTGGCCGCCCGGAAGAAGCGCGGCGCGCCCGACAACCCGTCGCGATCGACGAGCGCCAGGGCCTCGTAACCCAAGTTCGCCGCGCGGGCGACGAGATCCTCGGGCAGCGACGACGCCAGCAGAAACGAGAACGCGGATGCGGCATGAAGCTCGACGCGCATATTCGTCTTTTCTTCGCCATGGTCGCATGACGCCGGGTGCCCGTCAACTCAGCCGTGCCTTCTCGGCATGGAGCTGCGTAGTCGGCGGCGTTATTCCGCGCGTTCGCGGGGCGACGGCATGCGGGCTCCGGAGGTCTTTCGTCGCGCTTCGAGCAACGGCTTGAGGTTCTGAAACCAGACGTACGCGAGCTTCTGCGCGCCGCTTCTCGAAAGATGCAATCCGTCGCTCCAGTCTCCGGTCGCGAGACCCGTCTCGCGATGCGCATCGACGAAATGCACCTGAGGCGTCGCCGCGGCGACGAGCGCGGCCCGTTGATTCACGGCGTCGAACTCGGGCCATGGATCCGGCTCCTGCTCCACGGGCAGCAACGAAGCGAGCAGCACCTGCGCCTCCGGCCGTAGATCAACGATTCGGCGAACGAGCCGTTCGAGTCTTTCGGGAGCGCTCCGCCGATCGACGCAGCGCCGGTCGTCCGCAAGGAGATCGTTGATTCCGATCATGAGCAGAACGATGTCCGGCGACGATGAGAGATAGGGCTCGATGTTCGAAAACAGATCGTACGTCGGGCAGACGCGCTCATCGACGGGACCGATGGTGAATCCGCTGTGGCCTTCGTGATCCGGATCTTCCCCGCCGCATGGAAGACGCCGCCGCGTTCCAACGAAATCCACACGGTATCCCGCCTGCTTGAGCAGCGTATGGAGATAGCCGCGATAGCTGTGATGACTCCATGGATATCTGCCGCCTTCCGTCAATGAATCGCCGAGCGGAAGGATGCGTATGGGACGATCCTCGGAATCCTGTCGATCGCGCCGACAAGATTGGCCGCACAAGATCAGCAGTACTCCCGCCAGCGAAACGATCCACGATGCCGCATATCCACCCTTCATGCTTGGACATCGAAGCGCAGGTCGATCCCGTTTCATGATCGCCATTATTGTATTGTTGCGAGCGTTTTTACGAGCAACAGACAGCCCCGGAAGGCGGACATACGGTTCCTAGCGCCGTCGCGCATCGTGCCTGGAACGATCCCGAGTCGGCTCCTGGCGCTCCGCCCAGTTTAATTTTCAGCGACTTCTGCGAAAATAGCGCATGCTCACGGATAACATTCTCGATCTCATCGGCAACACGCCCCTGATTCAATTGAAGAACGAGCGCGTTTTCGCTAAGGCGGAGTTCCTCAATCCGGGAGGAAGCGTCAAGGACCGCGTCGCTCTGGCCATGATCGAGGGCGCCAAGCGCGACGGCCGCCTGCGGCCCGATTCGATTCTCATGGAGCCGACGTCCGGAAACACCGGCATCGGCATCGCTCTCGTGGGGCGGCTCATGGGTTATCGCGTGTGCATCGTCATGCCCGAGGACATGAGCGAGGAGCGCAAGAAGCTGATCCGCGCCCTGGGGGCTGATCTCGTGCTCACTCCCGGTCGCGACGGCATCCCGGGTTCGGTCGAGCACGTCCGGCGCCTCGCGTCTAACGATCCCCATGTCTTCGTTCCCCAGCAGTTCGAGAACCCGGACAATCCTCGCGTCCACTACGAGGAGACGGCTCGCGAGCTCTGGCGGCAGATGACGGGCGACATCGCGGCCTTTGTCGCCGGAGTCGGAAGCGGCGGCACGTTGCAGGGCATCGGGCGCTTTCTCAGGGAGCACAAACCGAACACGCGCCTCGTGGCGGTCGAGCCGAAAAATGTCTCCGCCATCCTGGGCCACGAGCCGGGTCTCCATCAGATCCAGGGCATCGGCGACGGTTTCGTGCCCGCCATCCTCGACGTCTCGATGGTGGACGAGGTCATCGAAGTCTCGGACGAGGACGCGATCGAGACGACGCGACAGCTTGGCCGCGATTGCGGCCTTCTCGTCGGCGTCAGTTCGGGCGCCAACGTCTGGGCCGCGCGCCGGCTGGCCGAGAGAATCGAGGGGAACATCGCCACTATTCTGCCCGACCGCGCGGAGCGTTACTTCAGCACGGCTCTGCTCTAGACGAGACGTCTCATGCGCGGGCCCGCGCTCATGACCGCCGCCTTCCCGGGATGACCCGACGTCCTGGCGCGCGGTCGACGCGCTCTCACCCGTCGGATACAATCATTCGGGTCGTCCAAATCGAACAATGAGACTCGGCATGCTGGCCACTGAATCCGAGTTGACGGGCCTCGTCGAAGCGCGTTTATACACGCGGATCGATGAGCTTGGCGATGAGATCGAACGCAAAGAAGCGGAGATCGGCCTCGATCTCTCGCGCGGGCGAGTTTCGTCGTCATACATCGCTCGCGGACTGCTCCTGGCCGCATGGCTCGATGCGCTCAAAAACCACGGCGCGCTGGTCTTGAACGATCTATGCAACATCATTGGCGAGTCTGAGGAAGGCGTCGTTTCCGCGGCGTGGTTCGAAGAGCGTTTTGATGATCACGTCGATGCCGCCGTGAAACGTCTTCTCGACAGACTGATCGAACGGCGTCCGTTCGGCGTTTCTCCATCCGTTTCCGAGCGCCGCCGGATCATGAACGTCGCCGTCGGCATCAAATCCGGCGCCAGAAAGGCACTCGATATGGCCGTGCTCCGCAGACAGGCCGAAGGGCGTCGTCGCGCGGGCGTCGCCATCAAGGAAGAATCCGAGTGGGACGATCGGCTTCCCTTGCGCCGGCGCCGAGCGTTCGACCGCGACCTGATCGAGCTGGCGAAAACGGCCGACGCAACCGGCGAACCCGTCAGCCTGATCATGATCGATCTCGATCTCTTTAAGAGCGTCAACGATCGTTATGGGCACCAGGTCGGCGACGAGGTGCTCCTCGATGTCTCCCGGATTCTTTGCAACCGTGTCGCGCGCAAGGGCCGCGTTTACAGATATGGAGGCGAGGAGATCGGCGTGCTGCTGCCCAATTATTCCTCCGACGAGGCGAAAGGCCTGGCCGAACGCCTGCGCAAGGACGTCGAGCACGCGGTCATGAGCCGCGAATCGCTCCGTCTGACGGCGAGTCTCGGCGTGGCCTGTCTTCCGGACGACGTCGCGTCTTCCGAAGGCCTGCTCGCGAACGCCGACAAGGCTCTCTACCGCGCCAAGTCTTCGGGACGCAACTGCGTGCGCTCGCACGAAGACGCGGCCGCGGCGCCGGAGGCGAAAAACGGCTCATGAGATCCGATAATCATGCGTTCAAAGACCGGCGGCGCGTCGAACATCGGCGATGATCTGTCCATTCTGCGAAACACGAAACGACGCCGGCGAGACCTGTATCGCCTGCGGACATCCGCTGGTGGGCGCCACGCTCGTGCGTCGCGGCTCCGTGATCGCGCGCCGTTACGAGATCAAGAGCCTGCTCGGTCGGGGCGGCATGGGCATGGTCTACAAGGCCTATGATCGGGTCCTCGAGGACGTCATCGCGCTCAAGGTTCTACGTGCGGAAATCGCCGAGGACGCCGATCTTCTGCGGCGATTCCGCCAGGAAATGCGTCTCGCGCGAAGGGTTCGTCACCGCAACGTCTGCGCGATACACGAGTATGTCGAGGACGGCGGATTGCGCTGCATCGCCATGGAATGCGTGGAGGGCATCGATCTCAAGCGCCTGCTCCAGCAAAAGGGGCGCTTCCCTGCCGCCGAGGCCTTCCAACTGACGATCCAGATCGGCGAGGGCCTCGAGGCGATTCATGAAGCCGGCATCATTCATCGCGACTTCAAGACGTCGAACATCATGCGCGACACACGCGGCCAGGTGCGACTGATGGACTTCGGGATCGCCAAGGAATGGAACCTCGACGCGACCTCGACCGGCCGGATCCTGGGCACGCCGGAATACCTGAGCCCCGAGCAAGCGACCGGCGCCATGATCGACTTTCGCAGCGACATCTACGCTTTCGGAATCGTCGTCTTCGAGATTTTCACGGGCGAGGTGCCTTTCAGAAGCGACACTCCGCTCGCGACGATCCTGAAACAATGCCAGGATCCGCCCCCGCTCGATGACCCGAAGATCGCGGGATTGCCGTCGACGCTGTTGCCCGTTCTCCGTACGGCCCTGGCCAAGGACCCCGCCGAGCGTTTTCAAACGGTGCGCGAGATGATCGTCTCTTTGCAGGCATCGAGCGCGGACGCCCTCGGCGCGGCCACGCCCACGCCAACGACGCCCATTCCGTTTCCTCGAACCGTCCCCCAACCAGCCGACGCCCGCGTGAGCACGGGCGCGATCAGCCTTGGAGGCGATCTCAAGAGCATGGGCCTGCCGACAATCCTACGCTGGGTGGCTTCCGGCCAGAAAACCGGCACGCTGGTCTTCGAGAGTCAATCCGTCCAGAAGAAGCTCTTCTTCCGCAGGGGCGCCATCTGCTCGTCATGGTCAAACGATCCGCGGGAATCCCTGGGGCAGTTCCTCGTTTGTGACGGAAGAATCACCGAAGAACAGCTCTTCAACGCCCTCCTCAAGCAAGAGCAGCAGGGACGCCTGCTCGGCGCGATCCTCATCGCGGACGGGCTGATCACGCCCGAAGGGCTCATCGACTCCATGCGCGCCAAGGCCGAGGAAACGATTTACGAGCTGTTCCTCTGGAGCGAGGGCCGCTTTCAGTTCACCGAGGGCGACGGCGCTCCAAGCGGCTCTCTGGATCTATCAATTGCCGTGCCGGAAATCATCGAGGAGGGGACGAGGCGCCGCGAGGACTGGCTGCGTATTCGACAGACGATACCGTCGGGCCGAGTCAGCTTTCGCCTGCGAGACCCGGGTCAGGAAATGGAGGATCCGCGCGCGAACCTCGTTCTCGATCTGGCCGCGGCCGGCAAGACCCTGGAAGAGATCTCCCTTGAGACCCGACTGGGCGAATTCGCCGCGGCGTCCTATCTTGAGAATCTGTGCGCCAGGGGCATTCTCGAAGTCGACCACGTGGACGAGTCCGTTCCGACGGTGGAGACGCTCGACGCCATCCGCGAGCTGCTCGAGATGGCGCAAAAGTGCCTGGAGGACGGCCGCTTTGACGCGGCGCTCGAAGCATACGAAGGCGTGCTCTCGCTCGACCCCCTGAATCAGTACGCCAAGAAGGGACTGATCACGGTCGTGGAGTCTCGGCATCGACGCCGCGCCAAAAAAGCCATCCCCTTGAACAAGACTCCCATTCTCAAGGTCCCTCTCGCGTCATTGACGCTCGCCAGCATCGATCCTCAGGAGGGTTTCATCCTCTCCAGAATCAACGGCCAGTGGGACGTGCAATCCATCCTCAAGCTCTGTCCGATGTCGGAGGACGACGCGCTTCTCGCGATGGCGCGTCTCCTGTCACGCAAGATCATCGATCTCAAATAGGGACAAGGAAAATGGGAGTCATCTCGATTTATTACGCCGGGCCGGGATTGCGCATTGTATGGTAACCTGATCTGAAATGTCGTCGCTTTTCAATGGACCGTCAAAGAGGAAACCGACCATGAAGGATGAACGAAGCGATCGGCGGGTTTTCATCAAAACGGCCGCCGGGTTGGCGGCCGTCATGATCCCGGGCCGCCATCAAAGGGCGCTCGGGCTGGCCGATAGCGGGCGTGGCGTACGTTTCAGCGCAAACGGATCCCAGCCAAAGACGCCACGGAACAATTTGCCAAGGATCAAGTTCGCCGTCATCGGCTTGAACCACTACCACATTTATAGCCAGGTCGGCGCCGTGCTACGAGGCGGAGGCGAGCTGGTTTCTTACTACGCCAGGGAGCCCGAGCTCGTCGAGGTTTTCAGCAAGAGATTCGCGCAGGCCAAACGGGCGCGCGACGAGAAAGAGATCCTCGAGGACGACTCGATACAGCTCGTGTTGAGCGCCGCTATCCCAGAGGAACGCGCGCCTATCGGTATCCGCGCGATGCAACACGGCAAGGACTACATGGCCGACAAGCCGGGCATCATCACCCTCGAACAACTGGCCGAGGTTCGCCGCGTGCAGGCGCAGACGCGGCGCATCTACTCGATCATGTACAGCGAGCGGCTCGAGAATCGGGCCACCGTCAGAGCCGGTGAACTAGTCAAGGCCGGCGCCATCGGTCGCGTCGTCCAGACCGTCGGACTGGGACCGCACCGCATGAACGCCAAGAACCGTCCGGATTGGTTCTTCGATCGGAAACGATACGGCGGCATTCTGTGCGACATCGCTTCGCATCAAGCCGACCAGTTCCTGTTCTTCACCGATTCGACGCGGGCCGAAGTGGTCGCCGCCCAGATCGGCAACGTGCATAATATCGAGTATCCCGAGTTCGAGGATTTCGGCGACGTCGTTCTGCGCGGCGACGGCGGGACGGGCTATATACGCGTCGACTGGTTCACGCCGGACGGGTTGTCGACATGGGGCGACGGCCGCCTGACGATCCTCGGCACCGAAGGCTTCATCGAGATCCGTAAGAACGTCGACATCGCCGGGCGGGCGGGAGACAGCCACTTGTTCCTCGTCGACCAGAAGGAGACTCGCTACATCGATTGCAGCGACCAAACGCTGCCCTATGGCGAGCAGATCGTGGCGGACGTCGTCAACCGGACCGAGACGGCGATGTCGCAGGAGCACTGCTTCCTCGCGACCGAGCTCGTGCTCAAAGCGCAAAAAGAGGCGCAACGACTGAAATTCAAAATGTAATCACCGCCAACTTCGACTCGTTCTTCTCGGACTGCCGGCATGGAGGATGCAGCCATGAAGAATAAACGCGCCAACGCCGTGTCGCGCCGCGAGTTCATCGCGGCCGCGGCCAGTGGGATGGGCGCCGCGTCCGTTCTAGGCGCGGGTTTTCCGGCCATCGTTCCGGCGTCCGTGTTTGGCAAAACGTCGCCCGGCAACCGCATCACTATCGGGGCGATCGGCGCCGGACGGATCTCGCGTATCCATGACATGCCGGGCGTGTGGAAACGCGATGACGTACGGATCATCGCCGTCTGCGACCTCGACAGCAAAAGAATGCAGGAAGCCAGGAGTCTCGTCAACGAGCATTATGGCCGAAAGGCCGGCAAGGCTTACGACGGCGTCGTCGGTTACCTTGATTACCGCGATCTTCTGGCAAACAAGGACGTGGACGCCGTTTTGATCAGCACGCCGGACCACTGGCACGCTCTCATCGGCGTTCATGCGGTGGAAGCCGGCAAGGACGTTTACTTGCAGAAGCCCGCGTCCCTCACGATCGCCGAAGGCCGCGTCCTGAGCAACGCGGTGCATCGCACCGGGCGCATTGTTCAACTGGGGAGTCAGCAACGTTCCTCGCCGCAGTTCCGTTACGCCGCCGAACTGGTGCGCAATGGCCGCATTGGCGCGTTGAAGACGGTGCTTGTCGGTCTTCCGGGCGATCCATCCGGCGAGGAAGAGCCGGAGATGCCTGTTCCGGAGAATCTCAACTACGAGATGTGGCTCGGTTCGACTCCTTATGTGTACTACACGGAAAAACGCGTCCATCCCCAGGACGGCTACGACCGCCCGGGCTGGCTGCGCTGCGAGCAGTTCGGCGCCGGCATGATCACGGGCTGGGGCTCGCACCACATCGACTGCGCGCACTGGGCGATGGACGCGGAGCACACCGGACCCGTCGAGGTGTCGGGGCAGGCGGACTTCCCGGCCAAGGGGCTGTGGGACGTTCATGGGAGCTTCCGGACCGAGGCGCTGTACGCGGACGGCGTGAAGATGATCGTGAGCGGCGAGTTCCCGAACGGCATCAAGTTCGAGGGAACCGAAGGATGGGTGTTTGTCTCGCGCGGCAACGAAACCGTGACCGCCAGCGATCCGGTGGCCAAGCTGAAAGACAGTCAGGCGCTTTCCGCCAGCGATCCCAAGATCATCACTTCGGTCATCGGACCCGACGAAACTCACCTGATCGAGAGCGAGGATCACCATGGCAACTGGCTCGACTGCGTCCGGTCGCGACGGCAGCCGATCGCGCCAATCGAGGTCGGACACAGGTCGTGCTCCGCCTGCCTGCTCCATCACATGGCCATGAAAACGAAGCGCAAGCTCTTCTGGGACCCCCGAAAGGAGCGCTTCAAGAACGACGACGAGGCCAATGCCATGTTATCCCGGCCTCAACGGTGGCCGTACCTCATGGATTGACCCATGAGGCTAGCACTTCCGTGACTCGACATGCGCCGCGCCGGGCGGCGACCGTTTGAAGACGAGACTCTGAAATGCTGGACTCTCAAAACTACTATCTACATCTCGGCTGCGAGGCGATGGCTTGCCGTTTCGAGGCGTGGTTGAAGCCGGCGGAGCGCGAAGCTCTGGGCGTCGTGCGCGAGGGATTCGCTCTCGTGCGCGCCATCGAGCGGCGCTTCAGCCTGTTTCATCCGGAAAGCGAGCTGGTTCGCATCAATCACGGGGCGCATCTCGGCCCTGTTTCCGTTTCCGAGGATCTGTTCGATCTGCTTTTGCTCGCCAAACGGATCACTCGCCTGAGCGACGGCGTCCATGACGTGACGAGCGGCGCTCTCTCGCGCTGTTGGGGTCTCCTGGAGAGATGCGCGCGCATACCCGCGCCGGAGGCTCTTGCCGCGGCACGGCGATTGACGGGTTGGGCGCGCGTACGCCTCGACGAAAATGCGCGCACCATCGCCTTCGCGGAGCCTGGCGTCGAGATCAATCTCGGCAGCCTGGGAAAGGGCTATGCGCTGGACCGGATGGCGGCGCGATTGACCCGCGCGGGCGTCAGTGACTTTCTCGTCGGCGCCGGATCCAGCACGGTCGTGGCGTGCGGTCATGGGCTGGACGGTGCCGGCTGGCCGGTGCTGGTGCGCCGCGATAAGAAGCGCGGCCGCACCGAGCGGTTGATGAACGAGGCGCTCTCGACATCTGGCCCTCACGAGCAGACTTTCGAAACCGCCGGCCGGCGATTCTGCCACATCCTCGACCCGCGAAGCGGTCGCCCGAGCACGCGCGTCGGCGCCGTGTCCGTGATCGCGCGGACCGGCGTGATCGCCGAGGCCGTCTCGACGGCCCTCTTCCTTCTTGAAGAAGCGCCGGCTCGTCGTCTCATCGATACGACCGGCGCCAGGAGATGCGCGTGAACACGACCCAGTCGACACGCTTCGGCCGTGGGCAGCGGCTCGCCCTGATCGCGCTGCGCTTCTCCGTTGGATGGCACCTCTTCTTGCAGGGATATGGCAAGCTCACGCGACCGGACTGGTCGGCGTCTTCCTACCTCGGCGACGCCACGGGGCCCTTGGGAAGTCTCTTCCGCGCGCTGGCCGCGCGGCCGTCGCTTCTGGCGTTCTGCGACTTGTTCGTGCCATGGGCGTTGCTCGTGCTCGGCCTGCTTCTGATGATCGGACTGGCGACTCGTGCCGCGACGACGGTCGCGATCGCCCTGCTCTTCTCGTTCGTGCTCGCACAACCGCCTTTGCTTACAGGCGGCATTCTATTCATCGGCCGAGACGGCAACGCGAATCTCTACGTGAATCAGACGGTGATTGAGATCCTGGCTCTCATCGCGACTCTTACGTTCGATACGGGCCGCATCGTGGGCCTTGACGTCCTTCTCAGACGTCATCGTTCTTCGGCGGCTTCCGCCGCCGTCTCGGAAATGGAACAGCAATCATGACCGAAGAGATCAAACGCCTGGGACGACGTAACTTCTTGAGGGCCGTGGCCACGCTCCCGGCAGCGGGAGCGCTCGCCTATCGCGCGCTGTCATCCGGCCCGGTGCATGCCGCGATCGTGGGCGTTGGCGGCCAGGGCGGCGTGTTGCTCGAAAACGCCGATCCAGCCTTCCTGCGCATCGTATCCGCGTGCGACATTTATCCGCCGGCGCTGTTTCGCGCCCAGGAGACTTCTCGCAAGCTTTATGGCCGTCAGATCGAATCATGCCGGGACTATCGGAAGCTCCTGGATAAAAAAGAGGTCGAGGCGATCGTCATCGCGGCGCCGCTATCCGCCCATGCGCCGATCGCCGTCGCGGCGCTGGCGGCGGGCAAGCATTTATTCATCGAAAAGACCATGGCCCGCACGGTCGACGAGTGCCGCGCCATTGTGCGCGCCGGCCGCTCGGCGAAGCGCGTGCTCCAGGTTGGTCATCAGCGAGCCTACAATCCAATCTATCGTGAAGCGCGCGAAATCGTTCGTCGTGGAGATATCGGCGACGTGCACCACGTGCGTGCCGTCTGGCACAGAAACGGCGACTGGCGCCGCAAGGTGCCGGACGAGCCTTTCGACCCGCGACCCTGGGGCTATGACGACATGGAAAGGCTGACGAACTGGAGACTATACGAGAAGCACTCGCGCGGACTGTGGACCGAACTCGTGAGCCACCAGATGGAAGTTGTCAACTGGTTCTGCGACCGCCTCCCCACGGCCGTGATCGGAAGCGGAGGAATCCATCGTTACCCGGACGGCCGCGAAGTGGCGGACCACGTCTACGCGGTTTTCGAGTATCCGGAGGGGCTGACGCTCCTGTGCTCGTCGATTCAGTCGAACGCGCACGACGACTATTCGGAGATGTTTTTTGGAACGAAAGGAACGTTGATTCTCACCGCCGAGTCCCAGGCGTATCTCTTTCATGAAGATGACCGCGAGACGGCGACGATGCTCGACGTTCGCTCGGCATCCGGACCGTTGCTCAGGGCGTCGGCGAGCCTGACGCGGGACGCGGTCGCGGAATCGCTCTCGCCGTCTTCGATCAGCGCCTCGGTCCTCAATCCGTACCGCCTCGAGTTGCAGGGCTTTGCCGCCGCGATTCGCGGTGGCGTGCCCGTTCTATGCGACGGCCAAGCGGCGCTCCAGGCGGCCGTTCCCGTGCTGATTGCGGACGAAGCCGCGCGGAGGGGCGAACGCATGGCGATACCGCCGGAATCGTATCAAGCGTGAAGTCGCGGCCGGGAAGTCGCGGTTAGAATGATCGACTAGGGTGATCGTCGCATGGAAACGCTTCTCACGACGGTCGTGAGGGACAAGGCGATTGATCTCGACGGCTTCATGGAAGTCTGGCCCTTGCTCTCGAGCAAGGATTTGCTCCAGGCGCTCGAGTCTTGCTCCGGAAAAACCGTGAGTCTGTTTCTCTGTGAATCCCAGGACGCGCGAGCGGAGATGCTGCTCGACGTCGTCTCTGCTCGCGTTGGAGTCGACTTCGGCGAAGGCGTTCGTTGGGGACGATGGAGGGAGGCCGAAGGCGGCGTTCAAATCAAACTCGAGGACGGCGTCGAGTACACGCTGTCCGGTCTGGATGTCGGAGCCATTCTTTCCGGTTGATCATGGAGAATCCAGTCTCGAGCCATAGCGGAACTGGATTCTATATCGAGAAATCCAGACCGCTCCATACTCCCTTTTCCGGCGCATGCGGCGAGGTTTTTTCGGACGGGGATGCAAGTCCTGCTTGGCTCTTTTCGAGCGCCTCCACGCGGCTCATGAGCGCCACGAGCGTTTCGCCCAGGACGTCGGGAAGCTGGCTATGGTCGAGGTCCGGACCGCTCGCTCGCCGTGGCTGACTGCGCTGCACGACCTCTCCCGGCACGCCCACCACCACCGAGTCCGGGGGAACCGGCTTGACGACGACGGCATTGGCGCCGATGCGGCTGTCATGACCGATAGTGATCGCTCCCAGGATCTTGGCGCCCGCGCCGACGACGACGCGGTCCTCGATCGTCGGATGACGTTTCTCCTTGGCGAGGCTCGTCCCTCCGAGAGTGACTCCGTGATAGAGCGTGACGTCGGCGCCGACTTCGGCCGTCTCGCCGATCACGACTCCCATGCCGTGATCGATGAAAAAGCCCGGACCGATCTTCGCTCCAGGATGAATCTCGATCCCGGTCGCCCATCTCGCCGCGTGCGAGACGAGACGCGCGGGCAGCTTGATTCCTCGAACCCACATCCAGTGCGCGGCACGATGCGCCCAGATCGCGTGCAAGCCCGGGTAGCAGACGAGGGCCTCGATCGCCGTCCTGGCCGCGGGATCGCGCTCCAGAACAGCGCGGACATCTCGTCGCATCATCTTGATCATGTTCGTGATCCACCCCTTCATGATGCTATCGCACACGGCCCGCGCATCCAATCCTGGTAGAATCGACGCGTTTCTCGAGATGCCTGCATGTTGTTCGAGGTAACGGATTCCGAAGACGCGCCCCGCCGAGTCGAGGTCTCCGGCCATCGCGTGACGATTGGCCGCGACCCGACGTCCGACATCGTTCTCGATGACTCCCGCTGTTCCCGCCGTCACGCCGTCATCGAAAACACCCGGCGGGGCGTCCTGATTCGAGACGCGGGAAGTCGCAACGGCGTCTTTCTGAACGGCCGGAGCGTGAGACGCTCGCCTCTGCGTGCCGGAGACGAGATCCAGCTTGGCAATGTTGTGATCCGCTTCCTGGAATCTCACGACCCATCCCGAACTCCGATCGGTCATGACGCGAAAGGTCCGTTCAATCCGGAAACTCTTGAGGACGCGGCTGCGGTTTCCGCGTGTTCGTCGGATCGAGAGCCGCCTGTCTTGGAACACGCTCTACGCGCAAGCAGGCGTCCGCTCACGATCTTGCTGGTGGCCTTGGCATGGTGGCTCGTTGCGCTCTCTGGCGCCGTCGCGCTCGTCTACTCGCTGGCCTCCGCCGCGGCGCCGATGCTCCGATTCATCGCGGCGTTGGCCGGGTTGCCGCTCGTCGCGGCCGGCGTCGTCATGGGCGCCGCGCTTCTGGCCCGCGCGCCATGGTCGCGATCGGCGCACCTCCTTCTCGGCGGAGCCGGCCTGGCAAGCTGTATCCTGACGTTGCCGTCCGCGGTGCTGGTCCTCTATTTCTTGAGCCGGCAGTCCGGGCGGTCCTTCGATGAATCCCCCGACAACGATCCCAACGAAACGCCTTTTCCTCGCGTCTTCGAGATTGTCTTCAGCGTCGGTTTGGTGACAAGCATGGCGCTGAGCCTCGGGCTGGCGTACGCCGCATATTCGCTGCGCCAGGATTCTCTCCTGGCTCTTCGTGGACCACGTCTCGCTCAAACCGAACGTGCCGCCGTGGACCGCATGCGGCGCATGGCGGACGCCGAGGAGGCCTTCCGGTTGATCTGCAACACCGGATACGCCGACCTCGCGGCCTTGCTTCATCCCACGACGGTCATGTCCGACTATCCGGAAAACGGCCCGGCCTTTATCACGACGGAGCTGGCTTTCAAGCGCGCTGGGGATCATCAATTCGAGCTCGTGACGGAAGAGCCGATGCCGGAAACCGCAGGCTGTCCGACTCGACGGTTTCGTCGTTACAGATACTCAGCGACGCCGGTCGGCGGCCGTGGACGTCATTTCGTGATCGGCCCGAAACGCGTTGTTCATTTTGCGCACGATCGGCCGGCCACCTTCGAGGACCCGTTCATCCCTCGTTAGCCGATCGCGTTCTTATCCCGCTTCTGCTCAGGGATGCGCCGGCTGAGGTCCATCGCAAGAACCACGGCTCGATGGAACGCCGCGGAATCCCCGCGACGTCCGACGGGCGCGGGGATCCTCGCGACGTGACACAAGCGAA
>JAFGSN010000046.1 GCA_016934575.1 Vicinamibacteria bacterium
CGAGGTCAAAGGCGGCTTGAAATGAGCTGAAGGCGCGGCTTACGCTCGCACGGGACGGTGATATGCTAATGGAACTTTGCTGATCTTTCACAGCGTAATGACGAGCGGTCATCATGGCGGGCTTCGACGTATCGTTCGCGGGATAACCGCCTGCTTGTGGCTTTTTCTGGCGCCCGTCGGAATCGTTGATGCGAAGAGCAACACGGCGACGCTTGAGCGCTCCCTCAAGCACCCATCCGGCGCATTCCATCTTAAAACGCCGATGGATTGGCAAGCGGAGAATCTCGATGCGCGCCCCGACGTCTGGCAGCTCTCGGGCGGCGGCTGTATCCTTCGTTTTTTCTATCGCGCGAGCGAATCGGGATTCGACAGTCTGCATGTCGCCTGTATGCAGGAGTTCTTGACGGATCCGATGGACGTCAATCCGAGGATGAAATACGAGCACGATTTCGTCAGCGGGGATCGCTGGGACCGGCGTTTCCTGGATTCGGCTTTCGTCGTGACCTACGATAAGCCGGTGCACGGATATCGTGAATGGCGGCAATGGAATCTGACCGTCGTCGGCTACGGGGAGTCTTTATGCAGCATCGTTTATTGTCCATCGCCCGCTTGGAAGAAGTCGAAGCAATTACGTTCCGTTATTGACGCAGTGATCGACAGCATCGAGTTCAAGGGCGCGCGATGAGCGAACGTGTTCTTCGGCCGCGTGTCTGGGCTATCGGCGGTGGCAAGGGCGGCGTGGGGCGTTCGCTGCTGGCCGCGGGAATGGGTTGGCATCTCGGACGGGCCGGTCGCCGTGTGCTTCTCGTGGACGCCGATCCTTGCGGCTCCAATCTGCATAACTGTCTGGGCCTTCCGCGGCTGAGCCGCGCCGAGGCCGTCGAGACAGGATTTCCCGGCCTGTTGCTTTTGAGCAATGCCGTCCGACCGCTGGCCTCACCGGAAATATCGGTGTGTCGGAAGATGCGATATCTCATGCGGTTGCGCGGGTTGGCGGTCGACATCGTGATTGTCGATCTGGGAACGGGTCCCGCAGATCACATCGTCGACGTTTTCTGCATCGCGGATCTGAGCCTGTTGGTCGTCGTTCCGGAGCCGTCGGCGGTCGAGCGGACCTTCGAATTCATGCGTTTCGCGCTGAATCGACGCATGCTGATGCGACTCCCGGCGGCGGCGGCGGACTGGATGGGGCTTCGCGAGTCGGCTGAAGGAGAGTCGTATGATCCCGCCGACCTCTATGATCGTGTCGAGCGACAGGCGCCGCAACATGTCGAGGCTTTGCGGCGAGCCTTGGAAGGCTTCAAGCCCTGGATCGCCCTGAACGGAGTCCGTGGAGAAGCGGACATCGCCCTCGGCCATCAACTCGTCACGAGTTGCGCACGACACCTGGCGATCTCCGCGGTTTACGCCGGATTCATCCACCATGACGAGACCGTTCATCAGGCAAGTCGCAATCGGCGCCTATTCCTCATGGAGACGCCGACAGGGGCCGCGTCTCAGGACGTACGCCAATTGGCCGATAGTCTGCTGCGGGGCGAGGGCTTGTCGGCGGAGATGTCCACGGCGAGTTTTCTGCGAGGCGATCATTATCAGACTTTGGGCCTCAAAGCTTCCGCCACAAGCGAGCATGTCGAGAAAGCGTTTCGTTATTTGATGGAGCTGTACGGCGAGAATGCGCTGTCGACGTTTTCGCTGGTCGACACCGATGCGGCCAGGCGCGTTCGCGCGCATATCAAAGAAGCTTACGAAGTGTTACGGCACCCCGTGCGTCGGCTCGAGTACGACACGCGCCATGGTTATCTCGCGACGAGCTCGTCTACCCAAGCGTCAATCATGAAGGAGACGAAGCACGACACGGTTCCGAATCGTCCCAGGCTCGGGCAGGAGGCGTTGCCGGATCCGGTGACGGGAGCGGCGTTGCGCGCTTATCGCGAATCGCGAGGAATCGGCCTGAATGAGATCGCGGAAAACAGCAAGGTCGCGCTGAGGTATTTGCAGTACATTGAACAGGACCGACATAAATTCCTGCCCGCGCCCGTGTATCTGCGCGGCTTTCTTCAGGAATACGCCCGCGTTATCGGTCTGGATCCGCGACGAACCGCCGACGCCTACTTGGCGCGCGTGACCGAAGCGCGGTGATCGTTTCTTGATCGATACGCGACGCTCTTCTCGGCGGCGGCAATCCGACCGAGCGGCGTTCACTGGGTACTGCCTTTGGCTGACGCGGAGGTGCTGGGATCAAATAGGCGGTGCGGACTGGTGTTATAACGCTGGAGCGGGAAACGGGATTCGAACCCGCGACTTCGACCTTGGCAAGGTCGCACTCTACCACTGAGTTATTCCCGCCCTTGCCGTCCAGAAATGCTATCGCCTTCGTCACTATGAGTCAAGGATCTCGGTGAATCGGCGGACTGACGTTAGTTCGTCGGACGGTTGTCTGTTTCTTCAATGCCGGCAGTCGAGTCCGGCCATAATCCCATTTGTTTCTCGGCTTCCCAGGCGCGTTTGATCCGTTCCCGAAGTCGCGCGAGCGTGACGTCATTGGGATGAATGCGCGCGGCGATATCGGCGAGCTCGGCGGCTTCGTTATATGCGCCTTCATCCAGGTACTTGTTAATCGTCGAGACATAAACGACCGGCGCCGGCGCCGGAGTCGGCGTCGGTTCGGGAGCGCGCAAGGGACTCCGCGACGACACGAAAAACCAGCCCGCTGCGGCGAGCGTGACAACGAGCGCCAGCGTCGCGATCCATGGCGCACGATTTCGATATGTGTTTCGAGAGAGGAACGGACCGTCGGACGGGGCGGCGGGCGTCAAAGGCGCGGGAGTCGGATGCCTCTCGGCCGTGCTCGACAACGAGACTGTGAATACTCCGTCCACATCGATCTGGCCGTTCAACGCCCTGATAAAAAGAGACGCCGAAGGCCAACGCTGGCGCGGATCCTTGTCGAGTGATTTGAGGATCGCGGTATCCACGTGCGCGACGAGCTCGGGCGCGAGTCGACTGGGCGGCATGGGGGACTCGCTGACATGACGCATCATCACATCGAGCGGACTGCCGGCGAAAGGCGCGACGCCGGTCAGCATTTCGTAAGCCATGCAGCCCATCGAGTAGATGTCGACGAGCGGGCTTGGGGCCTGAGAGCGGGCTTGTTCCGGAGCCATGTACGCGGGAGTGCCCACGATCTCGATCGTGCGGACTCCCGATCCGGACATGACGCGCGCGATGCCGAAATCCGAGAGATAAGCGTGTCCGCCGTCGTCGAGAAGAACGTTCGCCGGTTTGACGTCGCGATGGATGACGCCCTGCGAATGAGCGAAGTCGAGAGCGCGCGCCACGTCGGAGAGTATGGCGAGCGTCGCATCCCAGGTGAGACGTCCTTCCCTGAGGCGCGCATGCAGCGATCCGCCTTCCATGAAGCGCATGACGATGAACGGCAAGTCCTGTTCAATGGCGGCGGTGTAGACCGGAACGATCGCGGGGTGCTCCAGTCGCGCCCAGATCTGGGCCTCACTCCGAAAGCGTCCTCCGAAGGAAGGATCCGAGAGGAATTCAGATGAGAGAACCTTGATGGCGACATGCCTGTTGAGGCCGGTGTCGAGCGCCTGATAGACGATGCTCATCCCTCCCTGTCCGATGTTTCCCAGGATCTCGTATGGACCGAGTCGCGTGCC
>JAFGSN010000215.1 GCA_016934575.1 Vicinamibacteria bacterium
CTTGTCGTGTCTCTCGTGGCGAGCTACATTCCGGCCCGGCGCGCGTCCCGGATCGACCCCATGGAGGCGCTGCGATGCGAATAGAAAACGCGAAAGCCGGAGTATTGCCGTTCATGATTTCTAGTGGGGGCGGGTTTTTAACCTGCCCTTCTGTCCAAACCCGCCCCCACGGAGACAACGCATGGGCGATCTGATCCGTGATTTTCGGTTCGCTGCTCGGCGGCTCATACGTCGGCCCGGATTCACGGTCATCATCGTCGCCGTGCTCGCGCTGGCGATCGGACTGAACACAGCCGTCTTCAGCGTGGTTCACCTGCTACTGATTCGCTTACTGCCCTATCATGACCCGGAGAGGCTTGTCGTGGTCATGGACATGCACAAGCAGAGGGGGTACGGCGGCGCGAGCTACGACAATTTTCTCGACTGGACACGGGATACGAATGCGTTCGAGAAGACGTCACTGCTCACAACGGCGCCATGCCGATTCGAGGGAATCGAAGGCCGGCGTCTGTCGGGCCTTGACGAAGCTGAAGAAATCGTAGCGGCAAGAGTAACGACCGGGTTCTTCCCAATGCTCGGTGTTCGCCCACGCATGGGGCGCTGGTTTTTTCAAGATGAAGAGACGCCGGGCAGAGACGACGTGGCGATCCTGGCTCACGCGGCCTGGCGGCGGTGGTTCGGCGGCGCGACCGACGTCGTGGGGCGATCGCTGCGGCTGAACGGAAAGAAACATACGGTTGTCGGCGTGATGCCGTCCGGCTTCCATTTCAATTACGGCGCGATCGTCGATCTGTGGACGCCGTTCGTTCGCCAGCCGGAAGGTCGCTTGACGCGCCGTTACGCCACGCTCGCGCGCCTCAAGCGCGGCGTTTCGATCGCCGAAGCTCAAGAGCAGCTCGACGTCGTCGCTCGACGTCTCGAGCGGCAGTACCCCGAAACCAACGCCAACTGGGGATACAGCGTGGTCCCCATGCGTCACGCCTCGGACTTCGCGGGCCCGGAGATCAATGCGGCGGTTTTACTGGCGTTCGCCGCGTCGGGCGTTGTTTTTCTCATCGCCTGTCTGAACGTGGCCGGCCTTCTTCTCGCGCGCTCGATCTCTCGCGCGCGTGAGATCGCCGTTCGCTCCGCGCTCGGCGCAAGCCGCTTCCGCGTCGTTCGATTGGCGCTCGTCGAAAGCCTGCTGCTTTCGTTTTGCGGCGCGGCGTTTGGTTTGGCGGTCGCTTACTGGTGTATGGGCGCCGTGTCCGGCATCGTGCCGTCCTACTTGAACCCGCGGGCGATGCTATCCGTCGATCTCGTCGTCGTGAGTTTCGCGGTTTTCGCCTCGCTTCTCGCGGCCGCATTCTTCGGCGTTGCGCCTGCGCTGCGAACGTCGCGGCTCGGCGCCGGCGAGATTCTCAAGCAAGATTCGGGATCGGCCGGCCTGGTCGTCCGGCGGGCGCGGTTCCTGAGCGCGTTGGTCGTGGTCGAGATCGCTCTGGCGCTGACGTTGATGACCGCCGCCGGCCTGTTCCTGCGTAGCCTCCGGAATCTGATGACGCTGCCGCTGGGATACCGCACTGCGGATCTGTTGATAATGAAGCTGAATCTCCCCGAGGAGAAGTATCGTGCTTCGCGGCGCATCGTTCGATTCCATGACGAACTGACGGGGCGCGTTCAGCGGTTGGCAGGCGTCGTGACCTGCGCCGTGGGCGAATCTCCGCCGTTAAGCGACGTGTATACCCCCGTGTTTGTCCTGCGAGAGGGACGGCCCGAGCCGGAAGACCCTCGTTCGATCAGAGGCCTGGGCCACTCGGTCACGACGGAGTACTTCCGCACGCTGGGGATCACTTTACGCAGGGGCCGCGTTTTCGGGCCACAAGACGGAGAGGCGTCGGAGCCGGTCGCCATCGTCAGCGAGGCATTGGTCCGCCGCGACTGGCCGGACGAAGATCCTGTCGGCCGCAGTATACGAGTCGACGGAACCTGGCGGAGAGTCGTCGGCATCGTGTCCGACGTGCGGCACCGCGGGCCCATGGCGAAGCGTATCGACCACGACGTGTACGTTCCCCACACGCAGGCGCCCGGTCGGACGGTGTGCTTGATCGTTCACGCCGAAGCTGATGCCCTGCGCCTCGCCGCATCCGTGCGGGCGCAAATCAAAGAGATCGATCGCGACGTTCTTGTCAGGAAGGCGGTCACGATAAGCGCCGCGGTCAAGGAATCGACGGCCGAGTTACGGGCGCTGACCGGCTGGATCCTCGGCTTTGGAATGGTTGCGCTGGTGCTCGCGACCATGGGACTGTTCGGAGTGATGGCTTTCTCCGCGGCGCAAAGAACGCGCGAACTGGGCGTTCGCATGGCGCTCGGCGCGCGGCGCCGCGACATTGTCAGTCTCGTCGTCAGGCGCGGCCTGGCTCTGGCGTCGATCGGAGCGGCTCTCGGTTTGGGCGCGGCGTACGCCGCAACAAGGGCGCTCTCATCTCTGCTGCATGGCGTTCGTCCCGAGGACCCGATGACGTATGGCGCAGCATCGCTCGTGATCGGCTTGACCGCGTTTCTTGCCAGCTATCTTCCGGCCCGGCGCGCGTCCCGGATCGACCCCATGGAGGCGCTGCGATGCGAATAGAAACCGCGAAAGCCGGAGTATTGCCGTTCATGATTTCTAGTAGGGGCACGGCGTGCCGTGCCCTGACCAATGCGGGAGGAATCCGATGAATCTCGCTCAGGACCTGCGTTTCGCCCTGCGCTCGCTGGA
>JAFGSN010000216.1 GCA_016934575.1 Vicinamibacteria bacterium
AGCGAGAACCATTAGCGCGAATTGCTGAACGCGTAAGTCCCGTCTCAGCAATGAGGTGGCCCCGAAACCGAGGAGTTCTGAGTCTACATTCGGGATACAAAAAAGGCCTGAACTAAATGCCAAGCATGCTCATGGCGTCGTCCCCACGATCTTCGGGAGAGTTGGCGGTTGGGCTTGTCGTCATCGTCGTTTCGGCCATTCTCTACTAGGAATTAGCCTGCCTTGCCGGGCGACTCGCTGGCGGAGAGAGAGGATTTATATTACTATATTTTGATACATGGCGGCACCATCGCGTTTCATTAACGGTATATACTGCGGGGCCAACTTATATGCTAGCCACATTGCTTTGGATCAATTCGTTATAGGAGGTTGACGTGAGCAAGGCTTACTCGGTGATGTCTACGAGCTTTATTATCGTTCCATTGGTCAGTTCCTTGTTGTTTGGTGAGCGGATAACACTCTCATTTTTCTTGTTGGACTCGCCTTAGTCCTTGTGAGCTTGTATTCGGTTTTTCTTTACGGCATATCGGCCTGCCAGCCGAGTCATTGCTTAGGGTGTCGATAGTGGTGCAAAATATATGAAACCATTCCAGTTCTTTAGCCGTATACTTTATCGCTACGGTTGGGATACGCGTTGTAGAATCGAAGCTGTCGCAAAAACCTTGCGTCCCCTGCTCAATGAATTCACCGAAAAGGATGCTAATCACTTACTCGATATTGGTTGCGGATATCCTGGGGTAGCACTATTGCTGCCTGAGTTTAAGGTGACAGGTGTTGATACGGTAGCCTCTAGAAAACCACTAAGAAATGTGAACTTCATTCAGACTTCTGGCTCGGAATTGCCTTTCTCTGATCGCAGTTTCCCGGTGGTAAGTAGTGTGGATATGGTTGAACATCTTCCATTACGAGAGCGTATACGCGCTGTCGCTGAAATGGTGCGTGTCGCCGATTCCATCGTGATGATTGCGTGTCCATGCGGTGAAGTGGCTCGGCAGTGCGACGAAGAATATTGCAAAGTGGTAAGACTGCAAGGCGGGGAAGTGCCATCATGGCTTATTGAGCATAGTGCACAAGTTTATCCAACAAAGGACGATTTGGAAAGGATGATTGCGACTGCCGCAGAGGCATATGAGCGCAGTGTGGAATTTATGGCTACTTATTGCGAGCCAGCAAATATATGCAATTTTGTTCGTCTGGCTGCAGCCCGTAATAAGCTTCTTTACATAATAATGAATTTATTAGTGGGTATGACATGTCCGTTGATTGCATTGCCAGATGAGTTTAACGGTTACAGAATACTGATGGTGGCGAAATTGAGCTAATCTGTTGAGCTAGCTAGCTAGTCTAATGTAACCAAGCGTGTCCATAGAACAATAGGACTTCTGCATGCACGACTCGACAAAGCGATATGCCGTAAATGTACTGCAACTGAAGGTGTAGACGCCTATTCAAGTTTTTTGCATCTTTCATCTTTGTGTTGGTGGCTGGCACATTATTGCAGTTTGTGCTTTTGCTCATGAGTCCATGGAACGTAGGCTCTGGATTAGTGGTCGTTGGCAATTGGGTTTGATTTTACGAGCTTTTTATTAAGCCACAAAAATACGGCAGGAAGGCTGGGGCAAATGGGCGTGCAGGGTTGATGGGCAGACGCCTGTCTCAGCAACGACTACATTTTGCGTATTCACAGGTATTGACAAATCTTGGGTGCTGTTACCATTGCTCATCATGACTTTGAGCATGTCATTAGTTATTATCTTTCGACTTTGTCTTGGGAAATCTGATACTGAAGAGCATTCGGCCAAGAAGCGCCGCCGCTCCGCTAACTGGGCGCGGCGTATCGCGAAGGTCTATCACGTCGATCCGTCAATGTGTCCCAAATGCGAAGGGAAGCTAAAAGTCGTCGCCTACCTTCACGACGGATACTCGATACGCCGCATCCTCGATCATCTCGGCCTGAGCGAACCCGAAGACGAGAGACCGCTTCCTCCGGATGTCCGTTACATGCCGTTCGACGACGAGGGCTTCGAGAGCACGGCGCCTTGAAGACGCGAAAACCGCTTGAAGTCCTCCCGGCCAATGGGGTAGTCTACGTTCGGGAAACAAAGAAAGGCCCGAACGAGATGCCGAGCACGCCCATGGCGTCGTCCCCACGATCGTCGGGGGGGTTGGCGGTTGTGGGCGTGTCCGTCATCGTCGTTTCGGCCGTTCTCAACTCGGGAATAACCTGCCTTGCCGAGCGACTCGCGGAAGGAAAGGATTATCGGTCTCTTCTCCGCTGTGACTCTCCTTCGTCGCATAACGACCCGCTTGCCGTACGCCCTGGTGCACGCCCTGGCGTGGCTCATAGGTGCCGCCTCGACGGTTCTCTCGATCTGGCTTCGACAAGCGCTGCGAAGCTCGACCGTAGGGGACCGGCTGACGCGCGGCTTACCGCTGGTCCAGTACACGGACGTGCCCTTCTCCATGCTCGTATCCGGGCAGTTCGACCGGCTCGTTGCTCCGATCTAGAGGCTTTACCGCAGTGAAGAAGTCGCCGCATGGCTGCAAGCGGTGGGATTCGAGACCGTCGCAATCCTGCCTGGTTTCGGCTGGCGAGCCATCGGTCGCCGACCCCGCTGAGAGCCTCCCGCCGGCGATTGCCGATCATGGCGCGAGCAGACGCCGGCGGAGCATCATTCGGTCCCACGCTCTCCTCGCGAGCGCCCCGCCAAGCTCTCCGAGCCCGCTGCGAATGCCTCACGCGTGGTGCGTAGAAGCGCGACTGACTCCGTCCGCCGAGTGTTATCGTTCTTCGATGTCGGAAGTGCCAGAGACGCTCCCGCTCACCGAGGAGTACTGTCCCGCATGTGGTGGGACACGATCACGCCCCTGGGCAACGATGCAGGGTTTCGAGCTCAGACGTTGCCTGACCTGTGGGACGATCGCGGCGAACGTGCCTCCCGATCGCACGCCAACGGGTTCTTTCTACGACGAAATCTACCGAGAGATCGAAGTCGTTCCTCCGGCGGTGCGCCGAACTCTCGATGGGTGGGTCGCGACAGCAGAACCCTTCCGTGCCATCGGCAAGTGGCTGGATATCGGCTTCGGCGCGGGCGCCCTCCTGGACGCCGCCACCGCGAGAGGCTGGCAGGCCTACGGAACAGAAACATCCCCCGTGGCTCGCGATCTCGCACGCCACCGCGGATGGCACGTGGCGACCACGCTGGAGGAACTGGGAACTCCGCCGGACAGTTTCGATGTTGTCAGTCTCGTGGAGCTGGTGGAGCACCTGGCGCAGCCCGACACGATACTCCGAGCCGCGTCGTTCTACCTGCGATCCGGTGGCCTGCTCTTCCTCACCACCCCGAACGCCACCTCACTGAACCGCTACCTGTTGCGGTCCAATTGGTCAATCGTCGCACCTCCGGACCATCGCGTGCTCTTCACGCGCCAGGGCGTGTGCTCTCTGCTCCGACGGCATGGATTCGTGACGTCAGTTGTCCGAACCTCGGGATTCAATCCCGCCGACATCCTGCGTGTCGCGTCACGGCGCGTGCAGCAACACAACCGTGTAGCGGTGGCTCGCGCCATCCTGTCGTCGGTTGACAGTAGTCCAACGCGCAGAGCCCTCAAGGAAGGCGTCAATGCCCTGCTGAACCTCACCCGGACGGGCGACACTCTCAAGGTCTGGGCGAAGAGGATGCGCTAGGTGCCACAACTTCAGATACCTTCGCCCAGGTCGCTCATCGGAGCACGCAGGCGCTGAGCGGCGTACGCGACAGGCGCAACATCGCTACCGACAGATCGCGAGCGTGCGGGATCTGTGGCTACCTGAACCACGCCGAGCAGGCAACCGCCGGCATGGTTGCGACGATGGCGGCCCGGCTCGCCCACTGCGGGCCGGATACTGAGGGGATCCACATCGACGGCCCGATCGCGCTCGGCCACTGCCGCCTGTCGGTCATCGACCTCAGCGAGGCGGCTCACTAACCTCTGACCAACGAGGACGAGTCGTTGTGGCTTGTATTCAACGGCGAGGCGTACGACTTCCGCGAGCTGCGGAAAGACATCGAGGCCCGGCACCGGTTCCTAAGCCAGGGTGACGCCTTCAAGGTTACGAACGGCACGGCGTTCTCGAATGCCGGATCGCCGATCCGGAAATCGAAACGGTCCGGATTTTTCGAATGGTTGAACGGCTCACGTCCGCTTCAGAGCGTAATCACTTCGATCCCATTCTCGTTAATGTAAAGCGTATGCTCCGCCTGGGCCACGCGCCGGCCCTCGGCCTGAACGAGGGGCGGATAGCGCGTGAGATCGCCGCGCCGCGCCAGCCTCTCCAGAAGCATCTCGCCGCGCCCGCTTCCAAGGCGTTCGAGACGCCGGCGCGCGAAAGGCAGGCCGCGTTGCGATCGGATGAAATCGAGCGCTTCGCGATCGAGGACGGCGCCGTCGATATCGGGATCGACGCGGAAGATCTCCGCCGCGCCTTGCGGACGAACGTCTCCGCCGCCGGCGCTCACGAACGTTTCGAAGGCCACGATCGAACCCGGCGCAAGGACGTCCCGCGCGAACTCCGCCACGTTGGGGATGGGCGGCGGCGCATGAACCCGCCACTGCCCCAGTCCATGGCCGCACAGATTGCGCAGCGGCACGAATCCCCTCTCATGGATGGTCCGCTCGATCGCCATGGAGACCTCTCTCACGTCTCCGCGCGGACGCGCCGCCGCGATGCCCGCATCGAGCGCGGCCCGGGCCGCATCGACAAGCGCGCGGCCATCCGGATCGTCGCCGACGTTCACCGTCACCGCCGTGTCGGCGATCCATCCGTCCACGTGCGTTCCGATGTCGATTTTAACGAGGTCGCCCGATCCGAGGACGGAGTCGTTTTCGATCGTGGGGCAGAAATGCGCGGCGACATGATTGCAGGAGCACTGCACCGGGAAGGCCAGGTCGGCCCCGAGACGGCCGATCTCGGATTCAACGGCCAGGGAAAGCTCGTAAAGACGCGCTCCCGGCGTCGCGCGCAGCCGCGCGAACTTTCGCGCCTCGGCCGCGACGCGGCCGGCCCGGCGCAGTTTATCCAGCGTCTCCGAAATCAATCTCCGGCTAACCGTCCTTCTTCATGACGGCGATCATCTCGGCCAGCGCGGCGTCCGCCTGGTCCAGAGGCACGAGGCAGGTTCCGGCCGCCTTGTGCCCGCCGCCGCCGTGCCGCGCCGCGAGATAACCGACGTTGGTGCGGCTCGTGCGATTGAATATGGAATGTCCGATAGTGACCGCGACGCGGTCGGGAGTCGGCCCGCGATGAACGCGCACGGAGATATTCGCCTCCGGGAACAGCGTGTAGACGAGGAAGCGATTACCAACCGGAACGGGATCGATGCCGCGGAAATCCGTGACGACGACGTTTCCGTCGAGCCGTGAACGCTCGATGGTGACGCGGCGGAAGAGCGCGTCCTGTTCGCGCATCCGGAGAACGCGCTCCTGGACCTCGGGCAAGGCGAGGACCCGATCGAGCGGCTGCGTCTTGAGAGCTTGAAGGAGCGCGTGGAAATATTCCTTGAACGCGCCCAGGCCGGTGCGCGGATCGAGGGTGAAGCCGAGAAGGATATAACCCTTGGGCGCGAGAACGTCGTCGAGCGTGAGCTGAGCCGCGTCCATCCGGTCCGTTTCGTCCAGCAGCGCCGCGTAGGCGCGAATCCCCGGGTTCTTGGGAAGATAGTACTCGTAAACCATCCGCGCGGCGCTGGGCGCCAGACCCCAGCGCCCGTCGAAACCGGGCGGCGGCGTCTCGTTGGTGTTCGTGAGGAGATGATGATCGAACCACTTGGCGCAACCCTGCTGGTAGGGCAAGTTGACGAAAATGTCGCCCGGCGAGGCGACGAATCGACGATCGGTCACATCCTGGGGATGGATAAGGAGGATATCGTCGATGGTCTCGCACGTCGTGACAATTACGGCGCTCGTCAGGCCGTCCAAGTCTCCGCGAGTGACCAGCCTCATATGAACCTCCTTGCGCGCGCGTTCAGGACCTGAAAGCAAAAAGCCCGGGACCGCGAAAGGCCCGGGCATGAGCTGGTTCGGTGCGATCCCTAGATCTTGACGACGTTGGTGGCGCGGGGCCCCTTGGGACTGTCAACCACCTCGAAGCGAACCCGGTCGCCCTCGTTCAGGGTCCGGAATCCGTCGGCGCGGATCTCGGTGTGATGCACGAACACGTCCGGTCCGCCCTCGCGAGAGAGGAAACCGAAACCCTTCGCCTCGTTGAACCATTTCACTGTACCTTCGATCATGAACGTGCAGGCCTCCTTAACCTCTGACTAGCGTCACGCCACCTGCGCGCCCACGAACTGCGACCGCTCATCCCAAGCGGCACTTCCCGAACGCCAGTGCAACGGCCACTAGTGCTCGCCGACACTACCAGAGCCGTAAAGTATTTGTCAAGAGTCCGCGGCGCATCAATGCATAAACAAAACAAGGGTTATGAAAAAGCTCATGTCATTATATTTAAACCTTGCAACTCTGGACTTCCACAATTTGTCTTTTTTACGGCGATGGCGCGCGGGCGTCGCCCGCCAAGGCGGCGCGATCCGCCGGGCATGACTCAAAACGGCAACGGCGCCGTCTCGATCTCGTGTCGGGGAAAGCATAACCGCCGATAGTTACAGCGACGGCACACCTGGGGACGATCGATGCGAGAGAAATCCTCGATCCGCGCCCGATTGGCCGCCGGATCCGCGAGCAAGGCCCGCATATCGGCCGCGCTTTTCGCGATGAAATCGCGCGCGCGATCAAGCGCGGGCTGGTCGAGCTCGCGTTCGATGGTGCGCGCAAGCGCCAGATACTCGAGGCGCGTCCGAAGCTGCGAGACGTCGCGCACCCACCCCTTCTCGAAAGCATAGAGAGCGTACGCGGCAACCTGTATGGCGTTGTTGCGCCCCTCGCTGCGCCCGGTCTTCCAATCCACGATAACGACCCGGCCGTCGGACGTGCCGTAAGCCAGGTCCATGCGCATGAGCACTCCGACGTCGCCGACCTGGAACGAGACCAGATCCTCGAGGCTGCGCCAGCGCGCATGGCCCGCCGCCAGCGCTTCCGCGAGCGTCTCGGCGCGAAAGAATTGGCGCAGCGAGCGAATGACAATGCCCACCGCGATCTTCTTGTCTTCCGCCTCGACCGGCACTTCATACTCGTGCTCGAAGAGTCGGAAGCGCAACGAGCCGCCTTCGCTCTCGCGCCACTCCGCCGCCATCTTCTCGTGCACGGCGGAGCGAATGACCGCTTCCTGTTCCGTCACGGTGGGCGGGAGACGGCGCTCGCGCAAGAATGCCTCGATCGTCTCGTGAACGACGCTCCCGGCCCAGAGCGGCAGGGCCGACAATCGCTTCAACCGGCGGACTTCGGAATCGAAGGACGCGGCGTAATACGAGTAGTAGTAGCGGCGCTGGCAAGTGACGAAGGAATCATGGCGCGAGATCGACCAGCGAAAAGGATTCTCCACGCGGCAACGGTATCACACCCGACGGCGCGTCGAGGACCGAGCGGCTTCTCGGTTCCAATCGGTCGTTGCCGCGCCTTGGCCGCCGCGATCGTCGTGTCGTCGCACCGAGCGGTGTCTCCGACGAAGGAATCGACGGACCGCGGAACGGCGTCGCGGATCTCGCGGCTGTTTCTGCGCGGAAAAGCCGAGATCTCGTCCAGGTCGAGAGCAAACGCAAATAGACCCCTGTCAATCAACCGAAACCGCGCGTCCGATCTCGGTGAAGAGCACGAGGCGCTCCTTGACCGGCATCCCCGTGGCGAGCGTCAAGGCGCGATCGTAGAGACGAAGCTGCGGCGCGTGATGCGCGGCCTGAGCGACGGCGTCATCTTCCCGGATGGGATCGGATTTGTAATCGACGATGACGAGCGCCAGATCCTCCTGGAACACGAGATCGACGACGCCTTCGACCAGGCGGCCTTCGTCCGGCAGCCAGACGGGCAACTCGCGCCATACCGCCACGGCGCGTCGAGCGCGCTCCAGGACGGGATGAGCGAGCACGCGCATGACCGAGTCGGCGGCGCGCCGGCCGAAGTCACGCGAGAGACCGAGACGTGAAGCGAGCGCCTCCGAAATTGCCTGAAGCCGCTCGCGCTCCGGCGTCGCGAGAGGCGTCCATTCGAGAATGCGATGCACGAGGGTTCCGAGCTCGCGTCCCTCGGGCGTCGAGGCGCTAATCGCCGCCGCCGGCGCCGTCGCGCTCGCCAGACGCGTGGCGGCAATGGGCGCATATGAGAGCGACGCGGATCTTTCGATCAACCGCTTTCGATCCTGTTCCCACTGCTCGCCCGCGGCGTCCGCCGTCTCCTCCTCCGCCTCCCCTTCCGCGAGCAAGACCGTCGCCGCGGGAGCGGCGTCCGTGACGATCGTTCCGGCGCCGACCACGCGAACGTCGCCGTCCGACTCATGCGGGAGAAGCGCGATCAGATCCTTGAGAAACGATCCGACTTTCGCGCTCGCGGACGGTTGCGGGATCGCCAGCCAGTCGCGCGGCCGGGTGCACGCGACGTAGAGCAGGCGGCGACCCTCGGCCCAAGCGCGCGCCTGCTCGCGTTTTTTAAGCTCCGCCCAGTTCGGAGGCTGACAGCCGGCTCGGAAGCCGACGGCGATCTTGCCCTCCTCGCGCAGGGGGACAACGTCATGAACGGACCAGAATTCGTCCGCGGTGTCATGAAGCGCGACGATCGGCGATTCGAGCCCTTTGGCCTTGTGAATCGACATGATGCGGATCGTGTCCAAAGCGCCGGGACGAGCGGCCGGCAGATCCGGCTCCTCGGACGTCTCGGCGATGCGCCGCGCCAGCAGGTCAATGAAGCCGCGCAACGTCAGAACGCCGAGATCTTGCGCTTGTCGAGCCAGAACGACGACCTTTTCGAGGTTGGCGACCGCGGCCGCGCCTCGCGACGTCGTGGCATGGGAAGCCAGAACGCGGGTCTCGTCGTAAAGCCTTTCGATCAGGGACGGCACGCTCATGGAGCGCCGCTCGCGATGGAGCCTCTGGACAAGATCGAACGCCGGCCCGAGAGCGCCGGCGCCAGGCAGGCCGGCGTCGATCGATCCGGCGCGCAGAGCGCCCCCGGAAAGCGCATAGAGCGCGATGTCCCGATCGCTCGCGCCGAAAAAGGACGAGCGTAGAGCGGCGACGAGAGCCACGCGATCGTTGGGATCATCGACGGCACGCAACGTCGCGAGCGTTTCGTGGACCTCCTGGCGATCGAAAAAGGACTTGCCGCCTTCGATCACATAACGCAGATCCGCCGCCTCGAGCGCTTCTTCGAGATAACGGAGCTGGGTGAGCCGGCGCGATAGAATCATGACGTCGCCGGCGCGGCTTCCGCGGCTTTCGCCGTTCGCGGGATCGCGCACCGGAAGCTCTCCCGCGGCGATCCTACCGAGCATCGCCGCCAGAGCGGCGGCTTCGGCGCGAAGAAGGTCGGCGCTTTCGACCGGCCCGACGTCGAAACGCAAGGCGAGAACGGCGGCGCCCTCGGCCAGGTCCGGACGAGGCGCGATCGCCTCGAAGACCGGCTGGCCGTTCTCGTTCGAGGCCTCGATGAGCCGCGCGAACGCGCGGTTGACGAATCGCAGGATCGCGGGACGCGAGCGGAAATTTTGGGTCAGATGAGCGACTCCGAACCCGGGCGCCGCGCGCGCCTTCTCGGCCAACCGGACGAAAACGACCGCGTCGGCGCGGCGGAAGCGATAGATGGACTGCATGGCGTCGCCCACCACGCAGAGCTTGCCGGGCTCGCCTTCCGTCAGGATCTCCGCGATCTCGAGTTGGAGAGGATCAGTGTCCTGGAACTCGTCGATGATGACGTGCCGGTATCGCTCGCGAAAGTAACGCCTGAGAGACTCGCGGCGGCGGAGCGCGTCGCGCGCCTTGAGCAGAAGATCCAGAAAGTCGAGCACTCCCTGCTCGGTTTTCTTCCTTTCGTAGAGCTCGACAACTTGGATGAGAGCGCGCGTCAGCCGCGAATGCAGGGCCGCGCCGACCTGGGATTCCCAGCGGGCCTTCGCCTCCTTCGTCCATTCGGCGATGCGCCGCGCTTCCTGTAGCGCCTCACGCGACGTCCACCGGGAGATCTGCCCCAGGTTTTTTCTGATGACCGGCATGCTTTGCAGATGCGCCTGCAGCTCGTGCCCGTCAAGCTCGTTCGCGCGGCGCGCCAACCCCACCAGTCCGTCCAGGGCCGCCGCGAGCGCGTCACCGGCGCCGGTCATGGACCGGAGCTTTTGCGCCCTGGCCGCCTGCTCCTCCAGCTCTTCACGCCAGGCGCGCGGATCCAGGCGACTCGCCGCCGTCAGCGGCTCGAGATCTCTCTGCTCGACGAGCGCGCGCGCGAATCCGCGCAGCGAGGAACGCTCGCCGAAAGCGCCTTCGCCTTCGAGCGGAATGCCCGCGTCGAGAGCCGCCAGCAGCGCGTCGTCGCCCGCGGTCAGGCCCGCGGCAAGCCATTCGGTCCAGGCGGACTCGAAGATCAGATCCGCCTCGGCCTCCTCGGCCACGCGAAAGCCGATCGGCGCGCCGCATTCGAGCGGGCGTTCGGCGAGAATCGCCGCGCACAGGGAGTGGATCGTCGAGACGGGCGCGCGCTCGAGCACGGAAAGCGCATGCGCCGCCCGCTCGCGCTCGGACCGGGAGAGGCTTTCGTCGGCGCGCGCCCGCTCGAGACGCCCGCGCAAGCGCAGCTTGATGGTCGTGGCCGCGTTTTCGGTGAACGTGACGGCCACGATCTCGTCGAGGCGCGCCTTGCCGAGCCGGACAAGCGTCTCGATGCGGTCGACGATCAGCGTCGTCTTGCCGGTCCCGGCGCCCGAAGCGAGCACGAGGCTCGCCGAGAAATCGCCGCGCGCCTTGGCCCTCGCCGGTTCGTCGATCGGGAAGACGCTCATGAGACTTCGCGCAGCCGCGCAACGCGCCGCATCAGCGGATCGCGACGCTTCAGGCGTTGACGCCGCTCGATGAGGGCGCTCGGACCGCAGACGATCTGAAAATCGCATCTTTCGCACGCGGCCGGCTCCTGGAGAAACAGCCCGTCGCGCATGGCGTCGGCCATCTCGCGCATCAGAGCCGGGAAACGGCCAGTGAGAACGGAGCGCGGGTCGAAAGACACGCGCCGCCCGCCGTCGATGAAATCGAGATAGGCGTCGGCGATGACCGCCTCCGGCAAGATGCGCGCGGCGGCCAGCACGTAAAAAGGAATCTGCAGTTGTTGTCCTCCGCGAAGAAGCTCGCCGTCTCGCGGCGCCCGGCCGGTCTTGTAATCATGGAGCACGTAAGAGCCGTCGCTTCTGCGATCGATGCGGTCGATGCGCCCCCGGACATGGAGCGTGCGGTCGTCGCCAAGCGCGACCGCGAGCGGCTCGGCTAGATGCGGCTCCGAGGCGTCCGGCGCGAGGCCGAGACCGAAGCTGACCTCGAAAAAGACGGGTACGGCGTCCGGCGCGATCAGCTCCCGCGCGAGCCAATCCTCGAGACCGCGCTTGAATCGCTCCCGTTCCCGTTCCCAGAGAAGAGTGAATCGCGGCGGCTGAAACACGACGAGCCGATCGAGCGCGAAGTCGGCCAGCTCGCGCAACCTCGGCCGCAGCGCGGGCCCGTCGCGCAGCGGCAGCTCGCCGCGATCGCGACGCTCGCGCAGGAAGCGTTCGGCCACCTCGTGAAACAGACGCCCGCGTTCCAGCGGATCGATCCGGCGGCGTTCCGCCGGCTCCGGCGGCGGTTCCAGGCGAAGCAAATGACGCAGCAGGTACTGGAACCCGCAGCGCGCGAAAATGGCGAGGCTGCTGGCCGAAACCGGTTCGCCGCCGAGCGTCGGATCGAGAAGCGCCGCGACGCTCTCGGCCATCGGCGCGGCGATCCAGCCGTCGAAGGGCGTGACGCCTGGCTTCCATCGATGAATCGCGGCGCGGCGTGATCGGCGAAAATGCACGCATCCGGCGGCGATCCGGCGGATCGCCGCCGGTCCTTCGGCCCGTATGCGGATTCGATCGCGTTCGGAGCGATCGAGCGCATCCGAGACGCTCACATCGCTCAAAGCGTCCTCGGAAACGAATCTCGCGAGCTGCTCTCCGGGAAGCGGCCGGCCGGCGAGCGTCGAGGCCGCGGCAACGAAGAACAGAGATGGCAGGCGCTCGCGTCCCGTACGGGGATCGGCGCGTGGATAAGAGAGGATCAACCGCTCCGTCGCCTGACGCGCGGCCCTGTGAAAGGCGCGCCGTGTCACGAGCAGCCGATCCTGCGTCGTGGGCAGAATCGGCAGGTCAAAGGCGACGGACCGGCGGTCGCTTCGCATCCCGGCCTCGTCGAAGAGCGAAAGCTGCGCGGACCCTTCGCTACGACGCGTCGCCGTCGCGCTTCGTCGCAGACGTTCGGCGATGGTCACGCGCTCTCGATCGAGGAGGAATGGATCGGGGCGGAGCACCCCCGGAAAACCGCCCTCGACGAGGCCGGGAATCGCCACGACTCGGAACGGCACGCCGGCAAGCGCATCGAAGGCGCCGACGTGCACCGCTCCCTCCGCTCGCGGCTCGAGCGGCAAGCGCTCCGAGCGGAACATCGAGTCGAGCACGGATTCAACGTCGGAACGGCCCGTTCGCTCTTCCCACAGCCCGAGGTCGGCCAGTTCGCCGATAAGGCTCAGAACCTTCTGTCGCTCCCGGCTTTCATCCGGCGCGCGGCCGCGATCGATCCACTGGCGGAGCGACTGCGAGAGACGCTCCGACCATTCCGGCCAGGTCGCTTCGCCGTCGAGCGCGTCGAGCGTGGCCGAGAGCAGCTCGACGACGCGGAGCAGGGTCTCGGCCTCGGCCGCGTCGCGCAGGCGGGCCTCACGCCACGCCTGATCGGCGCCCGCCTTCTCGCGCCGCTCTTCGGCAAAGGAACGCAGGCCAATGATCCATCGCGGCAGATCGGAGACGATTCCGGCTCGGCGGCTGATGGCGTCCCACAACGCCGGCCGTGGGATCACGCCTTCGCCCAGAAGCTCCGAGAACGGGACCGGCGCGAAATTCAGGAACTCGAGAACCGCGGCTCGCTCGAGGCCGCGGCAACGTAGAAGAAGCTGAAGCGAGCGCGCGATTCTTCCGGCGGCGAGGGGCAACGACGGATGCAGGCGATGCGGAACGCCGAGACGCTCCAGAAGGTCCGTGAATATCGAGGCGTACGTCTCGGGGCATGGAAGAAGAATCGCCATATCCTCCAGCGGGACGCCGCGCGCCGCTTCTTGCAGCAACCGGCGAACGATGGCGCAGGCTTCGGCCGTTTCGCCGGCGGCTGAAAGCAGCTCCACCGATTCATCCTGTATCGGCGAGCCGGCCGGAGCCTCGAAGAGACGGTCGCGCAAACGGCAAAGTCCCCCGTGCATGCTCTCCGAATCGCGGTCAAGAGGAGACAGCAACGTCTCGGAAGCGGCTATCGACACGATTCGACTCCGCTCCGCCCAGGCGACGAACGATTCCTCGGCCAGGCCCCGCGGCAACACGCACTCGATGCGACGAACCGAAAAGCGCCGCGCGAGCGCATCGATGAACTCGGCTTCCGACGGATCGATTTCCGGCTCATCGAAAAGAAGAATCTCGCTCCGCGCGAGAAAGACGCTTTCGGAGAGGCATTGGCAGGCGGCGATCAGAATCGTCCGTTCGTCGGCGAACCGTCCGTCGATGGCGTCATGATAGGAACGATAGGCGTCGGCCAACAGCCTCAGACGGGCCTCGTCTTCCGCCGTCGCTCCGGCATGACGCGCGGCGCTTCTGAAAGACGCCGGATCGATTCCATGACGGCGAATTTGAGACAGAGTCCTTTCGAGCGCCAGCGCCGCGGGCGTCCACGGGGCGTACGCCGGCAATGACGAGGCGAAGAAGTCGGCGATCAGTCGCGTGGCAAGCCGCGTGGCATGACCGCGATTCCAGGGCGTCAATCCTCGTACGAGCAGCTCGGGCTCGGCGATCATGCACGCCAGGTCCAACGGCGTGCAGGCATGGACGGCCGCCAGCGCGCGACCGGTTCGAGCTATGATGCGCCTCGGCAGCTCGACGGCGGCGGCGCGAGAGGGGACGACGATCACGATCTGCCGAATGCCCACGCGGGGATCATATTCGAGATGAAGCGTCGCATCATCGCGGAGAACGAATGGCGGGCGACGGCGATCACGATCCTCCCTTGAACGGACAACGCGCGTATTATCGGGCACGCGCCCAAGAGCACGACGAGCGGTTCCATCGCCAGGGGCGTTACGACCGCGGCGTGGAGCCGAGCCGCCGGTGGCTCGAGGAGATCGAATCGGCGCGTGAGCGGCCGAGCGCCTTTCGTCCGGAAGGAAACGTGCTGGAGCTGGCCTGCGGCACGGATCTATGGACCGAGCAACTGCTTTCTCATGCGGCGCGCATCACGGCGGTCGACGCGGCCGGCGAGATGCCGGCGATCAACAAGGCCTCCGGAGAATCGGCTTCTACTCCTACCTGGTCCAAGACGGCTTCCCGCGCT
>JAFGSN010000217.1 GCA_016934575.1 Vicinamibacteria bacterium
CGTGAACGAAATGGCAGCGAACGCGAATCTCTCGAAGGCAAAAACCCTGGATTCCGGCTTGCGCCGGAATGATGGAGTGCTCACTTCTACTGCTGCGGCGGGTGGCGGGCTCCATCGTTGTCTTCGTACATGTCCGTAGTGACCGTGCGTCGCTGCTATTATAAGAGGACCGGTTCGCGGCAGCCACGACACGCCGCGCGGCCTGCGAGCCCGGGCGCTTTCGAAGCGAGGAGAGACATGATCACAGCCATTGTCCTCATTAATGCCGCTCGCGAACAGATCAACGAGACCGCCGAGCGATTGGCCGAGATCCCAGGCGTCTCCGAGGTCTACTCGGTGAGCGGCGAGTACGATCTCATCGCCATGATCCGCGTTGCCGACACCGACGCCATGGCGAAGATCGTCACCGGCCGCATGCTGAAGCTCGGCGGCATCCAGCGCACGCACACTCTCGTGGCCTTCCGCGCCTACTCTCGCCACGACCTGGAGCGACTGTTCTCTATCGGCGCCGAGTGACGTCGGGATTCGGGGAGCCCCGCTTCCACAAGCGGGGAACGCAGCGACTCCGCCTTCTTACAGCAGGCCGAGATCGTGGTGCTTCCGGCGGATCGTGTCGGCCAGCTCATCTAGGGCCAGCAGGTCCTGTGCGCGCGGGTGGCCCTTCACCAGAACCGGCGGGAGCGCTTCAGCCTTCGTGTTCGAGAGCAGGCCGTTCAACTGCTCGACCATCCGCCCGCCCCAACCGTAAGCGCCAATCACGCCCAGGATCTTGGCCTTCGGCCTGAGCTGGTTGGCCAGGAAAGCCGCGGAAGCGGCCAGCGGATGGAGGCCGGCCAGGATCGTGGGCGAGGCCACGACGATTGTGGCGGCGTCCAGCAACGCTATAGCCAGCTCGCCCATGTCAGCGCGCGTCAGGTGGAAAGGACGCACGCAAATTTCCCGCTCAAGCAAAGCGTTCATTAGGTGATCGGCCATCGCCCGTGTGGCGCCATGCGTGGACACGTGAAGCAGCATGACCTCGTTCTTGACGTTCTCCGAGGCCCACTCCTCGTGCAGGTCTAGGATGGCTGCGACGTCTTTATGCAGTGGCCCGTGGGATGGAGCCACGATAGCGGGATTCATCTCGCGCACCTTGGCTAAATGCTTGCGCACATGCGGCCGGTATGGCGCCATTATCTCGGCGAAGTAACGCTTGATCGACGAGCCGCCCATTACCGCCGGCGTGACGAAAAGGTCGGTGGAAGCGAAGTGGGCGCCCAAGAAGTCGCACGTGAAAAGGATGCCGTCTTCGCGCAACAACGTGAACATCGTCTCCGGCCAGTGAACTCCAGGGGCAAGATGGAACTGCAGCGTGCGCGATCCCAGCGAAAGCGTCTCGCCGTCGTCCACGACCTGAATCCTTTCCCGAGGCACGAAAAGGCTGTCCTGTAACATCCCCGCGCATCTGCTGTTGGTAACCAGCTTGGCGCTTGGATATTCCGCCAGAACCGCCGGAAGCGACCCGGAGTGGTCCTTTTCGGCGTGGTTAGCGACGATGTAGTGCAGTTGCTCCACGCCGATCCTGGCCAGGGCATCCATCAATTCGGCGGTCATGCGACCGTCGACAGTGTCCACCAGCGCGTTCTTCTCGCCACCCTGCACCAAATAGGCGTTGTATGTCGTGCCCTCCGGCAGCGGAATCAGCTCGTCGAACATTGGCAAGTCCCAGTCCAGGGCTCGAATCGCGCGAACACCTTCAACCACTTTTTGTGCCGGCATAAGCCCTCCCGTCCCAAGCATACTCCGCAATCGTCTCGAGCCGCGAGGCGCGCCTGGCTGCCATCCTTCCACGTCCGTTCCCTTTCCCGTTCTTGTCCGTTCTGCAAGCATCTGATTGTCGCGCACGGGCGAACCTCGCCACCCTTCTCCTCGCGAGCGTGGGAAGGGAAACGCTGGATTGCCGAACTATATCCAGCGCTTTCTCTTAAACCACACGATCAATCCGGCCGAGACCGCCGCCATGAGCCCGAGAACCATCGGATAGCCGAAACGCCAGTTCAGCTCGGGCATGTGCTTGAAGTTCATTCCATACAGACTGGTGATGACCGTGAGCGGCATGAGCAGCGCGCCGATGACCGTGAGGCGCTTCATGGTCTCGTTCAGGCGGTTGTTGACGGCGCTCAAATAAGCGTCGAGCGTGCTCTGGACAAGATCTTGATACGAGTAGGCGGACTCGACGATCCTGTACATATGATCGTACACGTCGCGGAAATAGAAGGCGGCCCTGCGGCTGACGACGCGGAACTCCGTCCGCGCCAGACGATGCAGGATGTCGCGCTGCGGCAAACTCGTCCGGCGCAGATGCAGCACCTGGTTCTTGAGACGGAAGATGCGATCGAGCGTTTCGCGCGTGGGATTTTCGAACACCTCGACCTGGGTGAGCTGGATACGGTCCTCGATGGCGTCCAAAACCGGGACGTATCTCTCGAAAAGCCGGTCGAGGATCAGGTGCAACAGAAAATCCACGCCCTTGGGCATGGCCGCCATGAGGCGCTTGTCACACAGCTCGCGGGCGAAGTTGATCGACGGCATCGGCCCGCGATGATGAGTCACGATGTAATTCGGCCCGAGAAAAATATCCAGCTCGCGCGTGACGAGCTGCTCTTCGGGGGCCTCGTGCAGGATGCCGTTGACGATGATGAACAGGTACGACTCGTAATCGTCGATCTTGGGATGATTGACCTCGGAAAGACAATCCTCGATCGCCAGCGGGTGGAAGTGAAAAGCGCCGTCGAGAACGACCGCCTCATCGAGCATGGGATCCTCCAGGTCGAGCCAGTGCAGCGCTCCGGGAGAATCGGCCAGCAACTCGGACGAGAAGGGATGTCGACGGATTCGGCCTTCGACGCAACGGAAATAGGTGAGCATGGCGGCGCGTCCGTACGAACCTTTTCAGAATAGCAGGAGTGCGCCGTGAAACCCAAACGCGGCCCTGCCGTTCTGGTGAGGCGGCGCTCTCTCGCATAGAATACGACAGGCATGCGGCGCCGATCCCCCGGGATCGCCCGCGCACGACCCGGATATTCAAGCGCCATGGAGCGAATAATGCATCCGACGATGAGACGAATTGGATTTGACAACGAAGCTTACCTCGCCGAGCAGACGCGTGCCATCGTCGAGCGCGTGGAGCGGTTCGGCCGCAAGCTCTATCTCGAGTTCGGCGGCAAGCTGCTCTACGACTTCCACGCCGCGCGCGTCTTGCCGGGCTTCGACCCCAACGTCAAGATACGGCTGCTGCGGCAGCTCGGGGACCAGGCCGAGATCATCCTCTGCATCTACGCCGGCGACATCGAGCGCCGAAAAATCCGCGCCGATTTCGGCATCACTTACGACTCGGACGCGCTCAAGCTCATCGACGATCTGCGCGACTGGCGTCTGGAGGTGCGCGCGGTCGTGATCACCCGCTTCGAGGACCAGCCGGCCGCGTCGCTTTTCAAGAATAAGCTCGAGCGCCGCGGCGTTCGCGTTCACACGCACCACGCCACGCTCGGCTACCCCACGGACGTCGATCTCATCGTCAGCGAGCGCGGTTACGGCGCCAACACCTTCATCGAGACCGAGAAGCCGCTCGTGGTCGTCACCGGACCGGGTCCGGGCAGCGGCAAGCTCGCCACCTGCCTTTCGCAGCTCTATCACGAGCACCGGCGCGGACGCGCCGCCGGATACGCCAAGTTCGAGACCTTTCCGATCTGGAACTTGCCGCTCAAGCATCCGGTCAACATCGCCTACGAGGCGGCTACGGCGGACCTGGCCGACGTCAACATGATCGATCCTTTCCATCTCGAGGCATACGGCGAGACGTCGATCAACTACAACCGCGACATTCAGTCCTTTCCCCTGCTCTCTCGGATCCTGGCCCGCATCAGCGGCGACGAGCCGTACTACCGCTCGCCGACGGACATGGGCGTGAATCGGGCGGCCAGCGGCATCGCCGACGACGCCGTCGTCCGATCGGCCGCCGTTCAGGAAGTCATCCGGAGGTTCTTCCGTTACAGTTGCGAATACGCCATGGGTCTGGCGCCCAAGGAGACCGTGCAGCGCGCAGAGTTGCTGATGCGGAATCTGGGCGCAGCCCCCGAGGATCGCGCCGTCGTCGGACCGGCCCGTGAAGCGGCGTCCGAGGCGGATCATCTGGGCAAAGGCCACGATGGAATCTGCTGCGGAGCGGCTCTGGCGCTGATGGACGGACGCGTTGTGACCGGCAAGAACTCTCCGCTGCTGCACGCCTCCTCCAGCCTGTTGCTCAATGCGCTGAAGATCCTGGCGGAGATTCCCGACCGGATTCCGCTGCTCGCGCCGAGCATTCTGGAATCGATCACGCAGCTCAAGAACCATGTCGGGAGAAAGAGCGCGAGCCTTGATCTGGAGGAGACCCTAATCGCTCTCGCAATCAGCGCCACCACGAATCCCGCCGCTCAACTCGCCGTGGAGCGCCTCGCGGAGCTGCAAGGCTGCGAGATGCATCTGACGCACATGCCCACGCGCGGAGACGAGGCCGGTCTCGGTCGGCTGGGAGTGAATCTCACGAGCGATCCGAGTTTCGCCAGTAAGTGCCTGTTCGTGGCGTGAACCGGGAGTCGCCCATGACCCGACATCCAGAAACGGAGACGACTTGAGCCGGGACGACAGCGAGCGCATCAAACGCCTTCTGGACGACGACGCCGCGGGCGCGAGCGGCGAATCACGCGATGGCGACGCCGCCCGGTCCGCGTGGATGAACGATCTCGATCGCCGCATCGATGAGTTCATCCGGCGCATGAATCAGCTCAAGGAGCGCATCGCCGCGACGAATGACCCGACGAATCAGCTCGACGACCTCATGAGTCGCCTCGAAAAAAGGGCGCGCCGACTCGATCGAACGGCGAAACGCCTGCTGGACGGCGATAACCGGCCGCGGAACGAACAAGACGACGAGTGATCCTGGAGTCGATCGCCTGCCCTTCGTTACTCGATTCACAATCAAGAAATGAGCGCGGAGGCACAAAGGGCCTCTGCCCAAAAACGAAATGACTGACTGTTACGCCTTTGGGTCTTTGTGTCGTTTCCCTTCTCATGCGGCGGTCGTCAACAACCAGTCACTGTTGGGTGAGATGACGCGCCGAGGCGCTGGTCCTCAGTTCGCTTTGGCCACGGCCTCGATCAGGCGGTCGACGAACGCCGCTTCGGGCACCGCGCCGTCGATGTAGACGGTCTCGTTGACGACCGTACGCGGCACGCCCATCACGCGATACTTCTGCACGAGGTACGGGAACTCGGTCGCCTCAACCATGTCCGCCGTGACGTGCTCGCTCGCCATCGCCAGCCGGTGCGCCAGCGTGACGGCCGCCGGACAATACGGACAGGTGGGCGTGACAAGCACCTCAAGGCGCACGGGCTTGTCGATACGCTTCAGCTTGTCGATCGTCGCATCGCTCAGGCCCGACTCCCCCGCCGCGACGATGAGGACGGCTTCAAGCAACGAGGCGAACTCGTATCCGGCCGGCATGCCATAGAAACGAATGCCGGCGTCCTTGGCGCCCTCGACGACGGTCGCGGGAATCTTGTCGACGCGATACTTTTCAACCGTCTCGCGATCGATCTGGAAGTTGTAGGATTCCAAGGTCAGCTTGTCGCTCGTCTCGGACAGTTCGCGCAGAATCTGGCTCGTTTCACGACACGCCGGGCATTCGAGCTCCTGGGTGAAGTAAACGAGCTTGACCGGACCGGCCATCTGCCTGAGTCGATCCTGAACTGCTTTTCGATCTCGATCCGACAACATCGCCATGACCCACCCCCTCCTTGCCGAACACAAAAACCATGATAACGCGGATCCAAATCAATGATCCCGAGTGGAAGCCCGCCCGGCGGCGCACTAACGGCGCGCGTTTCGAGATCGAGACACCTTCGATTTGGGCCCGAACGCGCATGAGCCGGGCGATTCCGCGATCGATTCCCGGCGTTCGACACGATGTCCCTCCTCGGCGTCTATAATCGATCGACGACTGGACCTGGAATGAGCGTCCCGTCTCATGGCCTCCGATGACGATCCGAGACGGATCAGACGCTGTAGGTCGACGCCGCGGTCGTGCCGCCGCGGCCAGTCCAGTTCGTGTGGAAGAACCGGCCGCGCGGCTTGTCGACGCGCTCGTAGGTGTGCGCGCCGAAGTAGTCGCGCTGCGCCTGGAGCAGGTTCGCGGGAAGACGATCGGAACGAAAGCCGTCGTAATAGCAAAGAGCGGTCGCGAATGCCGGCACCGGGACTCCGCTGATGAACGCCGTCGAGATCACCCGCCGCCATGCGTCCTGCCCGCCCACGACCTTTTCCTTGAAGAAGGGATCGAGCAGAAGGTTCGTGAGCCCCGGATCGCGATCATAAGCATCTTTGATCTTCCCGAGAAACACCGAACGAATGATGCAGCCACCGCGCCAGATGAGCGCGATGCCGCCGTAGTTGAGGTTCCAGCCGCGCTCCTTGGCTGCCGCGCGCATGAGCATGTATCCCTGCGCGTAGGAGACGATCTTCGAGGCGTAGAGCGCTTGGCGCAGGTCCTCGATAAACGCCCGGCGATCGCCTTCGTACTTCGCCTTCGGTCCGGAGAGCGTCTTGGACGCAGCGACGCGGTCGTCCTTCATGGCCGAGAGGCAGCGCGCGAAGACCGCCTCGCCGATCAGCGTGAGCGGCACGCCCTGCTCAAGCGCTTCGACGGCGGTCCACTTGCCGGTGCCCTTCTGTCCGGCGGTGTCGAGGATCTTGTCGACCAGAGGACGTCCGTCCTCGTCCTTGTACGCCAGGATGTCGCGCGTGATCTCGATCAGATAGCTTCCCAGCTCGCCCTCGTTCCAGGCTTTGAAAACGTCGTGCATCTCGAAGGCCGACATGCCGAGCACGTCCCGCATGATGTGATACGCCTCGCAGATCAACTGCATGTCTCCGTACTCGATGCCGTTGTGCACCATCTTCACGAAGTGGCCGGCGCCGTTTTCTCCCACCCAGTCGCAACACGGGAAGCCGTCGTCGGTGCGGGCGCAGATGGCTTGGAAAATGGGTTTAATGAGCGGCCAGGCCGCCGGCGAACCGCCGGGCATGATCGCGGGCCCGAGCAAAGCGCCCTCCTCGCCGCCCGAGACGCCGGTCCCGACGTAAAGCTTGCCCATGCTTTCCACGTGGGCCGTGCGACGAATGGTGTCGGGATAATGCGTGTTCCCGCCGTCGATCAGAACGTCGCCCTCGTCGAGACGCGGCAGGATCTGCTCGATGAAGTCGTCGACCGCCTGGCCCGCCTTGACCATGATCATGACCTTGCGCGGGCGCTTGATGGCTCCCACGAACTCCTCGATCGAGCGCGTCCCGACGACGTTCTTGCCCTTGGCTCGTCCGTTCACGAAAGCGTCGACCTTGGACGTCGTGCGGTTGAAGGCAGCGACGGTGAAACCCTTGCTTTCCATGTTCAGGATCAGGTTCTCTCCCATCACGGCGAGCCCGACCAGTCCGATGTCTGCCTTGCTCATGTTCTCAGATCCCCCGTAAAGATGCCCCGTAATCATGCCCCTGAATCGGCGTGCGTCATCGACTGACTGACAACGATCGCGCCTCACACACACTATATTCTCGGCATACGCCGGAATCAAAACTGAAGATCATTCCACGATTGCCGCCGTCCAGAGAAGCAACATGAAGGCGGGAGGCATCCGCGAACGGCCCGA
>JAFGSN010000218.1 GCA_016934575.1 Vicinamibacteria bacterium
GATACGTGCGATTCGCCATTGAATAATCGGTGAACTCGGGCAGTTGCTCGACGCCCGTGTGGAACGTGATCGGCAAGCGCCCGGCGGGGTTGTTCACGCCCACGAGAGTCTCGGCGATCGCCTGGCCGCCTTCTTCTCCCGGATACCAGGCCTGCAGAATCGCATCGGCATGCTCGTTGGCCCAGTTCACCGCCAGAGGACTGCCGCTCATCAGCGCCACGACCAGCGGTTTGCCCGCCGCCTTCACCGCCTTCAGCAATTCTTCCTGCTCTTTGGGCAGATCAAGACTCGTCCGGTCGCCGCCCTTGAAGCCCGGCATGTCGAGCGCGGACTCCTCGCCCTCGAGCTCGGCGGTGATCCCGACAACGGCCACGACAACGTCGGCTTCCCTGGCCGCGGCCACGGCGCGCTCTGTCGCGTCCGGCATGGCGGGCAACCACGCCAGACGCGTCGACGCGAACCAGCGAGGCGCCGCTTCCACCTTGAGCGCGTAACCTCGGCCTGCTTCGAGTTGTACCTCCGCGGAATTTCGGGGAACGGGAAAGCCGCCCGACGTGTCCACGAGCAGCTTGCCGTCGAGATACAGACGGTTGCCGAAACCTTCAACGGCCAGCGTATGAATTCCCGAGGTCGTCGGCGTGAGCCGCCCCGTCCAGCGCGCGGCTTGCAAGGGCGCAGGCGCGTTCGAGCGGCTCGGTCGCGGCCACTCGCCCGGCATGACGCCGTACATCACCTGGGAATCGATCCGTGTCTCCACGGGATCCCCATCCAGCTCTCGCCCTTTGAAAATCTCGGCCTTCAATCCCGGTTGACCGTCGTCCGTGCTCAGCACGGCGGCGGGCACCGGCACGGGCGGCCGCAGATATGTCGTGCCGGGCTCGAACGTCACCCGCGCGGACGGAAACTGCTTTCGGATTCCGTCGAGCGCGGTCGTGGCGCGGGACGGCGTGCCGTTGTAGTTGCCGAGCAGCACGCGCGTGGAGTCCGCCAGCGGCCCCACCACGGCGATCTTCGCCGTCGACGCTGAGAGCGGCAGGAGACCGTTGTTCTTCAGGAGCACCATGGACTCGCGCGCGATCTTGAGAGCGAGCGCTCGATGCGGTTCGCTGTCCACGATCGAGTCGGGAACTTGCGCCGGTTTCACCGTCTCCGGCGGATCAAAGAGACCCAGCTCGAAGCGCGTGCGCATCATGCGGCTCACGGCCCGGTCGATCCGCGCCTCGTCGAGGAGGCCCTGACGGGCGGCGTCGATGTATTTCTGATACTCCGGCGCGCCTTCCGGCGGCCCGAAAACCACGACGCAGTCGTTGTCGGTGCCGGCCTTGATCGCGGCCGCCGCTCCCTCGGCCGCCGTCTTCACGTACTTGTGGTTCGCGTGGATGTCGTGAACGGCGTCGCAGTCTCCGGTCACGAAGCCCTCGAATTTCCATTGATCGCGAAGCATGTCGCCAAGCAGGAAGTCGCTCGCGCAGCCGGGAACGCCGTTGACCGCGTTATAAACGCACATCACGGCCCGGACGTCGCCTTCGACCACGGCCTCGCGAAAAGCCGGAAGATACGTGTCCTCCATGTCGTGCAACGACACGACGGCGTTAAAGCCGTGACGGAGCGGTTCCGGTCCGCTGTGCACGGCGTAGTGCTTCGCGGTGGCCACGGCCTGCAGATGCCGGGAGTCGTCGCCCTGCAGGCCGGTGATGAAAGCGACCGCCATCTTGCCGGCCAGAAAAGGATCTTCGCCGTAGGTTTCCTGGCCGCGACCCCAGCGCGGATCGCGAAAGATGTTGATGTTCGGCGAGAAGAACGTGACGCCTCCGAAGAGCGTTCCTCCGGCGTTCTCGCGGAGCGCGATGTTGTACTTGGCTCGTCCTTCGCGCCCCGTGGCGCCGGCCATGTCCCGAATCAACGCAGGATTGAACGTGGCCGCCAGACCGATGGCCTGGGGAAACACCGTGGCGATGCCGTTGTTCGCGACGCCGTGCAGCGCCTCCGACCAGAGGTTGTACTCCGGCACGCCTAGTCGTGGAATCGCTCGCGTACGATTGACGAGTTGCGAAGCTTTCTCCTCCAGCGTCATGCGCGAGACAAGATCGCTCACTCGTTCGTCCAGCGGCCGCGACGGATCCAGATACGCCGGCTGGGATTCCGTGTCGGCGAACGCGGGACTCATGAGCGCTATGGCGACGAAGAGAACGACGGCGACGATAATCGCTTCTGTCTTTTTCATGAATCATCCCCCTGATTCGGGCCCGGCGGCGCTCGATCACGGCCGGCCCCGGGATATCGGCGAGTTTCCGGCTTCCCCGATCGTCTCTCGCGATCCGAGCCCGGCGCCCGAAAGACGCGCAAGAGCGCAACGACCGAAAGACTAAAATAGCATGATTGAACGTGAGATCGAACCGAAACAACCTCGCTCCGCTGGAGGCGCGGCTCTTAGAAAACGCCAAGTCCTCTTGAAGGCACGTGATCGCATGCAAAGCATGCGCCGAGAATCATGTCGGCGCTCGTCGATATGATGTGAACCACCAAGCGACTCCATCTCTTATTGACATCGATGCCGCCCCAGACGCTTCAGACAATCGGCATGCCGGCAATCAGGCGGAGCGAATCAACCGCTGAGATCCAGCGCCAAGAGTGTCCGAAGCGCGCCACAATGAGCGGCTTGGATTCATCGCAACAAGAGGTCGGCGTCAGTCACGTCTTGTGATGCGTCGAAGGCCATCTCCTCGAAGCGCGGCGCGCGAAGCTTTGGCCTTGCCAGGCGGAATGTCGCCCAAGGCTCCTTCGGTCCGAACATGCCGACGTCGAGCTTCCCGTTGCCGTTCGTGTCCTGAAAGCACTTGACGGCATAGCGCCCCGGCTGGAGGCCATTGAACTCATAACGTATCGCGCCTCGCGCCGCGTCTTCCCCCGAAAGCTCGATCACCCGCTCGCGCGCGACGCGCTCCTGCTTCGCCTCGTCCGGCTCCAACAGCCTGAGAAAGATCGGAGCGTTCTTGTTGAAGCGCACCTCGCCGCCGATCGCCACGGCCCGAATGACGTCGTTCCGCTCGGCCACGTTCGATTCCGGGGCGCCCCCGAGGAGCAGAGAAATCAGGCACAGGCCTGACAGCATGCGCATCATCATCCTTTCGATCTCTCTCCGTTCGACTGCGCGACTCCGGCGCCACTTCCCAACCAGCGCGGTCCCTGGGTTTCGGCCAGCGGGCCTTCGATCAGCGCGGCCAGTCGGCCGATGAAAGGCCGCATGTCCTCCATCAGAACGGCCGCCGGCTTGCAGCGCAGCACCATGCCGTCCAGGTACATGAGGCTCTTGATGATCGAGAACATGCCGCGTTCGAACTCCATGCCGCTGTGCACGCCGAGCTTGATCGTGTCCATCATTTTCTTCGTCAAGCTGACATCGGAGACGCTTTTTCCGGCGAAATCACGATAGAGAACGAGGAAGCGTTCACGAAAACGCTCGTAGCCGGCGCCCGCGATCGGTTTCCGCGCCATCTCGTTCAGGCGCCGGGCGCAGTCGTCGAAATCGTACGCGGACAAAGCCACGAAGAAACGGAACAGGCCGTTCTTGACGCGTGTGCCGATGGCGCTGATCGCGGAGGTGTCGACAAGGCAGATGCGCCCGTCAGGCTCGAGCATGATATTGCCCGGGTGGATGTCGCCGTGGAAAACGCCCGCGCCGAAGACGTAGAATCCGTGCAGGTCGAAGAGCTGCAGCATTCGCTCGTAAGGCAGCGCGCCGCGCTCAAGCAGATCGTCGAACGTCTCGCCTTCCACGAATTCCGAAACGAGCACGTTCTCGCCGGACAGGTCCTCGTGCAGTCGATGGAAGCGGAGGCGTTCGAGATCGTAGCGTCCGGCGTTCTCGTCACGAATGCCGCGCAAGATGCGCTGCCCCTCGATCTCGTTGCGCAGGTCCAGCTCGTTCAGGGTGTACTCCTCGATGTGATCGAGAATTCCCGTCGGATCGAAGACCTTGCGCAGCTTGGGATAAACCCAGATGGCCGCCCGAAGCATGCGTCGCAGCGAGGCGATGTCCTTGAGAAAGGCCGCTTTGAAGTCGCGCTTGATGACCTTGACGACCACGGGGCCGCCGCCGGCCAGACGCGCGCGATGCACCTGCCCCACCGAGGCGGAGGCCAGCGGCGTTCGCTCGACGTCGCGCACGCGCTCGCGCCAGCCCGGCGCCACCGAGCGCGCGAGCAGCTCGTCGATGCGCTCGGCCGGCAGCGTCAGATTGTGGCGGTAGAGCCGAGCAAGGTGGCGGCAAACGCGCTCATCAAGAAAATCAATCCGCAGGGCGTAATGCTGGGCGATCTTGATCGCCAGCAGCCCCTTGCTCTGGATGCGCTCGATGTCGGGCAGCTTGCGCCCGTAGATCGTGCGCATCAGATCGATGAAGCCCAGAACATTCACTGATTCCTCCGCTTTGCGCCGTACGCCGTCGGAGCACGCAGTCAACAGCGCCGCCGGATCCGCGGCGCTCCGTCACATCCTTGCCGGGACGCCGTCGCGCTTGAAGATCAGCTCGGCTGTGATACGTCCTGATTCGTAGATCGTCGGCAGACCGGAGCCGGGGTGCGTTCCGCCGCCGACCAGATAGCAATTACGGAACTCCTCGAACTCGTTGTGCGGACGGAAATAGAGCATCTGCCCGACGTTGTGCGCCAGGTTGAACGTCGCCCCGTTGTAGACGTCGACATCCCGTTCCCAGTCGTCCGGCGTGATCGTTCTTTCCACTTCGATGTTCGAGCGCAGGTCCCTGTAGCCGCCGCGCGTCTCCAAAAGATCCAGCACGCGTTCACGGAAAAGACCCGCCTCGCGCCGCCAGTCGATGCCGTGCTTGTTGTTGGGAACCGGGACGAGCACGTAGAGCGTGCACTTCCCGGCCGGCGCCAGCGACGCATCGGTGACCGAGGCGTTCTGAACGTAGAACGAGAGATCCGCGCTCAATCGGCCCGTGCGCACGATATCGTCGATGTTCCGTCGATAGTCCTCGGCGAAGATGATCGAATGATGCGGGATATCGTCGTAACGCCGCTTCATGCCGAGATACAGCATGAAAGTTGAGCAGGAGTAGCGCCGGCCGGCCAGATAAGCGTCGGTCCATTTACGCCGATCCTCCGGCGCGACGAGGCGAGACATGGCATGGGCGAAATCAGCGTTGATCACGACGTAGTCGGCGCGCTCCATCGTGCCGTCCGCCAACTCCACGCCCACCGCCGTCCGCTTCTCGACCAGAATGCGACGTACGGGCGTTGATGTCTTGATCTTGGCTCCATCCTCGCGCGCCGCGCGCGCCATGCCCTGACTGAGCTGGTTGAGCCCGCCCATGACGTGAAAGACCCCGCCGCCGTGCTCGATGAACGAGATGATCGAGAAGGTGCCCGGGGCCTCCCACGGCGACATGCCGATGTACTTGGCCTGGAAGGTGAAGGCGATGCGCGTGTCGTCGTCGTCGAAGTAGCGAGCGAGCACGTTGTAGATGCTCGTATGAGCGTCCAGGTAGGGAATCGACGAAATCAGTTGCCAGGAAAAGAAATCACGAAGACGGCCGTAAGGCATCCGCAGGCAGGGGATGAGCTGATCGTATTTGCGCCGCTCCTTCTCGAGGTACTTGAGGTAACCGTTGAAGGCGCCGGGCGAAAAGGCCTCGATCGTGGCCTTCATTTTCTCCTTGTCCCTCGACGGATAGACCACGCGGCCGCCCTTGAAGAGCAGACGATACATGGGATCCAGCTCGCGGATGTCGGCGTACGAATCCAGGCGCTTTCCCGCTTGCTCGAAGACGTCCTCGAGAACGTCCTTCATGAGGAAGAACGTGGGGCCGATGTCGAAGGTGAAGCCCCCGACGCGCAAGGCTGCGTTGCGCCCGCCGACGTCATCCCGTTTCTCGAAAACCGTGACGTCGTAGCCCTTGCTGGCCAGCAGCATCGTCGCCGCCAGACCACCCGGACCCGCCCCGACCACGATCACGCGCTTCTGTTGCACTGACGTCCTCCCATGGTCGCTTTCTTCCAAATAATAGCGCGTCCGGGCTTGACGCGCTTCTTTATAATCAATAATCAATGAGAGTGGAAATATCGTGCGCCGATGTGAAATCGCCGGCGCTTGCCAAGGCTTGGAGGCATCGAATGCATGGAAGGCTTGCCGTTGAAGCGCTTATGCTCGTCGCCGTGATCGGTGCGCCGATCGCATGCGGCAAGGC
>JAFGSN010000219.1 GCA_016934575.1 Vicinamibacteria bacterium
ATCGAGACTCTGGACGCGAACCTGCTGAGGAAGGACGCTTCTTCCATGGCGGTGTCGCCTCCGCCGACGACCAGGACCTCCTTGCCTTTATAGAAGAAGCCGTCGCATGTCGCGCAGGCCGAGACGCCGCCGAACTTGGCGCGAAAGTCCATCTCCTCCGGCAGATTCAGCCAGCGAGCACGCGCTCCCGTGGCCACGATGAGCGCTTTCGCAAGCGCCTGGCGAGAACCCAGATCGATCGCGAAGGGACGTGAGGCAAGATCGACTTTCAAGGCGGCGCCTGGAGAAAACTCGGCGCCGAATCGTTCCGCTTGCCGGCGCATTCGACTCATCAGCTCCGGACCGAGAATTCCTTCCGGAAAACCGGGGTAATTGTCCACTTCCGTCGTGAGCATGAGCTGGCCGCCGGGGAGGTCGTTCGCGTCGCCGCCGCCGCCGCCCTCGACGACAAGAGGCGCCAGACCGGCGCGCGCGGCGTAGACCGCCGCCGTGAGTCCGGCCGGGCCGGATCCGAGGATGACGACGTGAGCGTTGTTCTCCATTAGCGATACCTCCGGGGAGCGCGGCGCATGACTGTTGCTCGCGATCCAAAGGAGTATAAAATAAAAGCGTAATGATTACCGGCTTGAGCGCGAGTGGAGTGATGAAATGTCGCGGCGTATTCGGTCGCTGCCTTCGATCCTACAGAATGCCTTTCTGAGCGTTGTGAGCGCGCTAGTTTTCCTCGTTCTTGCGGAGAGCGCTGGCCTCCTGCTTGAGCGCGACGAACCCGCGCCTCATGAAAGCGGTTTTGCGGCCAACTGGGACGAGACTGGGGGGGAGTTCTTCACCGCCATCGGCTGGTCGGGCGGCGTCCATTTCAACCACGAGGGCCTTCGGGATCGCGAACACGCGCTGCACAAGCTTCCCGGAACGCGCCGTGTCATGTGCCTTGGCGACAGCACGACATATGGTCAACATTTGAGACCCGAGGAGGCCTATCCGCAGGTTCTCGAACGCCTGATCGAGGAGCGGGGCGGCGGCGTCGAGGTCTTCAACGTGGCGCTTTCCGGATGGTCGGCGCGGCAGCAGCTCATCGCCTATCGCCGAATCTGCCGCAAGTACGCGCCCGACCAGGTCATACTAGGCATTTGCCTCAACGACATCGGCGATATGCAGAACAATCTGAGTCGGCCGCCCGCCATCTTGACCGCGCTTCATCGTCGTTCCGCGCTCGTACGTCGTGTCGTCGGCGCCTACGATCGAGAGATACGCGGCGTGAGGGATTTGTTCGAGGCGCCTTTGCCGTCGAAGGTGCGTCGCGGGTACACGCTTCTTTTCGAGGAAATACGGTTGCTGCGTGACGAGGCGCGCGCGGACGGCGCCGGTCTCGCCGTGCTCGTGTTCCCTTTTCGTTTCCAGTTGGAGCCTGACGCGCCTCCGCCAATTCCGCAAAAAGCCATCGAGGACTTCTGCGCCAGGGAAGGCATCGTCTTTCTCGACCTCCTTCCGGCTTTCCTGCAACTGGGGCCGGATTCTTTCGAATGCGACCATCACTTCGGCGCTTCCGGAGCGCGTCTCGTTGCGCGCGAGATCCTTGACAAGGAGCTCGTCATGCCTCCCGATCGTCCCGCCGTGAGGATCCCGCCGGGCGGAGTCTCAGGACTGTTGCGGGCGCTGGAAGACTTCGATCCGCGGGTGCGCATCGCGGCAGTGTCGGCTCTCGGACAGGCGGGCACGCAGGAAGCGTTCGGCGGACTGATACGCGCGCTTGCCGATGAGAACGAAAATGTTTGCTTGAGCGCGGAGCGTCAACTCGAAGGAGTACGTCTTGGGCCGAGCCTTTTGCCCGAGCTGATCCAGACGTTCCATGGCAATGCGGGGCTCTGTCACGCCGTAGCCGCTCGTGCCATCGGTTTGATCGGTGCCGATGCGCACAGCGCGACGCCGGCGCTTGTTTCAGGTCTCGGAGATCAACGCTCCGACGTCAGGCGTTGGACGGCCTGGGCGCTGGGGCAGATCGGCCCCGGGGCACAAGCGGCCGTGCCGGAGCTTGTTCGATGCATGCCCGATCGAGAAATGGGCTGGACGGCGTTGGAAGCGCTGGGGCGAATCGGTCCCGGAGCGAAACTCGCCGTTCCGTCGATCCTGTCCGAGTTGCGGGACGATCGTGCCGCCGTACGACGACTCTCCGCACAGGCGCTGGGTCGTATCGGGCCGGTCGCGAGGCAAGCGGCGCCAGGGCTGATGCGCGCTTTGAGAGACGATCGCCCGGAAGTGCGCATCGCCGCGATCCGCGCGCTTGTGAGAGTAGAAGCCGATCCGAGGAAAGTGACGCCGGCTCTCGATCGGATGCTTGAAGACACCCAGGATCATGGCATGAGGTTGGAGCTGGAGGCGGCCCTGCGTAAATTGAGGCGGCGAGTGCGGGAGCGGGGAAGCTGACGTCGTCACGACGATATTGGCGGTGAATCACGAAAAGACCCCCTGAAATTCACCGCGACAGGCGTTCGAAGCGCCCGTTTTTCTCGCCCCCGCGACTGTATGCTCATTGGTGACAAGTCACGGCGGACAAGGATTGAAGCGACAAGGAGGAGCCGAACTGTCGTGTCCACGAGGCGTGGCGGTCTATCGAAGCTTCAAGCTGATCGAGACCGGTTGCCCCTCGCGCAGGACGACGGCGTTCAGCTCGCTGGCTGATTGAAGCCGCGCGTAGAGCGACATCAGCGTCGAGATGCCGTCGATTGTCGTGCCGTTCAACTCCGTGATCACGTCTCCCGGACGAAGGCCGACTTCAGTGAGCAGGCTGCCTTGTGCGATACGGCGCAGCGCCACGCCGACGATGCGGCCTTCGTCGGTCACGGGCACGAGCGCCGTTTCCGCAAGAATGCGGTCGAGCTCGAGCGAAAGACGCCGGTCGATGTCGGCTCGTGAAAGCGTGAGATTCGAAGCGACGGCCGGAGCGGCGGCAGTCGGGGCCGGAACCGCCGCTGGAGACGAAGGAATACGGTCCGCTCCCCGCATCGCGTTTCGTTTCGTCAGGTGAAGCCTCAAACGCTCTTCGCCGAAGAGCAACGTCGCGCCTTTGGCGTCGATCGCGACGATCTGGCCGCCGAAAACGGCGTCTCCGACGATCACCACGCGCGTCTGTCCCGCGGAGCTTAAAATAGCCGCGCCCGCGTTCTCATCCCAAGAAAGAACGAGACCCGAGAGAACGACATCCGGCGCCGGCGTCATCAGAGTCGCGGCCAGCAGGAGTTGAATCATGGCGCAGTCACGCTAGCGCACGCATGCGCAGGTGTCAACGTCGAGGAAGACGGACAAGACGGACGATGACGCCGCCGGGCGCGACGTTTTCCGGACGCATCATCATGCCGCGCCTTTTGCTGCTATCATGCCAAAATGAGAACGAGTCCGAAGCTGACCTCAATCCCACGCAACGAGGTTATGCTCCTCTGATGAACGACGCCATCTCGGGGCAACGCGTCCCGAATCAGCCTCAGGCGAAAAAAAAGGCGGCCAAACGCAACGGATCGATCCTACGTTCGCCGCGTCTGGCGGGCCCGCACACGGTGACGACGCACTTCGCACCGGTTCTGGGCAAGCGCTTCGCCCGCGATCCGGAAAACCTCCTCTTGCTCAAGATGGCGCACGCCGCCTACGGCGGCCTGAGTCGCGCCGGCGGTCGGGTGCGCGGCCGTGGAGCGAATATCTTCACGCAATGGCTGGGAGATCCCGATGCACTGGGCAGCGCCGTCGTCTTGAGCGCCATCCTCGAGCATCTCGGAGTCGAGGAGATTCGGATCCTCGTGGGCGCGCTGGGCCATCCGCAGAATCGCAACCTGGTCCAGCGCTGCGGGATCGTCCTCCACGATCCCAATAGCGGCCGGATCGCCGGCGGGTTGAACTGCCTCGTCGATACGTCGCCTCCGCTCGGCATGACGAATACCGGCCTGGTCCAGCCGGTCTCCCGATATTTCTTCATCGCCGATCACCACTCGGAGCCTGACGAAGTCGAGGCGAATTGTCGTTCTCATGGCGTGAAGCACGTCAGCAACGCCTTCGTGGGTCTGCCGGTCGGATCGACGTCGGCTTTCATGGCGGTCCTGGGCGCGGCGTTCGGCGTTATCGAGCGGCTCGGTCCGCGCGGCCGCGCCGCGGCGGCGCTGGGGATCTATACCGACACTTCCGCGTTGCTTCATGGTCCCACGCCGCTTGATTTCCGGATGTTCGAAATCCTCACGCGTGACGAGGCGACCCAGGATCTGCTCGACGAGTTACGGGACTATCGCGTTCCGCCCGAGTGGTTTCTCTATCGCACCGCCGCCTTTGAGCAAATGGAGACGCGCGGAGCGATTCGAATCGCGCCCGTCGGCTTCGTGAGCGAGGAGCTTCGTGACGTGATCGCCGAGGTGGCCAGCGATCTTCTACGGATCGAAGGAACCTCGATCGGCATCGCCATCGCTCTCACGGATCGCGGCACCGAGGTTTCGGTGCGCGCCGACAGCCGATTGATCGGAGGCGACCAGCAGCGCATCGTTCGCGTCATCGATTCGCTGCTCGAGTACGCTTTTCCAGGCGTCTCGGGCTTCAAGTTCGAGCGGCAGCCGCCGCATCGTGTCGAGGGTGGCGCTTTCGTGGCCCATGAGAAGACGCGCCAGATGATGTTGCAATCCGGCACGGTCGAGGGGTTGGATTCCTCGGACCGCGCTGTCGGACACTGTCGTGCTTGCGCGCGTTCTCTCATCGCCGCGCTTGAAGACCTGCGCTTCGCGCGACCGGAGGAGATACAGGGCCTATTGTAGGTCGTCGCGGAGCGAGACAATGGTCATTGGGCCGCGATCCGGCCGTCTTCACGGATAGCCGCGCCTGCCTATCATGTGACTCGCATTAGCCTTTGCCCGCGGAAACGTCGTGTTATATTAATACGAGACGCGATTCTTCGCCCTTGGGAGCCCGCGATGGAAGGCTTCAGAGTTCCGAAACGCGGATTGCAGGTGCGTGTTCTGTTGGAGGGCCGTCAGGAATTTATCGGTCAGTTGTACGTGCCGGAAACGGGGCCCTATGGAGGACCGGGACGTTTGTCGGACCGATTGAACAACGAGGACGAGGATTTCATGCCGCTGTCCTGCGGCGAATCCGGCGTTTTTCTAATCTGCAAGTCAAGGATCATCTTCATCGAAGTCGACGTGAATCAGGAAGAACCGGAGCCCATGGACGTCGCGGACAGGAATATCGAGATCCGTATCGACACCATCGACGGCCACGCCATCTCCGGTCGAATCTCATACATGATGCCGCCCGGGCAGAGACGAACGCTGGATTTTCTAAATGCCGCGCCGGCGTTTATACCGCTTCTTGGCGCGGGCAAGATCACTCACGTACGGCGCGCCAGCGTGACACGGGTTCGGGAGCTGAGTGAGGGGGCCTCGGAAGAATGAGCGCCGGACTGCCGGGGCGGACATCATTCCAGCGCGCCAGGCGGTCGCGACTCGCTGTCATTCGAAAGCTTGCCAGGTCGTTATAACGAAGCAGCGCTCGAAGCGAATGCTGGATAAGAGCCAGATCAAAGCGTTCCGAACAGCGCCCTGGCGCGACAACATCGAAATAGAGGAGTACGTCGAGTCGGCCCAGGAAGTCGACGGTCGCGATGTCGCGACTCTGCTGAGCATCCTGAGCGAGCGCGAGTTGATGAACGACGCGCCGCGTCACCGGATGCGTTGTCACGTATTCGGAACGTTGGCCCGGCGAGTTCAGGATTACACTCTCTTCCCGCACTATCTTCGGGCGCTGGAGGCTTCAAACCGTCTTCTGCGGAGCACATTGGCGCCGCTTTTTACCCTGGTCACGCACGTATCCAAACAACGCGAGTTGTGCGAGTTGTTGCGATCGCCGGACGAGGATCTTCGGGCCACGGTCGCACGGGTGTTGCGCGAGGTGGGCGGCAGCGGGAGGATCGTCCTGCAGATCCTGGGCGGCATGGTCGGGGAGCCGGGCTTTCTGGGACGGCGCGAAGCCGTCGACTTGCTGGCGCCGATGGTCATGCACCGGGCCGTTCCGGCGCTGCGCGCGGCCCTGGCCGCGGGGAAACCCCTGGAAAAGAGGCAGTGTCTCAAGTATCTCGGCGACAGTCGATACATGTCGAAAGACGTCGAGGGGGCGCTCGACGCCATCGGCCTGGCGCTTGAGGACTCCAACGACAGCGTGGCCGCTCCGGCCGTCAACGCCTACTGCGGACTATGCTCCGAGGATCATTACTTCGAACGGATCGCTCCATTTCTTGACGCCGATTCGCCGAGTATCGTTCGCGCCGCCGTGATCGGGCTCGGTCGCTTTTCTTCACCCCGCGCCATCGGCGCGCTGACTCGCAAGCTGCGAGAAGGACCGAACAACGTCCGTTTGGCTGTGCTGGACACTCTCGAAACCATCGGAACCGACGACATTCTTCCCGCGTTGGTGGAAGGCCTTTCTCACAAGAACCTCACCGTCAGGACGCGCGCGGGCGAGATCATGGCGCGTCTGAGCAAGGCCGGGCAGCTCGACATGGCCCGCACCATCATCTGGCTGCTCCGCAGCCGGGACGTCGGGCTGAGACGCACGGCGGCGGATCTGGCTCAATCCGTACCCGATCCGAGAGGGGAGCTATGGCCGAAGCTGATTCGCTTCTTGCGTGACGAAGACTGGTGGGTGCGAGAGCGAATCGTCGACGCCCTGGTCGATATGGCGGGCAGACAGCTCTCGCCGCTTTTGGAAGAGTATCTGTCACATCCACGGGATGTCGTGCGACGATTCGCGGTCGAGACGTTTTATCGACTCAAGGATCCGGAAACGCTCGGCCTTCTCGTGCGCACCGCCGCCGAAGACGAGGATTGGTGGGTGCGCGAACGAGCGATCGAGGCTATCGCGGCCCTGGGAGACGAACGTGCCGTTCCGCACGTCGTCAACATCATGAAATCCCAGGTGGAGATGCAGATTGTCTGTCTACAAGCCCTGATCGATCTCAACGCCCGGAGCGCCGCGTCAGCGGTGGAGTCTCTGCTCGGCGCCGACCACCCGGATGTGCGCCTGAAAGCGATCGAATACTTTGCGGCATTCAAGCTCACATCGCTTGCGCCCAGTCTCGATCTTCTGGCGAACGATCCGAACTTCCAGGTGCGCGCGGCCGCCATGGAACTGCTCATGCGATGGCAGATCGCGACGCCGCAATCATCGGAAAGCAGTCTGTCGACCTTGGACGCCTTGCTGATCGCCTGCGCGGAGCAGCAAGGCGACGACATGTTGCTCACGCCCGAGCGCCAACCCTACATCAAGCGTCTAGGCTGGGTGGCGCCGCTCAACGACCGGATACTCACGGAGAAACAGGTGGAGGCGCTGCTTCTGCCCCATCTTTCCATGGCACAGCGGGAAGAGATCAAAGCGCGACGTGACGTCGATTTCTCCTACGAGGTGCCTTCAAAGCATCTTCGCTTTCGGGTCAACGTTTTTCGTCAGATCGGGGGACTATCCGCCGTTTTTCGCATCATCAAGGGCGTAATTCCCGATCTTTCGGCCTTGGGCCTTCCCGCCGTTGTGTCCGGATTCGGAGATTTCAGAAACGGACTCGTGTTGGTCGGAGGACCGACGGGATCGGGCAAATCCACGACGCTCGCCGCCATCGTCGACTACGTCAACCGCACCTCGGCGCGGCACATCATCAGCCTCGAGGATCCCATCGAGATTCTCCATCCGCTCAAGAAGAGCCTGGTGAACCAGCGAGAAGCGGGGACGCACACCATGTCTTCCGCGACGGCCTTGAGGTCGACTCTGCGCCAGGATCCGAACGTTCTCCTCGTGGGCGAGATGCGGGACCTTCCCACGATTTCCTTCGCCGTCACCGCCGCCGAGACCGGACACCTCGTTTTCGGAACGTTGCATACCGTCTCCGCTGATACGACCGTTGACCGCGTGGTCAACGCTTTTCCGACTTCCAACCAACCGCAAGTACGGACCATGCTCGCCGACAGCATGCGCGCGGTTCTGTGCCAGTTCTTGATTCCGCGCAAGGACGGAACCGGCCGCTGTCTGGCCGCCGAGATTTTGCTGAACAACGACGCGGTCGCGAATCTCGTTCGCAAGGGAAAGACGTTTCAAATCCCCTCCGTCATTGCGACCTCGCGCGAGCAGGGGATGCAATCCATGGACGGCGAGCTGAAGCGACTGGTGCAGGAAGGTTTGATCACGACCGAGGAGGCGTACATGAGAGCCGTCAACAAGAAGGAATTCGAGGCGCCGGTCGAAGCGGAGACCGCGCAGGACGGCGCGCCGAATCGGGAACCTGAATAGAGGAGCGGAAGAGCAGAAAGCGGACCCATGGCACGATTGGATTCCTTCCTGAGATTGGTCGTGGAGCAGCGGGCCAGCGATCTGCATTTCACGGCCGGCAGCGCTCCGATCATTCGCCTCGACGGCGAGCTGATTCCGCTGCCGTTTCGACGCCTGAGCGATCTTGAAGCCCGGCGCTTCATCTTCGAGATCCTGACTCCCGAGCAGAGACACACGCTCGAGACCGCGAAGGACCTCGATTTCATCTACGAGATCGAAGGCATGGCGCGATTTCGTGGAAACGCGTTCGTTCAGAGCCGGGGCGTCGCGGCCGTTTTCCGCGTGGTTCCGCTGCGTATCCCCAGCCTGGCGGAGCTGAACATGCCGCCCGCCGTCAAGAAGCTGACCGATCTCGGCAACGGCTTGGTGCTGGTGACCGGCCCGACCGGCTCGGGAAAGACGACAACGCTGGCGGCGCTGATTCATGAGATCAACGCCAATACGCGGCGTCACATCATCACCATCGAGGATCCCATCGAGTTCGTCCATCAGCCGCTTCAGAGCCTGATCACGCAACGTGAAGTGGGCCAGCATGCCGAAACGTTCGCCGGCGCGCTGCGCTCGGCTCTGCGCGAGTCGCCCGACGTCATCGTGGTCGGAGAGCTCCGGGATCTCGATACCGTCTCTCTGGCGCTTTCCGCCGCCGAGACGGGCGTGCTCGTTTTCGGCACATTGCATACCAACTCCGCCGCCAAATCCATTCATCGCATCATCGACATCATGCCGGAAGAACGTCAGGATCAAATGCGCGCCGTTCTCTCCGTTCTTCTGCGTGGAGTGATCGCGCAGCACCTCTGCAAGCGCCGGGGCGGAGAGGGCCGTGTCGCCGTCACTGAAGTGTTGCTGCAAGACTATGCGATTGCCAACATGATAAGGGAGGACAAGCTGCACCAGCTTGACGCCTTGCTCCAGTCGATGAACCCGAAAGCCTGCGGCATGCAGAGTCTGGATCGATGTCTACTGGACCTCGTGAAAGCCAGGGAAGTGGAGATCGAAGACGCCATGAAGCTCGCGCTATATCCCGACAAGATCCAGGATCTCGCGCAGGCTCTAAGCCGGGAGGAAGAATAAGCGTTTGAGCGATCAACCGATGCGATCAAGCGACGACAGGAGCATCCCCGAGACCGGCGACTCGGCGCGAGACGACAAGCCTCGGGAAGCGCGAAAGACCCGCGCCGCGGCGGTGACTGCGTCTGCATCCGCTTCCGACATGGCGTTCCCGGACTCGACGGAGCAAGACCTTCAGGCCATGTGTGACTATATTCGGGCCGGAAGACCGGCCGAAGCCATGCATCTGGCGAGGCGGATGGGGCGCGTAGACATGGCCGCCGAACTTTTCGCGGAAGCCGGGATGCCGTTCCAGGCGGCCAAGTGCTACAGGGAGTTGGGCGACAGCGAGAGATCGCTGGATTATTTCGTTCGAGTTCCGCGTCGTGACGATCAATATCGGAAAGCAGTGGTGGAGGCCGTGCTGATCGCCAGCGAGATGGGCGGAATCGGCGTACAGCTTGAGCAATTTTTGACGGATTTCATCGATTCGGGACCGCAGGACGATCGGGAGATGGAGGCGTTCTACTTGCTGGGCCGGCTTTACGTCGACATTGATTTCGCGGAAAACGCCGAGGATGTCTTTGAAGCGATTCTGACGCAGGATCCTGATTACCGAGACGTCGTGGCGCGGTTGGCGGCTTTACGTCAGCAATGCGATGGACGCAACCCGGAGCTGGACAAGGTTCTCAAGGACGACGTCGCATTTTGGGAGACGGACACCGGGAGCGACCTTCGTCGTTTCGTGAAGAAGCCGCCGCCGCCGGCGGACCTGTCGTCGAAAACGGCCTCCGGCAGAACAATGCCTTTCGTGGCCGGACCTCATGGAACCGTCGTCCTGCCCGCGGCCGTTTCCAGGGCGAGTTTCGAGGTGGGTTCGATTATCGCCGGCCGATACCGGATCGATGAGATGATCGGCCGTGGCGGCATGGCGACGGTCTTTCGTGCAAATGATCTCGAACTTGGCGAGGAGGTCGCCCTCAAGCTTTTCAGTCAGCCGATCGACGATGAGGCGGGTCTGGCGCGTTTCAGGCAGGAGCTCAAGCTGTCACGCATGCTGGTTCATCCCAACATCGTTCGCCTTTATGACATCGGCGCCTATTCCGGATTCAGGTATATCACCATGGAGTTGCTGGTCGGAGAGGTCCTGGAGAAGCTTCTGGAACGTCCCATGCCCTTGCGCAGGGGACTGAAATATCTGCTCCAGGCTTGCGCGGCCCTCAAGACGGCTCATGACAACGGCGTCGTGCATCGCGACCTGAAACCGAGCAACCTGTTCGTGACGCGGGACGACTGTCTCAAGGTGATGGATTTCGGCATCGCGAAGCATCAAACCGCGCCCGGTCTCACGGCGGTGGGGATGCTCGCCGGAACGCCCGAGTACATGTCGCCGGAGCAGATCAATGATTTTTCCACCGTGACCGCCGCCACGGATCTGTATGCCCTGGGCGTCGTCGCGTATGAGATGTTCACGGGGCGGCGCCCATTCGAGAGCCAAGGACTGGGCGAGTTGCTCCACATGCACCTGAAGCGGGCGCCTGAGTCGCCGCGGCGCCGCTCTCCCGAGATGCCCGAGATGCTTGATCGGATCATACTGAAACTGCTGGCGAAGCAACCGGAGCAGCGTTTCGCCGACTGTGAGGAGCTGTCGGTTGCGTTGGAGCAAGTGCGCGAACACCTGACCGCCGACGACTGAAGAACATGCATCTAAAGCGATCATAGAATGACACCGAGCGCTTTCTGCGTTTTGATTTGCCTTGCCCTTGTTCTTCGTTCTACCGTATGACGGGTTTCGAAATGGCCGACAATGATTCAGACGTGAGTTCCAGCGGCGAATGGGTCTTGATGGGCACGATGCAAGGAAGCCGGAGAATCTGGAGCGTTCCCATCACGAACCTGCCGTTCCGGATCGGCCGGCGTCCCGGACTCGAGATGACGCTTCACTCGCAAGCGGTTTCGGTCGCGCATGCGGAGATTTACGAGAGCTCCGGATCTCTCCGCCTTCGCGATCTCCGAAGCACGAACGGAACCTTCGTCAATCGTAAACGGATCACCGATGCGACGATCGATGACGGCGACATTCTTCACTTCGCGGAATTCGAGTTCCGTCTGGCGCGGCAGGGGCGTCGAACGGCCGCGATACAGGTGACGGCCGTGCTCGATCAGGTCGCCCTGCCGCAGCATTTCTCGGAAAAAACACGAGAACTGGCGGAGTTGCTGCATGACGGCGCCGTGACGACGCTGTTCCAGCCGATTGTCGAGCTTCCTGCCGGAAACGTCGTCGTCGGATATGAAGCGTTGGGCCGAGGTCTGCATGATCGTCTGCCCGAGAGCCCCGTCGAGTTGTTTCGGATTTCCGCCAGCATGGGCGCCGAGGTCGCCCTAAGCCGTCTGTTCCAGGACAAGGCCATCGAGCAGGCGGGGAAGCGCACGAATCTGAATCGATTGTTTCTCAACACTCATCCGGCGGAGCTATCCGAGCCCTCTCTCATGGCGTCAATGGAGCGTTTGCACGCGCTGGCGTCCGGATTGCGCCTGACCGTCGAGATTCACGAAGCGGCGATCGTGAACGTCGCTCGCGTCGCGACGTTGCGGGCGCGTCTCTCGGAGATGGGCATCGGCCTGGCATACGACGATTTCGGAGCAGGACAGGCGCGTCTGCTCGAGCTGGCCGAGGTGCCGCCGGACTATTTGAAGTTCGACGCGCGTTTCATCCGTCACATCGAAGGAGCGCCGTCTTCCAAGCGCCGCTTGCTGAAGTCCCTGATCGCCATGGCGCGAGACCTGGGCGTGAACGCGCTGGCGGAAGGAGTGGAGACGCCGGACGAGGCCGATGTGTGCGCCGAGATCGGATTCACTCACGCTCAGGGATTCCATTTCGGCGTTCCGCGCGTTTACGAGTGACGCTGATCTCGGCGTCGATTCTTCGCCTTGTTTCGGAACCGCGGATTACACGCATGTGGACATCCGGAATAACATGAAGCGTCATGACCGGCCAGGTTGCTTTGGGCGTCGCGGACTTCGCCATGACTTGGACAGCGGCGCGTGAAACGTCGCAAAAGAAATGAGAGGCAAACCGATGCGTCAGTGGATCGTCGTCGTCGGAATTGTGGCCGTCGCGCTGTATGCGACTCGACCCGTCAACGCGGACGGAAAGAACGAAATGGAGGCGTCTTTCATGGAAAGGCACGCGACGAGCGGGGATCTGCTGCCGTTTCCGCACTCGGACAGGACATTGCCGAACGGGCTCAAGGTTATCGTCGTGCAGACGGGATTCCCCGGCGTCGTTTCGCTGCAGATCCCGGTTCAAACGGGATCGCGCAACGAGATCGAGCCGGGACGGTCGGGATTCGCTCATTTCTTCGAGCACATGATGTTCCGCGGCACGGAACGTTTTCCGCCTGAAGCTTATCAGGCGATTCTCACGCGGGCAGGGGCGCGCCAGAACGCCTATACCACGGACGATTACACGAACTATCACGCCACTTTCGCCAAAGAGGATCTCGATACGATTCTCGAGATCGAAGCCGACCGCTTTAGAAACCTTTCTTATTCGGAGGAAGCCTTTAAAACCGAAGCGCGCGCCGTGCTCGGCGAATACAACAAGAACAGCGCCGATCCGATCCAAAAGCTGGTCGAGATTCAACGTGATCACGCTTTCACGACTCATCCATACAAGCACACGACGATGGGTTTCTTGAAGGACATCGAGGATATGCCGCGGCAATTCGAATACTCGCGCCTGTTCTTCGGACGATGGTACCGTCCCGAGCGCACGACGATCATCGTCGCGGGCGACGTCCAGCCGGACGAGGTCTTTGCGCTGGTCGAGAAGCACTGGGGCGAATGGCGGCGAGGCGGACACGAGGCGCGGATTCCGGAGGAGCCCGCGCCGAAGGGGCCGATTCACGTCCATGTGCCCTGGACGACGCCGACTCTGCCCTGGGTCGCCGTGGCTTTCCATGCCCCGGCGTTCTCCGAAACAGAGAAGGACTACGCCGCGCTCGATCTGCTCATCGACCTCACTTACGGTCCCACCTCGGAGCTTTACCGGCGCTTGGTCGAGACCGATCAGATCGTTGACACGATGTTTCCCTATTTTCCGGCGAACGCCGATCCGTATCTGGCGACGGTCGGAGCACGCGTGAAGCGGCTGGAGGACTGCCCAGCGGTTCGCGATGCGGTGCTCAAGGCGGCCGCGGAGGCGCGTCATCGGCCGATCGCCGCGGCGCGAGTGGAGGACGCCAAGTCGAACGCTCGATATGCGCTGCTTCGAACAATGGACAACACCGAGGCCGTCGCCGCGACGCTGGCTCGTTTCGTGAGATTTCGTCGCTCGCTCGACACGCTGAATGCGCTGTTCCGCGTTTATGAATCGCTGTCGCCGGAAGATCTGCAGACGGCGGCGCGGCGATATTTGACCGACGAGCGTCTCGTCGTCACGACTCTCTCTCATGAAGCCATGCCCGATGCGATGCGACAGTCGCCAAAGCTGGACTCGCTCGTGACGGCGTCCGAGGAAGCTTCGGAAGCGAGATTCGTTGTCCGGCGGTCGATGTTGCCGTTGATCAACGTCAAGATGCTGATCAGGGCCGGTTCGGCGCACGATCCGCGCGGCAAGGAGGGGTTGGCGACGCTGGCGGCCTCGATGATCGCGGACGCCGGCTCGAAGGGACGGACGATCGATGAAATCAGGCGAGCGCTTTACCCGATGGCCGGGAGCTTCACCGCGCAGGTCGACAAGGAGATGACGACGCTGACAGGAGTCGTTCATCGCGACAACTGGGAAAGATTCGCCGATCTGGTTCTTCCGATGCTTGTCGAGCCGGGCTTCCGCGAGGCGGACTTCCAGCGGCTCAGGGACGCGCAGCGGAACGCGCTCGTGCAGGATCTTCGTTCGGACAACGAGGAGGAGTTGGGCAAGGAGCGCCTGCAAGCCAACCTGTTCGCCGGAACTCCCTATGGTCACCCGGCGCTGGGAACGGCGGCCGGAATCGATTCGATTACGCGCGAAGACGTCATGGAGTTCATCGCGCGCGCATATACGCGCGCCAATCTCACCGTCGGTCTCGCGGGCGATCTTCCCGAAGGTCTGATTCCACGAATCACTCGCGCTCTGAGCGCGCTGCCCGCCGGACCGGCCTTGCCGCCGCCGGAGAACGTTGTCGCGCATCGACCCCGTGGAATCGAAGTGGAGATCATCGCGAAGGATACGCGCGCCACGGCCATCTCGCTCGGCCATCCCATCGAGGTGACGCGCTCACATCCGGACTTCCCGGCGTTGTTGCTGGCGCGCACGTGGCTGGGGGAGCACCGTTCCTCCGTCTCCCGACTGTTCGATCGGATTCGCGAGGCGCGCGGCATGAACTACGGCGATTATGCCTATATCGAGGCGTTTCCACGCGGCATGTATCAGCTTCTGCCGGATCC
>JAFGSN010000047.1 GCA_016934575.1 Vicinamibacteria bacterium
CCTAAGCGTTCTCATCGTCGAGGATTCCGAGAGCGACGCGGAAATCGCCATCCGCCTGCTCCGAAATGCGGATTACGACGTCAAGCATGAGCGTGTCGAAACAGCCGGCGAAATGCGGGCGGCCTTGAAAAAAGAGAGTTGGGACGTCGTGATTTCCGACTATAGCCTGCCTGAGTTCGATGCGCCCGCCGCTCTCGCTGTCTTGAAGGAGACGGCGCCAGACACGCCATTCATCGTCGTCGTGTCCGGCGTGGTCGGCGAGGAAGCCGCCGTGGCGATGATGAGGGCCGGCGCTCACGATTATCTGGCGAAGGACAATCTGGCGCGCCTCGCGCCGGCTGTCGCGCGCGAGATCCGGGAAGCGCGGACGCGACGGGAGCGCCAGCGTGCCGAGGAGAAGTTGCGTGAGAGCGAGAGCCGCTACCGTCGTCTCATCGACGCCGTCACGGATTACATCTACGCCGTTCGCGTGAAGGACGGACGCGTCGTCGAGGCGCATCATGGCCCCGGCTGCGAGGCCGTGACCGGATACACGAGCGAGGAGTTCGCGGCCGATTCATATCTTTGGCTGCGCATGGTTGTCGAGGATGATCGACCGCTGGTCGAGGAACAGTCGCGCCGTCTTCTACGCAACGAAGACTGCGCGCCGCTCGAGCACCGCATCGTCCGCAAGGACGGGGCGATTCGCTGGGTTCAGAACAACCCCGTCCTGCACCGCGATGTGGAGAGCCGTTTTCTCGGCTACGACGGGCTCATTGCCGACATCACGGCGCGCAAGCAAGCAGAAAACGCGCTTCGGGAGAGCGAGGCGGATCTCGCGCGGGCGCAGTCGCTCGCCCATGTGGGCAGTTGGGAATGGTGGGTCAAGGACGAGAGATTGAAATGGTCGGATGAAATCTTTGCGATCTTCGATTTCAATCGGGACGATATCCCGACCTTCGAGGTGATCGTATCAAGGGTCCACCCTGAAGATCGTGAACGAAACCAGGCTTTCATCGATCGGATGCTCGCCAACTCGGATTGCGATGACCTCGAGTTCCGCGTGGTCATTCCCGACGGAACGGTGAAGTACATTTACCAGCGGGCCGAGATTCGCCGAGCCGCCGACGGATCGGCGGAAGTCATCTTCGGCACGATGCAGGACATCACCGATCGCAAGGAGATCGAGGAGGCGCTGCGCAAATCCGAGGCGAAATATCGCGAGCTTGTTGAGAATATCAACGACATCATCTTCACGATCAACGAGGCGGGACGGATCACATACATCAGCCCGGTCGTAGAGAGAACGTTCGGTTATTCGCCGTCAGAGATCGAAGGCCTGCATTACGAACAACTCGTCCATGCTGACGATATTTTCACGCTCGTCGCGGCCATGCGTGACGTGTTCGACGGCCGTCTCTATTCCGGCGAGTTTCGCTTCAAGGACAAATCCGGCGCGTGCCGCTGGGTACGGGCGTCGATTAAGCCGCTGGCCGAAGACGACCGGGTCGTCGGCTTGATCGGCAGCATGACCGACATCAACGAGCGTAAGCGCGCCGAGGAGGCGCTCAAAGAGAGCGAGGAGCGGCTTCGCCAATCGCAGAAAGTGGAGGCTATCGGCCGGCTGGCCGGAGGCGTGGCCCACGATTTTAACAATCTGCTCGGCATCATCGGCGGACACGCCGAGATCACAAAGCAAACGCTTCCGTCCCGGCACTCTGCTCGACAGCGACTCGACCAACTCCTCGTCACCGTAGATCGGGCCGGCGACCTCACGCGTCAACTGCTGGCCTTCAGCCGCAAGCAGACTGTTCAGAGGCGGGTCGTCGGTTTGAACGGCCTGGTTTCCGATGTGCAAAGCATGCTTGAGCGCGTCATCGGCGAGGATGTCGATTTGCGGATTGACATTCAGGCCGCGCGCGACGCGGTGCGCGTGGATCCGGGACAGATCGAGCAGGCTCTGCTGAACTTCGCCGTAAACGCCCGCGACGCGATGCCGCGCGGGGGCGTTCTTTCAATCGCCGCGCGCAACGAGAGGATTGACGGGCGTCAGACGTTCCTGGGCATCCCGATCCAGCCCGGACCATACTACGTCCTCGAAATACGTGACACCGGCTGTGGCATAAGCGGGGAAACCAGCGCGCGCATTTTCGAGCCGTTCTTCACCACCAAGCCGGCTGGCAAAGGAACGGGATTGGGTCTGGCGACCGTCTATGGAATCGTGCGTCAGAGCGCCGGTTATGTCGATGTCGAAAGCGTATTGGGGGAGGGGACGACTTTCCGGGTCTATCTTCCGTTGTGCGAGGAAAAACCGGAGGCGGTTTTCGATGAGCGTCCGGCGGCTGAAGACCTGCGCGGATCGGGACGTGTTCTGATCGTCGAGGACGAGGAGGCGCTGCGCGAGATTTTGGCCGAGTATCTGCGCGATTACGGATACACGGTGCTGACGGCGGCGCACGGCGAAGAGGCGCTTGAACGCGCACGGATGGGCGAGATGGACGTCGAACTACTCGTGACGGACGTCGTCATGCCGCTCATGGGAGGGTTGGAACTGGCGGACGGTCTAGCCGAGATTATTCCCGGCCTGCGCGTACTGTTCATGTCGGGCTACTCGAACAACGTCGCCCTTGAAAACCTGAACGCGCGCGACGTTCCGTTTCTCGAAAAGCCTTTCACCTCGCGCACATTGGCCCAACGGGTGCTTGAGGCGATGAGATCCACTCCGCATGTGAGCGTGCGCGATTCCGAAGGATCTTGAACTGTGAACATGTGTCGCGCATGGATCCGGATGAAACTCTACATGCGAAGCTACGGCGTCACGGGACTGGCCGGCTCCTGGGGAGGGATGACCGGCGGTGCGATCGGCGGCACGCCGGGACCGCTTGGTGGAGGAACGACGCCTGGTCCGACGATGCCGCCTCTCGGAAGACTTCCCGTGGGCCCGGTCGACGCCATCTGCTGAGTCGTCCATCACACCTCCGTGCCAATTGATAATGGAATCTTATATCGCCGGTGTTTTGGATGCCGTCGGATTTTTTTGCCGAAGATAAAGAAGTAATTGCCGATAGCGTCGAAAAGCTGACGGTTAAACAGCGTTGGGCCATTGCTCTACGACTCGAGGAAGCGCGTCTCCGAATACCTGCTCAAAAGCGGCGATCCGATCGACATGGACGGGCCGGCAGGCCTTGAAGTAGTCGGAAATTTTTTTTATTCCATATTTCTTAATTATATAGTCGACGAACGATCCGGCGACCGAATATGCCGTCGCCGGATCCGCGTTCTCGAAATCGCGGATGAGGTCTAGCGGATCGACGCTCGAGACGTATTGCTTGGCCAGCGCGTGAACGCATCTGCCTTGAAACTTGGCCTTGTCACCCAGAACAACGGCCAGTCCTTCGTGGAAGAAACGTCCGGGATCTCCGAGTTGCACGGAGACGACATGAACAAGTTCATGAGGATGAAACGCGAGCACCGAGTGAACCTCCGCGGCGGCCGGATCCGTTATTCCAGTGGATACGCTTGCGAAAGGGCCTGCGTGAAAGGCCACTTCCACGGGGTGACTGTGCCGATAGTACGACCAACGATAATCTTCAAGCGTCACGCCAAGGAGACGAGCTGTTTCTTGCAGAAAGCGTTCGCATCGACGCGCATCGATTTTCAGGCGGCGATTCGAGCGGGAATAGTAGGCAAAATGCTCCGTCTCGGCAACCAGCTCGAAACCTGCAATGGGCGCCGGGACGGCGGGGGTCGATAGAAAGAATAAAACCGCGATATGTGTGAGCGTCGTATTGATGAGGCGTTTCATGCCCCATGGAAGAGCAAATTGGTCTCCATGCCATTGGAGTTACTAATTGATTGTATTTAAATGGTTTGCGTGTTTGTGCAGACTCGTAATGTCGGGAATTGTTCCCGATATGTGATTTCCTTGCCGAATCGCGAATGAGAGTGGAATGACCATGGAGATAAGTCCGGCTTCTGGGAATCGCTGAAAGTCGGCTGCGATGTTACAGGATCGGGATCTGCAACCAGTGAGCTTCCGTTCGTTGACAGAGCGTTGTGTTTCAATTAGATTCAACGATATTAAACGCGCGCTTTAGAGTGAATTATGAGCGACGAGACGCCCCTCGTACTCGTGGTCGACGATGATGCATCATTCGTCCGCCTTCTCACCGAGTTGCTGCGTGAGATGGGCTACGAGGTCATCTCCAGCCAGGACGGAATGGCTGCCCTGGAGCTCGTTCGGGATTCGGGGCCGCTTGCCGCCGCGATCGTCGATCTGGTGATGCCGGGCATGAGCGGCACGGCTCTCGCGGGCCGTCTCAAGTCCGTGGACGCCGATTTGCCGGTCCTGATCTTGACCGGACACGCCGACTTTCAATCCGCGGTCGAAGGCATTCACAGAGGCGTGTTCGACTATCTGCGCAAGGACACTCTCGATTATGAGACGCTTCAACAATCGCTTCGACAAGCCGTGGAGCGATCGCGCCTCTCGCGCGACAACCGGATGCTAGTCGGCCGATTGAGCGGGTCGAATGCATTGCTCGAGGCACTCTTCGCGATCAGCGCGGAGCTGTCGCGCGATCCGGACGCGGAGCGGATCTTGGCGCGTCTCGTCGTGTCGGCCAAGGATCTCTGCCGCGCCGAGGCGGCGCGCGCGCTACTTTTCAAGTCGACACATCGCGGCGGCTGGATCGTGGAAACCGCCGTCGGAGACGGCGCGAAGATCCTCGTTGGCGCGCGGCTGGATCCCGGCCAGGGCGTCGCGGCCCTGGCGGCCGAGGAATTCGAGACGATTCGCCTGGAGAATCCACAGTCGCATCCGCGCTATTTGGAACGATGCGATCAAATGCCGTCCGTCGATCCGGGATTCATCTGCTCGCCGCTGCGCCAAGGACTCATCTTTGGCGCGCTGACGATCGCGGGCTCCGAGCAAGGAACCTTCAGCGACGAGACGCGGACGCTCGTCGGCCGTTTGGCCGCTCACGGCGCAATAGCGGCGGACAATGCCGTGCGTCAGTCGAGGGCGATCAACTTCTTTACTCATACTTGCGACATTCTGGTCGGGCTGCTCGATAGTCTCGACGTCATGTACTCCGGCCATTCCCGGCGGGTCGCCGTTTTCTCCGACATGATATCGAGACGCATGGGCCTTGATGATGCGACGCGAAGAAACGTTCACTTCGCCGCCTTGCTTCACGACATCGGCAAGATGAGGCTTGGCCCGGCCATTTTAAACGTCGAGGGACAGTTCAGCGACGACCAGCGCAGAATCATGAAAGACCATCCCGCGTTCGGAGTGGAGGTCTTGCGGCCGATCGTTCTCTGGGAGGATATCCTGCCGATGATTCATTGCCATCATGAACGGTGGGATGGAGGAGGATACCCCCAAGGCATGGCACAGGACGAAATTCCGCTCGGCGCGCGTATCGTCGCCGTGGCCGAGGTCTTCGAGGCGATCACGCGACTGGCGCCGCACTTGCCCGGCCTCTCAACGGACCAGGCGCTGGACGAGCTGGCGCGGAATGCCGGCAGCCAATTCGATCCGCTCATCGTTCGTCTGTTCACGATAGAATTCCTCAAACAACAAGACTTGCTTCCAAAGTAGCCATCATCCCGGCTTTTCCGACTCGCGGGGACCGAGCTTGTTGTAGAGTGTCTTTGGATCGATGCCCAGCGCCTCCGCGGCCTTGCCGCGATGACCCTGATGCTGATCGAGCACGGTGGCGATGTATTCCTTTTCCATTTCTGCGAGAGTCAGTCCGGAGAAGACGCCTTTGGTGCGCCAGTCCCATGGGTCGAGCGGCAGATCGCGCGGCTGGATCACGTCTTCCTTGCTGAGTATCGCCGCGCGGTGTACGATCATCAGAAGCTCGCGCACGTTTCCGGGCCAAGAGTAACTCTGCAGAAATTCTAGCGCCTCGGGGCTGATCTGCTTTCGCGCGCCGCGGACCTGATCGAGAAAATGAACAGCCAAAAGGGGGATGTCGCCCTTTCGCTCGCGTAGCGCAGGCAGCCGGATTGCGACTCCGTTCAGTCGATGATATAAATCTTCACGGAAGTGACCCTCCCGGACCTCTTCGCGAAGATTCTTGTTCGTCGCCGCGACGATTCGCACGTCGGCCAAGATCGACCGGGTTCCTCCGACGCGGAAGAACTCCCCGGTCTCGATCGCTCGCAGAAGCTTCACCTGGAACGCCGCGGGCACGTCTCCGATTTCATCGAGAAAGAGCACGCCACCGTCGGCCACTTCGAACAGCCCGGGCTTTCGCTCGATCGCTCCCGTAAAAGCGCCGCGCTCATGGCCGAAGAGCTCGCTCTCAAGGAGGCTCTCGGGAACCGCGGCGCAGCTCACGACGATAAACGGATTGCCGGCGCGAGCGCTCATCCTGTGTACAGCGCGGGCGACGAGCTCCTTGCCCGTCCCCGTCTCTCCCATTATGAGGATCGGCAGGGTCGAGGGAGCCGAACGCGCGACCGTCTTAAGGATTTCCTGCATCGCCGGATCGTTGGTGATCATTCCTTCGACGGGCTTCAGTCGCTCCACCTGCGTTTTCAGCGAGACGTTCTCGCGGCGCAGCAACGACTTCTCCGCCGCCTTGCGGACGAGCGCGTCCAGCTCGTCCATGCTGGTCGGCTTGATCACGTAATCATACGCGCCCAACCTCATAGCCTCGATGGCCGTTGGCACCGTCGCGTGCCCGGTGAGCACGATGCATTCGGTCGGCAATTCCTGCTCCGCGATCCATTTGATCACATCCAGCCCCGATCCGTCGGGCAACATGAGGTCGAGGACGGCGACATCGAACGGGCGTTTTCCGAGAGCCTCGTAGGCGGACACGGCGCCGGCCGTCGCCGACGGCTCGTGGCCGCGTTCTTTCATCTCGTCCTGAAGGATCTCGTTGAGAACCTCGTCATCTTCCACAATGAGGACGCGGATCTTCGTCGAGCGGCTCATCTCCGTACCCTCCGTGTCATGACACGCTCCCGCGGATTGTGCCGTTCGTTCGTGTTCTCGATATCGGGAACAACAACGATACGCGCGTTCCCTGGCCCGGACGACTCTCGACCTGGATTTCGCCCTCGTGCGCCCGCACGATCCCGTCGCAGATCGACAGGCCGAGCCCGGTGCCGTGCCCCATGGGCTTCGTGGTGAAAAACGGCGTGAAGATTTTATCGAGGTCCCCGGGAGGGATCCCGACGCCGTCGTCGCCGACCGTCAGCCTGACGCGGTCCGTTTTCTCCAAGCGGATTTCGATCGCGACGCTGCCGCCATGTTGCGTCGCGTCATTGGCGTTGAGCAGAAGCGCGATCAGCGCCTCCAGGATCTGAGCCGCGTCCACATATATCAGAGGAAGGGACGGCGTCTTTCTCAGCGACACGGCGACTTGCTTGGCACGCATCTGGTCGCTCACCAGCGCCACGGCCTTTTCGGCCAGCGCGTTGAGGTCGCAGAGCATGGTCTCCGGCGGCCGCGTCCGTGCGAATTCAAGTAGTGCGCCGATGATCCGCTTGCAGCGGAACGTTTCCTCCTCGATCGTCTTCAGAAATCTCGGGAAATCCCTAAAACCCTCGACGCCCAAAAGCTCCGAGTTCGCCGTTTTCTTGAGCAGGCTTTCGGCGCGCAGCGCGATCGAAGCCAGGGGCGTGCTGATCTCGTGCGCGACGCCCCCCGCCAAACGCCCGACATCCGCCAGTCGATGCGCCAGCTCCTGGCGCGCCTGCTGTTCCTTGTGCTTCGTCACGTTCTTGAGAATTACGACGAGCCCGATCGACGCCGCTTCCTCGTCAGAGAGCGGCGAAGCGGTCACCTGTTGAACGCCGGGCAGATTTTCGAATTCCGTTTCCTGCACGAGCGGAAGCCGGCTGACAAGCGCCTTCGCGATGGGGTCGTCAAGCCCGGAATTCGGTCGTCCAAGGAGAGTCGAGTAGTGCGATGCAATGACGTCGTCGAATCCTCGATCAAGCGCGCGGCAAAACGCCAGGTTGGCGCGGCGAATGCAGCCTTCGCTGTCGAGAATGAGAATCGGATCGACGATGGCGTCGAACGCCTGCTCCCATTCCCGCTTGGCGCGAATGAGCGCCTTGATCCACCAGGCGATCGGATGCGATTCCGCCCGTCGTCCCGTGAGCAGAACGAGGCGGCTGTCGTCGGTTTCCGTGCTTCGAGCGCCCGCGACCCGTGCCACGTCTTCAGCGCCAAGCGAAGAGACGGCGATGAATCCTCCATCCTGGATCAAAGCGGCGATTTCGTCGCGTTCCTCAACCGTCGTCAGCTCGACGGCGCGCGTCGCCACGACAGACGCCCAGTTCGTGGCCTCGGGATTACCGCCGAGGAGAACGATACGTCTCTCTCCCGGCGGATCAGGCTCAGACATAACCGTAGTCTAGCATGGGGTTTGGGGAATGTTTGCCAGTAGTTACGGGATTTGTTTTCTGCGAGGCGCTGACATTGAATCAAACTGCCGCCGTGAGCTTCCGTCAAGCTCATCCCTCGAATCCCGCTAGTTCCGCCCCAGCCGCAGCGACGGATCATCCAAGAATGAAATCAGGGTCCGAGGTGTATTCAATAGCTTGCGGGAGGATTTCAGGTTAGCTGCCCGCCAATCGGCAGGGCGTCGGGGGGCGGGTGCAAAAGCCGGTCTGCGGGCCGCTGGCGCCGGGTCGAGTCAGCTTGCACCCTGTCGCGGCCATCTCGTCCTTGGCCAGACGGATTCGCGCGACATCGGGCGGCTCGTAGGGTCGCTTAGCCTCTTCACTCATAACGCAATTATCTGTCAATGCCGGATCGAGATCAAAGATCGTACTTCGAAAAAGTCAAGGCGCCACACGTAGTAAATGCGAACGAAACAGGGATCGCCGGATGCGACTCAAGAGAATGCCGTTTTCAACGGGTTTCGTCACGTAATCGTCGGCGCCCATGTCAAGGGCCTGGGCTTCCGCGGCGTGGCTGTCGATGACCGTGAGGAAGATCACTGGAATCTGACAAGTGGACAGGTCTCCTCGAATATGCTGCAACAACTCCAATCCGTCCATCACCGGCATGTGGAGATCCGTGAGTACGAGATCGGGCTTCTCTTGATAGATGATTCTCAGCGCTTCGTCTCCGTTCGCCGCGGAGATCACGTCGAAGTTCGACGACGCCAGCGTTTCCTTGAGCGATTCGCGGAAAGCCGGCTCGTCCTCCACGATGAGAATTCTGGTTCGGTCGGGCCGCCGCGCCTCCTCGGACAACGGCGAGGGCAGATCGATTTGCGCCGCGGGACGCATTTCCGAGGGTTCGTCCGGAGGAACGGCGCGCGTGAGCTCCTCAGCCGTCGTGACGCCGCGCTCGACCTTGCGCATGCCGTCATGGAACATCGTCCTCATGCCCGAGGCGCGGGCCGCCGCTCGCACGTCGTCCTCCGACCCGCGAGCGAGCAGCACGCTGCGCAGGCGCGGCGTGAGACGTAGCAGCTCATAGACGGCGATCCGGCCGCGGAATCCCGTGAAACGGCATGCTTCGCAGCCTTTCGCGTCGGCCCGGCCGTCGGCGCGGATCGTTTTACAGTCGCAGAGACGGCGCGCCAACCGCTGGGCGAGGATAGCGATGACCGACGACGTCACCAGATAAGCAGGAATTCCGATCTCGATCAAGCGAGCGGCCGCGCTGGGGGCGTCGTTGGTATGCAGGGAGGAAAGCACCAGATGCCCCGTCTGGGCCGCTTGAAAAGCGATCTCGGCGGTCTCGAGATCACGGATCTCTCCGACCATGATTACGTCGGGATCCTGCCGCAGGATCGAGCGCAGGCCGGCCGCGAAAGAGAGGCCGGACTTGTCCGATACCGCGACCTGGCTGACGCCGGCGAGACGATATTCGATTGGATCCTCCACGGTGATGACGTTCAGAGTTTCCGATTTGACCGCATTGAGCGCCGCGTAAAGCGTAGATGTCTTGCCGGATCCCGTCGGTCCGGTGACGAGAATCAGACCCTGCGGCCGCCGGAGAAGCTCGCGGAAGCTCGCGAGCACGTCGGGCTCGAAACCCAACTCGTCAAGGCCGACGCGGGCGCGGTCCTGGACGAGAATCCGTATCACGGCTTTCTCGCCGTCCGCCGTCGGGAGCGTTGACACGCGCATGTCGTAGCATTTCGTTCCCACGATGATCCGCGTGCGTCCGTCCTGTGGTTTGCGCCGCTCGGCGATGTCCATGTTCGACATGATCTTGACGCGCGAAACGATCTTGGCCTGGACGCGCTTCGGCATGCTCATCACATGCCGCAGCAGGCCGTCGACGCGATAGCGCAGGTTCACGCCGCGCTCCTGGGGCTCGACATGGATGTCGGATGCGCCGCTGTGCACGGCGTCGACGAGGATCGCATTGACGAGCTTAACGACCGGAGCTCGCTGGGCCGCTTGTTCGCCGGCCTCCTCCGGCGCCTCGGCTTCGCTGTCGTTGACGATTGAAAGCTGCTCGGCTAGGTCAAGGTTGTCGAACTGCGACAGGGACGACTCCTCGGCGGCGTAGAATCTCTCGATGGCCGCGATCACCTCGGTTTCCGGCGCAACGACCGGCAGGACGCGCATGCCCGTGTGAAAGGCGATCGCGTCCGCCGCCTCGACGTTCGTGGGATCGGCCATGATGAGATAGAGGTCGCGTCCTTCCACGAACCACGGAAGCACCAGATATTTGAGCGCTAGATCTTTCGATACGCGGTCGAGGACGTCGTTGGGCACGTCCACGGCCACGAGATCCGCCGCGGGGATCTGGAGCTGTTCGGCGATGGCCTCGCATATCTGCGCCTCCGTGGCATGCCCCATCTCGACGAGCAGCCGTCCGAGACGCGCGGCCTTCCCGGATTTTTGCCGTGCGAGGACCTCGTCAAGCTGTCTCTGAGTGACGACGCCCTGGGCTACGAGCATTTCCCCGAGCAAGCGCTTCCGCAATCGCGGCGCAGTGTTCGTGTCTTTCATCGGCATTCTCCACCAGTCGGCTATTCCCGGCCGAGGCCGGGAAGAAGGGCGCGGCACATCGAAAGCGCGCTTTCGAGATCCTCGCGGGACAGCGGCTTTCGAACGAACATCACGGGCCCCCATGACAACGCTTCGATGATGACGTCTTTATACGCGTCGTGGCCGCTCATGAGCACCGTGGGCCGCTTGGGGAAGCGCGCCATCGAGAGCGCCAGAATTTGAATTCCGCTGCGCTCCGGCATGACAAGATCCACGAACAAAGCCTGATAGCCGGACTCCTGGACGCGCGCGGCCGCGTCCACCGCGTCGACGCAGGGATCCGCCCGCCATCCGGACTCGGCGATCCTGTCGCACAGAGCATGAACAAAGGCGTTGTCGTCGTCCACGACAAGCACGCGCGGCGCTCCCTTGAGCGTCTCGCTGGCGCCGACGCTCAAGGGACTGGCCGTTCGCAGCGCCTCGCACGCGGCCTCGACGAGAGCCTCGGCTCCGCCTTCGATCTCGCCGTATCCGGTGGCCACGCCGGCGGCGAGGAAAGGCCGGCTGATGACGCCGTCATCGGCGAGTCGCAGCAGCCGCGCTCCGGCCGACATGGCCTGGGAGAGGTTGGCGTCTGGCATCACGACGAGGAGCGTGCGCTCATCGCTCCAGCCAAGGTGATCGTAGGCGCGCACTCGTCCCTCGATGCGTGCCGCCGCCGAATGAAGCGCCTGCGTGTTCTCGCCGGCGGCTTCTACGCCGTTTCCAGGGCCGAATGCCGCCACGGAAAGGAATCCGCCGCATCTCCGTGTGCGCGAAACTTCGGCCTCGAATCTGGCCTTGAACGCAGATACGTCTGGAATCGACATGAAATGCTCCCGGGGTGATTCATCGGCTTTCCATGACTCCGAGAATGATAACATCATCCAAAACATGAATTCACATCGGTGGTACGAAGATTGATGCTCCGGAGAGCGAAGATTATACTCTTGAGTGTGCTATGCGAATACGTCCGCGTCTTTTCGCGCCCGAGGGGTCCGGCCATGGCGTCTTGCGGTCATGGAGCGCACTAATGGCGCGTCTGGTCGTCGTCTGGATTCCCAGAGCAAACGTACCCAGGGTCGAATGAGCGATCGAGATCCTGCAATGACCGTCGTGCGCGCGCATGAAAGCGAAAGACGCCTTGCGACTCTCCTGTCGAATCTGCCCGGCATGGCTTATCGCTGCCGGAACGACAAGAAATGGACGATGGAGTTCGCCAGCGAAGGCTGCAGGCGTCTCACGGGTTATGCGCCCGACGATCTGCTGGATAACCGCGTTCTGTCCTACGCCGATCTCATTCATCCGGACGACGGTCGGCGAGTGTGGGAAGCCGTGCAATCGGCCCTTGGGTGGAGGCGTCCTTTCGAGATTGAATATCGCATCCGTACCGTCGCTGGAGAGGAGCGCTGGGTCTGGGAGCAGGGCGTGGGCGTCTTCTCGACGAACGGCGACGTCATGGCGCTCGAAGGCTACATCACTGACGTAACGCCGCGCAAGATCATGGAGGAGAAGCTTCGGGCGAGCGAGGAGAAGTATCGCCATCTGTTCGAGATGATGTCGGACGCGCTCTTTTTGGTCGACAACCAGAGCGGCCGGATTCTCGCGGCGAACGCCGCCGCGGCGGCAATGTACGGATTCACGCGCGAAGAGTTGATCACGATGCGGAACGTCGACCTCTCCGGCGAGCCGGAGGCGACGCGGCGCGTGACGATCGAGGAATTCGATCGCGTGCCGATCCGGCGGCATCGCAAGAGGGACGGAACGTCGTTCGCTGTCGAGATCTTCGCCCGCAATTTCAACCTGTGCGACCAACGCGTCCATATCGCCGCCATTCGCGACATTTCCGCACGTTTGAAGGCCGAAGAAAAGCTGCGCGAGAGCGAGGAGCGCTACCGCGCGATGGTCGAAACGCAGTCCGAGATGGTCTGCCGCTGGCTGCCCGACACGACGCTCACGTTCGTAAACGCGGCCTACCGCGACTTTTTCGGAATCGATCGAGAAAGAGCAGCCGGGCGTTCCTGGCTTGACTTCGTGCCTCAAACCGCGCGGGATGATGTGCGTGCCTTCTACTTGGAGCTGGCGCGGAATCCGCGCGTTTATTCGTACGAGCATCAAGCCGTCGACGGCCAGGGAGATCTCCGCTGGCAGCAATGGGTCGACTCTCCGATCTTCGACACGCAGGGACGCCTCGTCGAGTTCCAGTCCGTCGGACGCGACGTCACCGATCGCAAGCGCGTCGAAGAGGCCCTTCGCGAGAGCGAGGAGAAGTACCGGCTTGTGAGCGAAAACATTCCCGTCGCCGTGTACTCGGCCCTGCCTGACGAGTATTCGACGAACCTGCTCATCACGAGCCGCATCCGTGATCTCACCGGGTACACGAGCGACGAGTTTATGGAAAACTCGACGTTGTGGAGCCGGATTCTCCATCCCGAGGATCGAGAACGCGTTCATCGTGCTCTCGATGCGCATCGGCACGAAGGATCCCTCCTCAACGTGGAATATCGGATAGTGACGCGCGCGGGAGAAGAACGATGGATTCACGATCGGGCCGTCCCCGCCTTCGACGCCGCCGGACGGATCGCGCGAATCGACGGTTTCATGGAAGACGTGACGGAGCGGAAGCGGCTCGAGAATCGGCTCCAACAATCGCAGAAAATGGAGGCCATCGGACGACTGGCGGGCGGCGTGGCCCACGATTTCAACAATCTGCTCGGCGTCATCACCGGGTACACCGAGATCGCCCAGCGGACGATGGCCGTGACCCATCCCGCGCGACGCCGATTGGATCAGCTTCTGAGCGCCATCGATAAGGCCGCCGTGCTGACTCGACAACTCCTGGCGTTCAGTCGCCGCCAACCCCTGAAACCACGTGTCGTGGGAATGAACTCGATCGTGACGGGAGTGCATGGCCTGTTGCAACGGCTCATCGGCGAGGACATCGAGTTGCGGATCGAGGCCGGAGCCGGGCGCGACGCCGTGCACGCGGATTCGGCGCAGATCGAGCAAGTGCTGCTGAATCTCTGCGTGAACGCCCGCGACGCGATGAGCAAAGGCGGCGTCTTGACGCTCTCCACACGCAATGAGAACATGGTCGAGTCGAAAGCATGTTGGGGCGCGTCGATCCTTCCGGGATCCTACGTCGTTCTTGACGTCAAGGACACGGGCTGCGGCATGGACGACGCGATCCGGCCGCAGATCTTCGAGCCTTTCTTCACGACCAAGTCCGAAGGGAAGGGTACCGGACTCGGCCTGACCATCGTTTATGACGTCGTGACGCAGAGCGGAGGATACGTCGACGTAGAAACCCGAAAGGGCGAGGGTACGACGTTCCGTATTTATCTGCCACTATGCGAAGACGAAGCGTCGGACGAGCCTGACGGCGCCGAAAGAACGCGTCCCGTTAAAAGCGTGCGGGGCTCGGAGAAGATCCTGATTGTCGAGGATGATGGAGAGCTTCGAGAAATCATCGCGGAGAGCATTGAGGAGCATGGATACTTCGTCGTCACGGCTTCACATGGGGATGACGCTCTCGAGAAAGCGCGTCGACTGGAAGGCGGCGTCGATCTTCTCGTAACGGACGTCGTCATGCCTCTTGTGGGCGGACGGGAGCTGGCGGATCGGCTCGCAGCCGCGCATCCCCGGCTGCGCGTGCTCTTCATGTCCGGATACACGGAGGATATCGAGGCGCTCCGGGAACTCGTCGATCGCGGCGTCTACTTTCTCGAGAAGCCGTTCTCCGCCCAAGTCCTCGCTGAAAGCGTGCGTGCGGCGCTCGAATCGCCTCCCTATTCAGAGATCGCCGCGCCGTCGATCCATGAGCAGGCGGCGGGCGATTCACTGACAAGGGAAGAAGACTGATTCGCTCCCTGTCGGGGTTGGAGGCGCGTACGGCCTTGATGAACACCTTGTTGATCGCGACGAACGGTTCTCTAATCTAATCCTGACGCCGTCGATGGCGGCGTCCACGCGCTTGAGAAAAGGACTGTCGTCGAAGACGACGTCTGCGATAATCCGCCTGCGCTTCGCCAGCGCGATCTGGCCCATGAACGTGTTGTACGCGGCGTCGACACGCACCGGAATCCGCGGCGTTCGATGCGGCGGCGGCTTCGTATCGAAATCCGCCTTGTGAAAAGCTCCTCGTGTTTCCATCAACACATCCTCGTTAGCATTGCGAAGGATCGCCATTTGTCGTCATGAATGCCAGACGCATGCCAGAACGGGGCGCTCGATTCCAGACATCCGCAAGATCCAACCTCGGGAATATCACCAGATCCCAGGGCGATTCTCCCGAAGGCGCGTGATTGGCGCGCTAG
>JAFGSN010000048.1 GCA_016934575.1 Vicinamibacteria bacterium
CCGCGCCGAGTGGGGCAAGAATGGCGAAGGAATAGCGAAATGGCATCTCTACTCAAGCGCGCGCTCGAAGACGTTCTCCAGGCTCGTGGTTTACGCGCGTCAGTAACCACGCCGTTTCGGGGCCGTTGTCTCTCAACGGGGCGCGCTGAGATCGACGGCCTGCTCGGCGGAGGCTTCCCACACGGACAGACCTCCGAAATCCACGGGCCGGTCTCATCCGGGAGAACGAGCGTGGCTTTTGGCGTCGCGGGCAAGGTCGCGGATCGGGGAGGGGTTGTGGCGTGGATCGACACCACAGACGGCTTCGACCCTGTCGCCGCCCGGGGCGCCGGCGTGGGTTTGTCCCGGCTTCTCTGGGTCCGGGGTGGCCGTGGACCGGCGGATGCCCTCTCGGCCCTCGGGATCCTCCTCGGATCGGGCCTGTTCGAGCTCGCGGTGTGGGACTTGATCGGGGTTTCGCGCAACGCGATTCTCGGCCTGCCCGGCGCTACGTGGCTTCGATTGCAGCGCATGGTCGAAGGAACGTCCGCCGTCTTGCTGCTGCTTGGCGAGAACCACGTGTTTCGGAGCCCAGGGGGGCGGGCGCTCTCTCTCCGCGCCACGGAAGTCCGCTGGGCTCATCACGGACCAGGACGATGGCTTTGCGAGGTGTCTTGCCGCGCGTCAACGGGTCCTCCTTTCCGGGAGACGTCCTTCTGTCTTCGGGCCCACGATGGATCGTCGTGATCGCGACATGTACGGCGGTCTCCACTCCCCCGCGCCCCTTCCAGCGCATGACGTGCTTCTCGAATTGGCGCGTCGCTTCACGCCGCGCATTGAGGCGATCCATCCCGCGCTTGTCTTGCTCGACCTCCATGGCCTTGGCCGGCTCTGGCCCGCTTTCGACGATCTCGGCCGCGCGCTTCTCGCCGCGGCACGGTCGCGAGAGATAACGGCGCATGTCGCGCTGGCGCGGCGTCGATCCACGGCGCTTCTCGCCGCGCGGGCATTCCCCGGCCTCACGATCGTTCCTCCCGGAAGAGAGTCGGCGATTTTGGCCCCTCTTCCGCTGAGCTTTCTCGATCTTTCCGCCGATCGCGAAGCGCTTCTTCGACGCTGGGGATTGCGCACCCTGGGAGACCTGACCGCGCTGCCAAAGCCGGCGCTCATACAACGCCTGGGAGCCGAAGGCGCGCGCCTTTTTCGGTTGTCCCGCGGAGAGGAAGAGGCGCCGTTCGTGTCCACAGCGCGACCGGAAGCGTTTGCCCTTTCCCTGGATCTTGAATGGCCGATCGAGGGATTGCAGCCGTTGTCGTTTCTGTTGATGCGTCTTCTTGATCCGCTCTGCGCGTCGCTTCGCGAACAGGGACAACGGGCGCTTTCACTCGCCCTGGACCTCGCCCTGATCAACGGCGCGCCATGGAGACGCCAAGTAAAGGCCGTGGCCGCCACGGCGGATGCCCGTGTGTGGCGTGCCCTTCTCCTGCTCGATCTCGCGGCGCACCCGCCCATGGACGCTGTTCGCAAGATCGCGCTTCGCGCCGCGCCCACGCCCGTCCGGGTTGCGCAGCTCTCGCTTCTCGAACCCGCCCAGATCGCGCCCGAGCGGCTCTCCGAAACCTTGGGTCGTCTTCGCGCCGAGATGGATTCGGGGCGAGCCGGCAGCCCCGTGCTTCTCGACACTCACCGCCCCGGCGCCTTTGCGATGGGATCTTTCGATCCACGGCCATCGCCGCGCGTGCCCTCACGCGCGCGGTCGACGGCGCTGGTTCTCCGCGCTTTTCGTCCGCCACGGCCCGCGCGTGTGGTGGTACGGAGCGAAGAGCCGGCGTTTCTCGCCGCGTCCGAAGCGCGCGGCGTCGTTGTCGGCCGAACGGGTCCCTGGAGGTCCTCGGGTGATTGGTGGGACGAAGCATGGAGCCGGGAGGAATGGGATGTCGCGCTTGATGCGGGTGGGATCTATCGGATATTCCGGGACCGGCTGCGAGATCGTTGGTACCTGGAAGGCGTACTGGATTGATGAGTTAAAATGATGCGTGCAGGGACGCTCCGAGTTTTATCATGACCGACCGATTGCTCGACTGGCTCGCCTCGCTGCCGACGGCCTATTCCTACGCCGCCCTGATGGCGCTTTCGGCGATCGAGAACGTTTTTCCGCCCGTGCCTGCGGACGTGGCCGTAGCCCTGGGCGCTTTTCTGTCGCAGCGGCTTGGCCGATCCGTCGTTACCCTCGGAGTTCTCTGCTGGGGGGCCAACGCATCGACCGCGATCGGCATGTATGTGCTTGCACGGCGTTACGGAGTCGAGTTTTTCCGTTCCGGCTGGCGTCGCAAGGCTATGCCGGCCGAGGCCATGACGGCTCTGGAAACGGTCTATGCTCGATATGGCATCTGGGGTATCTTCCTCAGCCGCTTTCTTCCGGGCGTTCGTGCGGCGGTGACGCCGTTTGCGGGCGTGGTGGGCATGCCGGCACGAACGGCGTTGATACCCGCTGTTTCGGCTTCCGCGATCTGGTATGCGGCCATCGTCGGCGCCGCCACGGCGTTCGGTTTTGAATGGCAGTCCATCCGGCGCCTCATCGAGAACGTGAACGGCGTTCTGGGTTTAGTTGCGATCGGCTTCGCTATCGCGGGCGTCCTCTGGCTGATCATTCGCGTACGACGCGCGCGCGGCGCTAGAAACGAAAGCGGCAGTGATGGCGAACCTCGCAACATTACTTGATCGAGTCACCCGCGAGGGAGAGCTCTTCGAAGCGCTCCCTTTACGCCAGGTGCGTTGTATCGCGTGCGGTCATCGTTGTCTCATCCCGCCGGGACAACGCGGGATCTGCAAGGTGCGTTTCAACGCGGAAGGCGTCTTGCGCGTGCCCTTCGGTTACGTCGCCGGGCTCAACGTGGACCCCATCGAGAAGAAACCGTTCTTTCACGTCATGCCGGGAGCGCGGGCGCTGTCCTTCGGTATGCTCGGGTGCAATCTGCATTGTCCCTTTTGTCAGAACTGGACCTCTTCGCAGGCGATCCGTGATCCGGCGGCCGGCGCGCCGATCGACGAGGTGACGCCCTCGGACCTGATTCGCGTTGGTCGGCGTCACGGCGCGCCGATCGTGACCTCGACCTACAATGAACCGACCATCACGAGCGAATGGGCCAAGGCGGTTTTCCGGGAAGCGCGCTCCGCGGGCATGCTCTGCGGTTTTGTCTCGAACGGTTATGCGTCGTCCGAAGCTGTCGAATATCTCTCGCCGGAGCTGTCGTTGTGTAATGTCGACCTCAAGTCGTTCCGTGATGAGGGCTATCGCCAGCTTGGAGGGACGCTGGCGCCGGTTCTCAATACAATCCGCGATCTTCACGCCAGGGGCGTCTGGGTCGAGGTCATCACGCTCGTTGTCCCCGGATTCAATGACTCTGACGACGAGCTCGAGAGTATCGCCGCCTTTCTCGTTTCCGTTTCACCGGACATCCCGTGGCATGTCACGGCCTTCCACCCTGATTATCGTCAGTTGGGCGGCTCAAGCACGGACGCGGTGACGCTTCTTCGGGCCGTCGAGATCGGCGGAGCCGCGGGTCTGCATTACGTCTATGTCGGGAATCTTCCGGGAATCGCCGAAGGGGAGAATACGCGGTGCCCTGGTTGCCGGACGATTCTGGTGGAGCGTCAAGGTTATCGTATTAGGCAAAACCGCGTGGCGAACGGTCGGTGCCCGGAGTGCCAGCGCGAGATCGCAGGGTTCTGGCAGTTGCCTGATACGAGCGAAGGCCCGAAAGAATCCGGAACGTAATTCTTATTCGAGCGGTTCGTTGAAGTTTTTACAGAGATCGACGAGCGTCTTGACGCCGAAGCCGATCGCGCCCGCTTCGTAGTACTTCCACTCCTTGTCCTTGAAGATCGGCCCGGCGATGTCAAGGTGGGCCCAGGCGATTCTATCCGGCACGAATTCGCGCAGAAAGAGCGCGCCTGTAATGGCGCCGGCCAAACCGTTGCTGGCCACATTATTGATGTCCGCAAAGGGCGTCTTCATCGACTCACGATACTCTTCCACGAGCGGCAGCTCCCAGAAGACCTCGCCGTGCTTGATGCCGGATTGGATAACGCGTTGAATGAGGTCGCGGTCCGTTCCCAGGATGCCCGCCACGCTTGTCCCCAGGGCGCGTACGACGGCGCCCGTGAGCGTGGCGATATCCAGGATGTGCGTTGCGCCTTCTTCGACGGCGCGCGCAATCCCGTCGATCAACACCAGTCGTCCCTCGGCGTCGGTGTTGTCGACCGTCACCGATTTGCCGTTTTTGAAAGTGATGATGTCGCCCGGGCGCTGAGCGCGCGCGTCGGGCAGGTTCTCGGCGCAGCAGAGGACGCCGATGATCTTGAGGTCGGGCCTGAATCGCGTGAGCGCGCGCATTGTCGCCAGCACGACCGCCGCGCCCGCCATATCGCCTTTCATCTCCCACATCCGGTCGCTCGGCTTGATGCTGATTCCGCCGGAGTCGAAGGTGATGCCCTTGCCGACAAGCGCCAAGGTCTTTTGCGACGGCGATTCCGCAGGAACGTGCCTGAGAATCGTCATGAATGGCGGATGAAGACTGCCCTGGCCGACTCTAACGAGTCCGTCGTATCCGCTTGCGCGCAAGGCGTCCCGATCAAGCGTTTCGTACTCGAGCGCGAGCGAGCAAGCGATCTCCTCGGCGCGCGTGGCAAGGAAGCGAGGAGTCGCCACGCCGCCGGGTTCGTTGACGAGATCGCGGCAAAGATTGACGTTCTCGGACACCCACTCGCTTTCACGTATGCCGGATTCGGCGACCCCTCGATGGTCTGGATGAACCAGAATCCGGAGATCCGCCTCCCGCGATAGAAAATCGTCTCGTTCTTGTCGGTATTTGTCGAAGTGATATGCGCCCAGGATCGCGCCCTCGGCGATCTTGCTCGCGAACGGAGCGGCGTCAGCGCCATTGATGGCGATCATGACGCGCGGCAGTCGGTGTTCGCGCGCAAGGCGAAGCGCACGAGCCGTGAAAGTCTTGACGTTTTCCTGCAGAGACCAGCTCTTCAGAACAGGATTCCAATAGACGACGAGAGCGCGGCTTATTGCGCCTTCGGGCAGATAGGTGAAGTATTCATGCTTGAGCGTCTTGTCGCGGAACCCCGCGCTTGCTCGCGCGACGTGTTCCGTCAGGATCGTATCCTGCAACTCATGCAACGAGAGATCCTCGTCGAGGATGACGACGGCGAGATCAGCCGACGCCCGTGTCGGCGGCGCGTATTCGAGACGTATCTTCATCGCTTGTTCTTTCTTCCGTGCGGAGGAGCCGCGTCACGATCATTCATGCTCTCGTCCGTTTCATCTTTTTTTATGGATGCCACGGCGTTCTGGATCATGATTCCTCGTCGGCCGATGCGAAAAGCGACGAGCAAGAGGACGCTCGCGAACGCCGCCGCTGCGACGACAGTTCCGATAAAAATGAAGAGAGTCGTCGAAAGAATGCTCCTTTGATCCATGACGACTCCGATGTCAAGCGAACGTCCAGCCATGGCCGCGCTCAAATCCTGCCGCCATTCCACGATATTGCCGCGCTGGACTCCCGCGATCGCGTTCTTGTGCTCATAAATCTTGCTCGGCAAGTGGAAGCGCACAGCCAATAATCCTTCCTTGGATTGGATGCGGTCAACGTCGGCGCCGGGGGGCGTACGCCATGTGCCTCTGAACACAAGACGGTCCCCTTCTTGCCGAAGAGCCAGCGCGAGATCTGGAAATGCGGGGCTGCCGCCCACCCGGTTGACGTCCGTGAAAGCCGCCTCGACGGCAAGGTAGGCTTTTCCATCGCGATATGAGCGGTGCAGGCGCCGAACGCTCAAGCCGGAGCGCACGAAGAGCCGTTGGATGGTCGCTTCATCGACGGTGTTCGCGGCGCCCTTGGATGATTCAAGCGCCTTGAACGCCTTCCATAGATCGGATCGGCCGGTGACGTTCACTCTGCCCGATCCGTCCGTATTCAGCCAGAACTCGTGTTCGTACTCATAAACGATGCAAGCCTCCATGGAGCCGGCGAGCATTAGTGCCGCTAAGAAGGTCCAGCGCATCGTAGGCAGATTATAGCGAGGTAGAATGAAACATGGTGCGTCTTGAACAACACCGGACTTGGATCAACCGGTTTTGGTGCTGCATCAGACTTGCGGGTGGAAGTCCCGCCGCGGTAA
>JAFGSN010000049.1 GCA_016934575.1 Vicinamibacteria bacterium
ATGCTCACACGGCGCCGAGTGAATGACAAACCGTGCTCGCCCGGCCGTCGAGGTATTCCGCCGCCGTGGCCGCCGCGCGCGATGCGTCGGCGATGCCGTCTGGGATTCCCGTGCCCCGCAATCCCGCCCCGATCAAGAACAGGCCGGGCAGGCCCGCGAGCTGTCGCTCGAGAGCGGCGACGCGAGAGAGATGGCCGACTTCCATCTGCGGCGTTCCGCCCGGCCAGCGATAAATCCGTTCGAGCACGGGCTCGCCGCGAACCTCGATCAGCCGTCCGAGCTCCATGCGAGCAACCTCGGCGAGCGCGCGATCGTCCAGATCCAAAACCGACGGATCCCGCGTTCCGCCGAAAAAGCCGCGCACGAGGACGTGATCGTCGGGCGCGCGACCGGCGTACTTCGTCGAGAAGAAGGTGCAGGCCGTCATGCGAAGCGCTTCGGTTCTCGGAACGAGCGCTCCGTAACCGTCGAGCGGATGATCGACGTCGGCGCGCCGATAGCCGAGGAAGACGACGGCGGTCGAGACGAACGGGATCGCCTTGAGCGTCGCCGCCGGCTCTGGAGCGAGATCGGACAGGATCTCGGCGCCGGCGCCTCCGGGCGCCGCCAGGATCACTGCCGCTGCGGAAAGCCGCTCGCCGGCGTTCGTGGCGACCACATATCCCTCGCCCGCGCGTTCGACGGCGCGCACGCGCGTCCCGAGCCTGCGGCGCTTCTCGGGTATGCGCTTCACGAGCGCCTCGACCAACTCCCCGAGCCCGCCGCGAAGCGTATAGAACAGCGCCTGCGACGAGCCGCGACTCCGCCGGCGCACGCGAGCCGCGAATATGCCGCGCGTCAGGCTTCCGTAACGCGCTTCTAGATCGGATAGCCGCGGGAACGTGGCGCGTATCGACAAACGCTCGGGGTCGCCTGAATGAATTCCCGCGAGCAGCGGCTCGCCCAGCAACTCAAGCGCCTCGGCGCCGAATCGACGGCGCATGAAGGCCGCGATCGACTCGTCGCCGCCGAGACGACGCGGCGCGAAAAGCTCGAACGCCATGCGCAGCTTGCCACGCCAGGAGAACAGGCGCGTCGTGAGAAACGGAACGACGCGCGTCGGGATCGTCAACACCATGCCTTCCGGAAGAGGATGAAGGCATCCGCGGCGCAGGATGAAGACGGAGCGATGCTCTGGATTGGTGGGAATGAGCCGCGGACCGAGCCCGATCGCTCGGCACAGGGCGAGGCCCTCGGGCTTCTGCGCCAGGATAGCGTCGGGACCGGCCTCGAGCAGAAAGCCGCCGTCCTGCTCGGTGCGAATCACGCCTCCCCAGCGACGCGTCGCTTCGAGCAGAAGAAAATCGCCGACACCGCGTTCATGAAGCGCATGCGCGGCGGCCAGACCGGCGACGCCGCCGCCGACCACGATGACACGACGATTCGTTTCAGGCATTTCTCGACACCAGATCGGCAAGGGCGCGGACCAGCGTTTCCGAGTCGTTCAGGGAAGTGGTCCGCCGGAGCGCGATGCCCAGCCGCGCCGCTTTCTCCCGCGCCTCGACGTCGATGTCATAGAGGATCTCGGCGTGGTCGCACAGAAAGCCGACAGGAACGACAAGCACGGCGCGCGCGCCATCTCGCGCCAGCGCCGCCAGACGTTCCTCGATCGTGGGACCCAGCCATGGCTCGGGCGAACGGCCTGCACTCTGAAAAGCGATCTCGTAGTTGCGCAAGCCGGCGTATGACGACACGCCGCGCACGGTCGCGTGGACGCGTTGGACGTAAGGATCGCCCTCCCGTATCACGCGTTCGGGAAGTGAGTGCGCCGAAAAGATCACGATCTGCTCCGGCGCGCCGGCGCGCGCTTCACGGACTCTTTCGGCAAAAGCCTGGATGAGCAACGGATGGTCGTGCCATGAATCGACGAAACGTACGCGTGGGCGCCTGGCCGCCGCGCGCCGGACTTCGGCGTCGTACTCGTTCAGCATGAACGTCGAATACTGGGGCGCCATGGGAATGGCCAGCAAATCGTCCATGCCGTCGTCACTGGCTTGGCGCACGGCGTCGATGATCGTGGGACGCCAGCAACGCATGCCCACATAGACCGGAATTCCGGCGCCGATCGTCGTGCGAAGCGCCGCCGCTTGCATGAAAGTGATCTCCGCGAGAGGCGACCGGCCGCCGATCGTCTCGTAACGGCGCTTCATCTCCATGACCAGCTCGGGCGAAGGCCGCCGTCCTCCGCGCACGAGGGTGAGGTACTCCTCCATCTGATCGAGATTCTCGGGAGTCCCGTGAGCCAGCAACAACACGCCGCGGCCGCTCATCGCCGGCTACGCTCGTGGACATGATCAACGAGGAGCCTGACGTTATCGGGCGGCGTGCCGGGCAGGACCCCATGGCCCAGATTGAAGACGTGGCCGCTGCGTCCCGCGACGCGGCCAAGAACGTCATCGGCGCGGGAGAGGAGACGCGACGCGGAACCGAGCAGCAACGTCGGGTCAAGGTTGCCTTGAACGGCGTGCGCCGGGCCCAGACGCCCCCATGCATCATCGATAGGAAGGCGCCAGTCGACGCCGACGACGTCGGCGCCGATCTCGCGGATCGTATCGAGCAGATGCGTGGTCTCCGTGCCGAAGTAGACGCGCGGCACGCCCAGCGGAGAGAGGCCGTCAAAAAGCGTTCGGAGATGTGGTAACGCGAACTCGCGGAAATCACCGGCGTCGAGAACGCCGATCCATGTGTCGAACACCTGCACAGCCTGCGCTCCGGCCTCGACTTGCGCCTCGAGATAGGAGCGAGCCGTCTCGGCGAGCAGCGACGCAAGCCGATGCCAGGCGGCGGGATTCTCGTACATCAAGGCCTTGACGGCGGAAAAGCTTCGCGTGCGTCCACCCTCGACGGCGTAGCTGGCGAGCGTGAACGGAGCGCCGGCAAAGCCGACGAGCGGAACATGAAGCTCACCACGCAGGACGCGCACGGCTTCGAGCACGCCCTTCAGCTCGTCGCGGGGCTCGAACCGCCGCAAGGCGTCGATCTCGGCGAGAGAGCGGAGCGGCGTGTCGATGACCGGACCAGCGTCTCCCGCGAACCTGAACCGAAGCCCCAGAGGCGCGAGCGGGACCAGCAGATCGCTGAAGAGAATCGCCGCGTCGAGGTGAAAGGCGCGCACCGGTTGGAGCGTCACCTCGACCGCCAGAGACGGCGTGAGGCACAGGTCGAGAAACGCATGCTTCCCTCGCAAAGCGCGATACTCCGGCATGTATCGGCCGGCCTGGCGCATCAGCCAGATCGGCGTTTCGTCCACGCTCTGCTTGCGGCATGCGCGCAGGAAACGATCGTTCACGAAACAAATGATATCTCAGGTTCTCGATCGCGTTTTTTCATGCTTTTGCCCTTGACATACGGCCGCATCGGAACGATATTTAATATAGTAACGGTACCGGTCACGAGGACGTTGATCTCGCCGACCGGGAATATCCAGGGTTCGGAGGTGGCTTATAGAAGCTTTGACTCCGCCTGGCGTGCAACGAGCCCACTAGGGCTCACGATGGAAGCAAAAAAAGAAAGCGCACTATAAAGTGCGCTGGGTCGATGCAGACCACATCAGCCCGGGAAGCCGTTTCCCGGGCTATTTTTTCAATTTGGTCGAATCGAGAAGTCCGTGCTAGAAAGGACATTCATGTCCGAGGAGCATCCACGTTGCTCCTTGCTGGAGTCACGCTCTTGAACACTCACGGAAATCTGGCGCAGGAGAACTCATTGGGAAATATCAGCGCGAATCGCGGCATTCGTGTTTCTGGCCGGGAAGTCTGGACCGGTTCGTTCTGGCGACGGACGAATCAGGCTCTTGTCCTCTGTCTCGCATTAGCCGCGGCTCTCGGAGCGACAGGTTGCGGGCAACGTCCAGGGCCGCTCGATCTTCTCCGTTCCAGCGAGCGTCTGGAAGAGGCGCGCGTGGCGGGACGTACGATGGAGTGGATCTCTGCGCAAATCGGGCGCAGCGTGCGGATCCACGACGATGTCCGCTTCACGCTGCCTTCCCTGCCGCCCAGCCGTTACGTTTATCGAGTTGACGTGCCGCGCGGCGCGCAGTTGACCTTTGCCTGCGGCATCGGAGCGGACCATCACAAGCAGCCGGGCGTGGAATTCACGGTCAAGGCGCGCCGGCGCGAGCGCGAAGAGGTCGTCTGGACGAGCGTGCTCGATCCGCTGACGCAGCCGCGACACCGCCGCTGGGTCGACGTCGAAGCGGACCTCTCGCGTTTCGCCGGACGCGACGTCACGCTGACCTTCGAGACGCAGGGATACGAGACAAGCGACGCGCCGGACCGCGCGTACTGGGCCGCCCCGGCGATCACGGTCGAACGGCCCGCTCCCCTGTCGATCGTCTTTCTCGTGGACGCGCTTCGCGCGGACCACACCAACCCCTATGGTTACGAGCGCGACACCACGCCCGAGCTGACTCGCTTCGCCGAGGACGCGGTCGTCTTTGAGCACGCCATCTCTCATGCATCATGGACCAAACCCTCGGTCGCATCGCTCTTCACGTCCCTGTTGCCGGGCAAGCATCACGTGATCCAGCTCAACGACTCGCTCCAAGCAGGCCATCTCACCCTGGCTGAAGCGCTGTGGAATAAAGGATTCACGACCGGCGCCGTCATCGCCAACTCGGTGATCTATTCAGAAGGAACGTTGTTCGAGCAAGGATTCGATTTCTATCGTGGCGTCCACGGCGCCCGCGATCGTCCCTCGAAAATCGTCAAAGCGGCGCCGCTGATGGACACAGCCCTGGACTGGCTCGACACGCGCCGCGGCCTGCCGGCGTTCCTCTACGTCCACACCATGGACTCGCACGTTCCGTACAAGCCGCTGCCGCCATTCGACCGCAAGTTCGAGCCGCATCCTCTTCCCAATCGTCCGGCCGCCGATCCCCGCGTGGATTATCAAGAGCCGGAAGACCGCGAGCGCCTCGTCGCGCAGTACGACGGCGAGATCGCATATGGCGACCGGGAATTCGGGCGCTTCATGCGCGGGCTTCAGGAGCGCGGACTCTACGAGCGCGCGCTCATCGTCTTCCAGAGCGATCATGGCGAGGAGTTTCAGGATCACGGACAATGGTTGCACGGCCGGAGCGTTTTCGACGAGCTCGTGCGCGTCCCGCTCATCGTCAAGTTTCCCGGCAACCGGGACGCCGGGCGCCGTGTCGCCCAGCAGGTCCAGGTCGTCGATATCTATCCCACGGTGCTCGAGGAGATGGGCCTCCCCGTGCCGTCCTCTCCGGCGATCATCGGCCGCCCCCTTTCATCCGTGATCCGCGGCCAGGCCCCCGACATCCCGGCCGTCTCCGAAATCAGTCATCGCGGTAACGTCGCTTATGGCATGCGCGCCGGAAAGGACAAGTACATCGAGCGCTTCAGCCCGAAGAGCGACGAACTGTACTTCGATCTTCTCCGCGATCCGCGCGAGCAACAAAACCGTATCGGCAAGTCGGCCGAGCGCGCGCGCTTTCTCAAGGCCGGCGTTCAGGCAGCCATGATCGCCAATCCGTTCCGCACCAATATCCGTTTCGTGGGCAAGGGCGCCTTTGACGTGACGCTCACGAGTCAAGGATGGATCGAGGGCCTACGCGCGACAGGCTTTGGACCGCGCGATCAACACGAGACCGAGGAGCGTCTCCGGACTCGAATCCGGATCGCGCCGTCGTCCGGAGCGACGCGCGAGGCGAGCTTCACCGTACGTCCGATCGGCGCTCCGGTCGGAATCGAAGGCGCCATCGACGGACGTCCAATACAGGCGCGTCAAATCCACATCGCGCGTGAAGGCGTCCACCCCGAGGGCGCGCCTCCGTTTCTCCTGCCCGAGATCGAGTCGGAGAAGAACCGCGTTGAAAACATCTTCGCGCCGCCCGAAAGCGCGACGCCCGGCTTGCACATCTGGCTGACGCTGAACTCCGAGCACACGATCATGGGCCCCATGGATTGCGAGACGTGCAGGAGGATGGAGGCGCTCGGCTACGTCAGCGGCTGCGATTGTCCATGAAGCCGCCCCGCATCCGGGCCATCGTCTTCGATCTTGACGGGACCCTCATCGACTCGCTCGACGATATCGCCGACAGCGCGAACGCGATGCTCGCTCGGCTCGACGGCTCCGCCGCGCCGCTGCCCCGCGATCTCGTGCGCTCCTTCGTCGGCGACGGCTTGCGCGTCCTGACGGCGCGTTGTCTTTCCGCGGCGGGAATCGAACATCCGATCGAGTCCGCCACCGCGATCCTTCGCGAGATCTACGGCGCGCATCTGCTCGATCGGACGCGGCTCTATCCCGGCGTCGCCGAGACGCTCGAGCGCCTGAGCGACCGCCGCTTGGCCATTCTCACCAACAAACCGGGAGACACGAGCCGCGCCATCCTCGACGGCCTGGGCGTGTCGTCTCGATTCCTCCGCGTCGTCGGCGGCGACGACATGCCGGAGCGCAAACCTCATCCACAGGGTCTGCTCGACCTGCTGCGCTCTCTCGACTGTCCACCCGAGCAAGCCGTCATGGTCGGCGACTCTGGAGTCGACGTCCGCACTGGACGCGCCGCAGGCACGCTGACGGCTGGCGTGACATACGGTCTGGCGCCGCAAACGTTCGCATCGGATCATCCTGACATTCTCCTCGACGACATCCGCCAGTTGCCCGAAGCTCTCAAGGAACGATAAGAAACGGAACGAGATGCCGAGCATGCCTATGGCGTTGTCACTGTGATGTCGGAAGCTTTGGCGGGCATATACTTGTCCGTCATCGCCGTTTTGGCCGTTCTCAATAGAGGAAGACGACGTGGATTCGCCAAGTGGCACACTGCCGTTTCTGATGTTTCTGGCCGTGATGGCTCTGGGCGCGGCGCTTTTCGTGGCGACGGCGATCGCCTTCTTCGCCTCGGCGTACAAGCGGAGCGGCCCCTATACGGCGAACGAAGCGGCTCGGGCAGAGGCGAGGGCGTCTGCGTTCCTGTCCTCGACCGTGCCGTCGTTGTTCCGGTGGGAATCGGGAGCCTTGGCTGACGTGGCCGACCGTTGGCAGGGCGCTCGCCCCTGTTGGTGGACGGGGAAGATCGACTCAGAACAGGGCACGGTCGGGAGCGTCAACCAGATCGAGGGGCCCGGCTATCTCGCCTTCGCAATCAGCCGTAAAGGAATCCACGGGTTCGTCCGTTTGTGCACTTCCGAGTGCGAGATGCGGCTGGAGATCCTTGGGCGGAGCGCAAACGTGCTCAGCCGCGGCCGGCCGCTCGGCGTGATGCATGGCGGCGGGCTCGCCAAGATGACGCTCATGGATCCCTCGCGCCGGGTGATCGGATCCTATGATCGCCGAGCTTTCTCACTGATTCGGCGGGAGTACGGCGAGGTCGTTGTGCGCGGCCGCGCTCTGGGCGAGTTGAAACCCATCGTGATGAGCGGACGAGGCGTTAACGGCCCCCCACGCCCGATACTCCGCAACATCGCGCCCGACCTCACGCCGGACGAGGAGGATTGGCTGCTGGCCGGGATCGCGAGCGAGATCTTGCATGACCTCGTCGACGCCCGGCTCGGATCCGACTGATCCGGCGAGAGGCGTCACGGGCCTCCCACGTCGATGCCCGGGATATCTAGTATTGCGAAGATCGCGGCCATCTCTCGCGGTCGTGCCTTGATTCAAAGAAAATGCCGTCGCGCACCGGCACGAGAGGATCGATGCGCAGGAACCTCGCATGCACGGGCGTGAAGCGTATCTCGCCATATCCCTGTCGTGGATCCCTGTAGAGCGAAAGCGTCGCATCCGCCAAGCTCGCCCTGCCTTCGGTCTCGTTCCACGATACTCCGTCCAGCGAGTGGGCCAGGCGTGGCGCGACCATCCATGGGTCGTTCTCCAGGGCGAACACAATCCTGTCGATCATTCGGTCGCTTCCAAGATCAACGACGTCGCCTTGAGGCGTCGCACGCGCGGAAAGCGGCGCTCCGGGATAGATCGCCTGCGCTTCGTCTCCCGGCCCCACCTCATAGATGCGTACGTGATCGAATCGCGCGGCGAGCGGCAGTTCGCAGTCCTGTTCCAACACGACATGCCGAACGCCGAGCGCTCGTAAGAGACGCTGCCCGTCATCGGTGAGTCGGCCCGAGAACAGCTCGATCGCCTTCCGATAAGGCCGCGGCACGAATCCGGAGTCGCCGTTGACCAGCGGCCGGAAGTGCGCGATCCCGTCGAGCATCGCATCTGTGTCGCGCACGCCGAGCGGCAGCACCGCCACCGGGCCCTCGCCTCCGGACAACCAGCGCGCCGCGGGAGAAGGCTTCTCATAACGACCGTGGCGTAACGGGAAAAACGCCGATTCGACAAGCGCGCCGGCGAGAGCGAGAACCACGAACGCGCGCCTTCTTCCGGAAAGGGCCAGTCCGGCGCAAACGGCCAGAGACATCATCGGAACCAGCGAAAAGCGAGCCAGTGCCCGCAGTCCGCGTACGAGAACCACGTGCTCATGGAGAAAACGATAAAAGGGCGTGAGCGGTCCAAAGGATATCGTCACGGCGATGACTGAAGCCAGGAGCGCCACGGCGCGATATCGACGCGGCGCGGCCGCGAGACCCGCCAGCCCCAGGAGAAGCGGCACGAAACCGGGAAACAGGTAATCATGGACACGATCGGGATCGAGATGTCGCTGCGTCAGAGGCTCGTAGAGACGCGACGCGCTCGCCAGATACGATTCCGGCGTCGTCGCGTGAGCGGCCACGGTCGAAAGCCTGAATTCCTCGCCCTGGAACGTGCGCATCCTCATGTAGGGCCGCACGAGAGGCGTCAGTGCGGCCGCGGCAAAAAGCAGCGCGAGACCGAGATACAACGCTTCACGCGCCCGCCATCCGCCAAGAAAGCCGACGAGCATCGCCACAGCCAGGAACGCCGCCGTGATCGCGCCCAGATAGACTGACGACGCCCCCTGTAACGCGAGCAACGCGCCAACGACAAGGGCGCGACCAAGCGTGCGCCTTTCGGCGAAGCGATCGAGCGCCAGCAATGAAAACGGCATGAAGACCGTGAATTGCGCGTGCAGGTGCGACATGTTCATCCAGCGATGTGCGCCGGCGGCGAAGATCGCACCCGCGACGAATGAAGCCAGGCGATCGCCGCTCACGCGACGGACGAGAAGATGAGCGCCAAGACCGGAAGCGACGTATCCGCCGAGAAGAAGCAGATTGAAAGCGAGAACGGGTCCGCCCAGAAGCAACGCCGGCGCTCCGATCACGGCCGGAATGAGGAGGTTCTCCGAAAACGCCAGCGCGTCCGGCAACGGATGGAAGATGGGGCACTGGAACAGACGAGTCGGATGATGGAGCAGAGCATGCACGTCCCACGCGAGAATCCAGGCGTTCAGACGCCCATCCGGCAGATGGACGGATCCGCGATGCGCGAGATCAAGGACGAGCGGCCAGCTCATGACCGCGACGATCAAGGAGAGACCGATCGTTGCGACGAAGATCTCGCGCCACGCGGCTCGTTGAGCGCTCGGCCAGAATCGTCGCCTGTGCCACGGCAGGCTGAAAACCAACCAGGCCAGGGCGAGGGCGAGGCCGAATCCCAGAGCATCGATAAGCGCCCAGACAGCGCGCGGCTTCTCTGGTCCGAGAAAACGCGCTGGAATCGTCACCCCATGTGCGTCCCGTCCGTCCGTCCATCCCAGGCGCAGTCTTGGATTCGACGCCGTCCAGCCGAGACGGATCTCGATCTGGTGCTCGCCGGCGCCGAGCGGCCGCGCGCTTACGACACGAAACTTGTGCCCGTCGGCCCAAAGGAATAACGCGCCGTCGAGCTTCAACTCCGCCGATCCCGCGCCCTCGAGCCACAGGCGATGAACGCCGCTGCGCGGGACGCGCAAGGATCCGCTCCAATGCAGACTGTAGCGCGGACGCGGAGCAACGCTTCCAAGATCCGCGCGCACGACGTCCACGGGCCCGCGTTGGAGCCAGGCGGCATGGCCGTGAGCCGAGCGCACCTCGCAGTGCAGACCCGTGTGGCCACGGAGCGCGACCATGACCGTGAGCGCGAAGAACAAAAGCGCCGACGCGATCGCCGGGAGGAACCATGCACGGCCGCTGCCTGCTGAACGTCCGATGAGAGCGCAGACGATCGCGAGAAGCGCAGCGACCGCGACAAGGAAAAAGCCCGAATAGCGAAGAGGCGTCACGGCGTGCGCCGGCGCCCCACGCAGGACTCCGAGCAGAACGAGAAATACGACCACGGACAGAGCCAGCCGCGCGGTTTTCTCCATCCAAACCATGCCGGCCAAGGCTATCACACGACTAACGACCATCCCTTCGACGATTTACCGCCTTCTCTTGTCCCTGCCGTCTTTGCTCGATATAATATTTATCCCGTCGTGGGCCGCTAGCTCAGTTGGGAGAGCGCCTGGTTCGCAATCAGGAGGTCCGGGGTTCAAATCCCCGGCGGTCCACCAATCTAGCCTAGAAATCCAACTAGAAACTGCGCGAGGGTAGTCGCTTGGTCCGGCAGTGGCTTCGGTTCGGCCGGCGCGCCACCAAGCCGGAGCGCGACCCTGAGAGAGCAGCCCGCCGGTTCGTCTTTCTCCTGGCCGCCAGCGCAATGCCGAATCGCGTGCGCGAGATCCTCGGGCCGCTGCGCCGCCTCCGCGGAGTTGGGCTTCTGGGATAATAGAATGATTCTGCCGCCCGAATGCGCCCCAGCGTACGCGTCGCTGCCATGAGAACCAGCGATTGACCGCGAAGACGCGGTTGGCCATCACCGGGACGCGTTACTCCTCGAAGCCCTGGCTGATCGCGGCGAGAGTCCGAGCGTTCTGGCCAACGTGGCGAATAGTATCGCTCGGCGCACCGTTAGGGAACTTCGCCTCGACCTCTAGCGATACGTTCACCCTGGAGCGACCGGCCCTGGTCATCTCTCCTTCAGCGTACAACGGCCGTGTCGGTCTTGCGCTGCTGTGTCCGATTACCTCGCAGATCAAGAGTTTTCCCTTTGAAGTGCTACTACCGGCTGGCCTGAAGGTCCAAGGCGTCGTTCTGTCGTTCTGTCGTTCTGTCGTTCTGTCCGACCAGATCAAGAGCCTTGACTGGCAGATCAGACGCGCCGAACTCGTAGACAAGGTTCCAGCGGCGGTGCTCGAGGAGGCGGTTGCAAAGGATACGCGCACTTCTGGAACCAGAGGGGGCCGCCTAACCTAACACTTCGTTCGTCGTCATCGATGTCGTCGCACCGGCCACCAGTTGGAGAACGGCCTTGGGCGGTTACGCGCCTGGCCGGTTCGTGTCACGTCGGAGACCATGTTCGCGCGCATCCTCTGTCGCGCAGGCCCGCCTACGGCATCGGGCCGGTCAGATACGACGCGTTCCGGACGCTCACTTCGACGAGCGTCGAGCCTTCCCAGTACGGCACGGGCTCGCACTTGAAGCGAACGTGACTGTTAGCCGTGGTGCTGAGGATCGCGTCGACCAATGCCGGATCCCGCGTGTAGCACACGAGGTATTCTCCGCCCTTCCGCTTGGTCTCCTGTGCATAGCAGGACGCATGCAGGTAGTCGCCATGAGAATCCCAACTCATGCCCACCATGCACCCGATGTACTGCACGTCGTCCGCGCTGTGCCGCGTCCCGAAGAAGCTGCCTGACGCCTGCAACTGCACGAGATCAACCTCGGTCTCAGCGTGATCGACGCGGCCTGCCCACGCGGCAACTGATAGAGTCAGTATGACAACGCTCGTCGCCAGTGTCTTCGTCATCTCTCGCCTCTCGATCTCTGATTCCTGCCTGCCAGTGCCGTCATTGCTGCCCTGACCCGTTGACGACCCACACGGACTCGATGGAGTCGTCGGCGCGGCACCTGAAGCTCACCAGGCTGTAGGCCGAGATGCCTCCAGCCACCTTCAGCAGCAGCGGGTTCTGGCTTGCGCACTTCAGCGTCACGCCCTGAGCATCCCGGGCCGAGCAGACCAGCAAGGAAGGCTTCCCCTTCCTTGCGGTCACGATGCAGCCGATGAACTGCACGTTGTCGCCGCTGTCGCGGCTGAAGAGATAAACGCCGCCGGCCTCACGCGACGTGAGGTTGACGGTCGTCTGCGGTCCCCAGCTCTTGCCGGCCCAGGCCGCGCCAGTCATAGCCAACACAGTAACGGCCATCACAAACGCTCTCGTCATCGGTCTTCCTCCAGTCCCATGCCACGCTATGTGCCTACTCATCGTCATTCACCCATCAGGCATATACGGGCGTCGCTCTCCGCACGGTTGTGACTGTTGTCACAGCGCGAGACACGCCGCCGTTCTCGACACCGCAGGCACGAAAGAAGATGAGTCCTTTGTCTTCAGCTTTGATCCCATGACCGAGATCGCGGCAAGAACGTCAACCGCACCATCAGCCGCCTGGTCGATGAAATGCTCGACGACCTCGCCCGCCGCCAAGCGCCGATATCTGACACGAGCTGAGACCGCGCCGGTCCCATGCGTCAAGTGCCGCATGGATGCTCCGGTCCCCGGATCAGCCCGTCAGGCGCCCCGTAAAGGAGGCGGGGCTTCAGTCACAGACCAACGCGTCTCTCTCACCGTTTTCGTGCGAAGCTCCTGCAGTGAAACACGCTCCGTTGCTTTAAGCATCAGGCCCTGCTATCATTGCATTACGCTGTAGAAGTTCAGGAAAGCATACGAAACCGCCTCGTTGCGTATGGATGGGCGGAGGAATTGCCATGCCGATATCGTACCTGGTCGATGCCGCGCGATGCCTGATCGATACTCGATTGTGGGACAGCGTGACGATGACGGACCTGGAAGCGGCTCTCAACGCGCTCTATCTGGACCCGGAGTTCAACTGCGATTACAACCAGCTCTGGAACATCAGCGAACTGCGCGCGATCAACCTGTCTCCGGCGGCCATGAAACTCGAATCGGCGACTCCATGGTACGCACGGACCCCCAACATGGCGATCGTCGCCACTCCAAACACTTACGCCTATGGAATGGCGCGTATGTTCAAGACGTACGCTGATCTCGACGGGCGCTCGGTTCGGATCTTTCGCAGCGCCCAGGAAGCGTTGGGCTGGCTGGATTCCATCAAGAACCAGTTCGACGCCGAGCCCCAGTCGTCCAAAATGACGCAGTAAAATCTCGCCACACGACGACTACGCGCTCCGGAGCAGCTCCAGCATCTTCCGATCGAGCTTGTGGCCCTTGTGATCTTCGTACTGAACGTCCGCGCGCTTCGAGTCGAGGATGCCGAAGTCGCCGCGAAGATTCCAGAGCGCCCAGCCCCAGCCGGCCTCCTTCCAGAGCGAGAGGTAATCCGCCATCCAGGCCAGCGCCACATCGTGAGGCGTCATGTTGAAGCAACCCCACTCCCCGACGTGAACGGCCACGCCCTTCTCCGCGAGGCGTTGCCAGGGATCGATCAGCTCCTTCCGAAGCCGTTCCTTGTCCCAGGTCGTTCCCTTGTCGTCGCGCAAGGGCCAGGTGGGGACGGCGAAACTCTCGAACTCGTCCTTCGGCACCCAGGTCGCCGTGTAGTGGCTGACCGCCTTGGGCAAGTAGCCTCTTGTGCTCTGCGCGACTCCGACGTCGGCGATCTCCATGACCGGAGTCTGCCCGAGGTTCAATCCGTCCGCGATGATCAACCGATCGGGATCGGCTTCGCGGATTCCGGCCGCAAGCGCGCGCACGATCTCGGCATAGCGTTCGTAGAGGTATCCCTCGTACGGCTTCACCCAGGGCGGCTCGTTGATCAGATCAAAGCTCAGCCGGCGGCTGGGAATTCCCTTGTAGCGCGCGGCAAACGTCTTCCAGTGGAAGACGGCGGCGTCCAGAGCCATGTCCCGTTCCGCCTTTCTGCCCGAGAACAGATCAGCGGGCTCCATCTCGCGCCCATTGATGCAATAGCCGGGGATGCGATGAAAGTTGATGTTGATGTGTATGCCGTACTGCCGGCCCAGCTCGACAGCCCGATCGATTTGTTTCAGCGGCTCCTCGCGGACCGCCGACCAATCGTCGCGGCTGCCCCAAGTCCAGTACCAAAGCGGCAATCGGGCGAAGTCGAAACCCCACTCCGCCATCAGCTCGAAATCGAGCTCCTCATAGGCGACGCCGCCGTGAGGCCGTCCAGGCATCCCGAATTGCCCCTGCAGATTGAAGCCCCGCCAGCGGGGGATGCGTCGAGCGCTGATTTCGTCCTCGGTCGCCAGGGCGACCCGTGGCGCCAGCCCGGCCGCCGCGGACAGGATCACGGCTTCCTTCATGAACTGCCTTCGCTCCATGGATTCTTTCTCCTCTCTTCGAGTGTCGGTCCCGCCCGTCGCCATGCCCGGCGCTCCGTTTTCACCAAATCGCGTTCGCCGTTCAATCCATGTTAACCTGTATGTTCATTTTCATGATCCTGGGCGCCTCGCATTACGGCGATCCGAATCGTTTTGGATTGACCTCGAAGCCGTTCGTCACTCCTCTCAGCGAGACGAGGGTGGCAAAGGAAAACG
>JAFGSN010000220.1 GCA_016934575.1 Vicinamibacteria bacterium
ACCTCTCCCACCGCACCAGCCGAGGCGCCGTCGGACGAGCGGGCTATGCGGCAGTGGGAGGCAAGGATGGCGGGGCCCGGCCGGCGAGGTCGCGCCTTCCGAGATGATCGAGGATCTTTTTGACAACCTGCCCGTCGGTAGGCAGGCCGGCGGCTCGGTGATGAAGGCGACGACGCGCATCGCGCCGCCGCACTTGGGGCAGATCAAGGGATCGACTTCGTACACTCGTCGGATCAGCTCCGCCAGAGCTGCGTCGATGCGCGGCCTGTTCGTGCGTCAACTCTTCGCGTGCTTCGACCTCTTGGCTCGGCTAACGTGGTCATCGGCCGCGCCAGCCTTGACAGCTCTTCGCGGCGAAGAGTATGGTCATTGTCGCCAACTGCGTACGAAACCGTCCGGATTCATGTCAGGAGTGGAAAAGTGCCTAGAACGCTCGACGTACTGCTCGGAGCCGTGATGATTATCGGAGCTGGAGTCGGAGGCGCGCAGGACAGGACCGAGCCGCCGCGCTGGCGACACATCAAGACGTCGCTTTTTTTCACGAACCGCGACGTGCAAGGGCTTCTGGCGAAGCCTGAGGAACGTCAGGCGACTCTGGACTACTTCGCTCCGCTCGGGATCTCGAAGGTCTATCTCGAGAGCGTGGTCAGCGGGTCGCTCGGCGTCGATGCGTTCAAGGAAATCGTCGATGATCTGCGCGCACGCGGCATGGAAGTCTCCGGCGCCGTCGTGCCCGTGGGGGATCGTGGCCCGTTTTGCTACAACAATCCCGAGGACATGGCGACGCTCGAGAAACGCGTGCGCGAGCTGGCGCGGGTCGTCGACGAAATTATCGTCGACGATTGGCTCTTCACGATCTGCAATTGCGCCCGGTGTGTCGAGGCGCGCGGGGATGCTTCGTGGGCCGATTATCGCGGCAAGTTGGTCGCCGACAAGTCGAAGCGTCATCTCATCGACGTCGCCAAGCAGGCGCGGCCTCAGGCGCGCGTCATCATCAAATATCCGAACTGGTACGAGGGACACCGCCGGCACGGTTATGACGTCGCGCTCCAGACGCCGCAATTCGACGCCGTGAGCGTCGGCATCGAGACGCGGCTCCGTCGAACCCACGATCAGCACATCCCGATCTACTCGGGCTACGTATTCCAGCGGTGGATCGGCGGCCACGCCGGGCCGAAGTGGATGAGCGCTTGGCTCGACAATTACGGCATGCAGGGCGCTTCGAACGACTACGTCGCGCAGGTTTGGCAGGCGGTTCTGGCGCGGGCGCCCGAGATCATCTTCTGGTGCGCGGGCCAGTTGCATCCCTCGAATCCCTCTTCCGACGTGTATCCGCATCTCGTGGAGCTGATGCCCGACTTCGATCGTCTGGCCGGGATGCTCCAGGGGCCGGCGCGCGGGATTCCGATGCACCTTCCGATTGGCTCCGTCGGCGAGTACAACATCTTCGGCCATCTCGGCATGATCGGAATGCCGCTGTCGCCCGTTGCCAACGTGTCGGCCGAAGGCGCGACGCCGATCTGCACGCTTCACTCGCTGCGCGACGCCGGATTGGCGGAGCCGCTTCTCGCTAGGTTGAAGGCGGGCAAGGAGGTCTTCCTCACCTGGCCGCTTCTCCAATCGCTCGAGACCAGCGAGCTGGGTCGCGTCTTGAACGTCATCAGCCAAGGCGGATCCGTGGCGGCCGATTCTTTTCGCATCGAGCGGGCGCCCTGGCAGTTCGAGACGATCGCCGCTTCCCGGTCGTTCGCTTTTCCGCGGATCGAGCTTTCAACCTGGCCGTACGTGCGCGCCGTGGCGCTCGTGCGCGAGGACGCCGACTTCGGCGTTCTTCTCGACGCTCCCTATCTGGAGGGCCGCATGCACGTGCTCAACACGCCCGAAAACAGCTACGACCTTCTGAGACTCCCGGCGCCCGTGCTGAACGCCGTCCGACGGCCGTTCTTCAAGGACCTCGGCGTGCGCCTCCTCGGACCGGGCGGCGTGGCTTTGTACCTCTTCGGCGACCGCCAGTACGTTCTCTATAACATGGGGGACGCCGCCGCCGAGACGGCCTTGCGTCTTGCGCCGGGCGCGTCCAAGGACGGCTGGAAAGAGCGCATGGGCGGGAAAAGCTTGAGCGTTCGCGAAGTCGAGGAAGGCTTCGGTTCCACGAAGCAACATGAAGTCGAGATCGGCGTCACGCTGCAGCCGTTCGAGATCGTGCTCATCGAAGCGCCAGAGGCTTGAGACTCGATCTCGCCCTGATTCGTCGATATCCCGAGCTGTCACGTCGCAAGGCCCGCGCCGTGATCGAGAAAGGACAGGTCTCGGTTGAAGGCGATCTCGTGCGCGAAGCGGGTCGCGCCGTGGACGGAAGCGCCGCGGTCGTCTGGAATCCGAATCGGCCGGCCTTGCCGCGCGTTCGTCTCTCGCTTCCGCTCCTCTATCAGGACGACGACGTCATCGTCATCGACAAGCCGTCCGGCCTTTTGAGCGTTCCCACCTCTCCGGACGACGATCACGAGGATACCGCTCTGGCGCGCGTGCGCGAGTACGTGACGAGAATCCGGAGAAAACGTCTTAACGCCCACGCCGTCCACCGTCTCGACCGCGGAACATCGGGCGCGCTGGCTTTTGCACTGAATCCTGCGACTCGTGAAGCGCTTCGCGCTCTCTTCCGGGCGCATCGCATCGAACGGCGTTACCTCGCGCTCGTCGAAGGCCGTCCGCGCGCGACGCATGGCGAGGTGGATCTTCCCATCCGCAACGCTTATGTCGCGGGGCGTCGCGGCGTGGCGCGACCTGGAGAGCCCGGCCGCGCCGCGCGCACTCGCTGGCGCGTCGTCGAGCCTTTGCGTGAAGCCGCGTTGATCGAGGTCGAGCTCGAGACGGGACGGCAGCACCAGATCCGCATCCATCTTGCGCGCCTCGGCTTTCCGATACTCGGCGACGCCGTGTATCGACCGCGGCGGTTCGGCGAGCCGATGATCCACGTCGAACGCCAGATGCTCCACGCGCGCCGACTCGGCTTCGATCATCCGACAAGCGGGGCGCATGTCGTCGTTGAGAGCCGGTTGCCCGCCGACTTCATGGCGTGCTTGTCGCGGCTGCGTATGAAGAGCTGATGCCGCGCCATTGACGCCCAGAAGCG